>JBHENL010000093.1:0-3335 GCA_046262075.1 Gemmatimonadota bacterium
GATCGCACGTCGCGCGCGCCGTCCCGCCCGTCGCGATCACGTCGTCGATCACCAGCGCGCGCGTGCCCTTCGTCAGCGCGTCGGTGTGCATCTCGACCGCGTCGGTGCCGTACTCGAGCGCGTAGTCGACGCGCCGCCGCTGGCGGGGGAGCTTTCCCGGCTTGCGCAGCGGAACGACTCCCGCCTCCAGACGACAGGCCAGAGCGCCCGCGAGCAGGAAGCCGCGGGCCTCGATACCAGCGACCTGCGTCACGCCTCTCCCGCGCACCGGCGCCTCCAGGGCCGCGACCAGCGCCTTCAGGAGCGCGGCGTCTGCCCAGGCGGGCGTCAGGTCGCGGAACAGGATCCCGGGGCTGGGGAAGTCCGGCACGTCACGGATCGCGCGCCGCAACCGCGCGGCGACCTCGTCCCGGCCCGAGGACGGCTCCACGACCGCGGCTGCCACGCGGCGCTCGGCGGCGGGACGTGGCGGCTTCGTCAACGCAGGCGCGGGAGGACGGCCCATGGATCCACCCAGCGACTTCCCCACCGCAGCTCGAAGTGCAGGTGCGTCCCCGTCGCGTTCCCGGTCGCGCCGGCGAGCCCCAGCACCTGCCCCCTGCGAACGGGCTCGCCCGACCGGACGAGGACCCGCTCGAGATGAGCGTAGAAGCTCGAGAGCTCGTGACCGTGGTCCACGCGCGCGTGACGCCCGTAGGCGCCGCCTTCTCCGGTCGCGGCGACGGTACCGGCCGCGACGCTGTAGACGGGATCTCCGCGGCGCGCCTGCAGGTCGAGCCCGTAGTGATATCGACCTGCGCCGCCGCCCCATCCCCGGTACCCATAGCGGGAGCGCACGTTCCCGGCGCCGTCGAAGCGCAGGGGCCAGATCAGTCCCGAGAGCACGTCCGCCAGCGACGAAGGCTCGCCCGCCGCGGCGCGCACGGTGGCACAACCGGAGGCGAGCCCCAGCGCCACCGTCAGCGCAAGCGGCGCGACCGCGAGCCGCAGCTTCTCAGATACGGATCTCAAACGCGCCGCCTTCCGAAGTGCCCTCCAGATCCGCCACGTCCAACGCGTCGACGCGTGCGCCCACCGGCCCCTCGCCGAGCCGGCTCAAGAAAGCCCTCACGGCTTCGGCGCTGCCCTGGGCCTCGAGCTCGACCGCGCCATCGGGGCGGTTGCGCACCCAACCGGCGAGCTGGAGCTCGCGCGCGATGCGGCGCACGAAGATCCGGAAGCCCACACCCTGCACGCGGCCCTGCACGGCCGCCCGCACGCGGCGGCGTCCCTCGACCGGGATCATCGCTCTCTCCTCCTGCCACTTTTCCGGCAAACCGCTGCGCGGCCGGCGGCGCTCCGTCGCGCTTTCGGCCACTGCGCGCCGTCCGGTTTTTGTACGGCCACGCGCTGCGCGGACGAGCTCCCCTCGGAGCGCCGGGGCATGCCGGTGCCCGCGTGGCCTGCTACGCTGGCTGGCATGGAAACTGCCCATCGCCGCGCTGCGACCACCAACCATCGGGAGACGCATGGTCACTCTCGCGCACTCGAGCTCTAGCTCCTTCGACGGGCTCACTGGCTGGCAGGACGCCCAGGCGCAGGTCCTCGGGTTCCTGCAGAAGCACCCTCGCCAGTGGTGGGCGATCGACCGCCTCTCGCGCTCGATCGAGCTCCCGCAGGGATACGTCACGATGCTGCTCGTCGAGCTCTGGATCGACGGAGTCGTAGCCCGCGAGTGGGCGGGCGACCAGCCGATCTTCCAGCTCCAGAAGGAGCACTAGCCGCTCCGAGCGGCGCGTCCTCCTCCCGGCACATCCCGGCCGCATCCACCGGCGTGCGCAAGCCCGCCGACGCGCCGTGCCACGGCGGCGCCGGATGCGGCCGATCTCTTCGGCCTCACGGCTCCTGGAAGCTCCGCACGCGCGTGACGACGCGGCCCTCCCGAGGGTGGCGCGGAAACACCGCGTACACTCGCTGCTCCTCGCCGCCGGCCAGGTAGTCGAGCGTCGTCTGCACGGTGAGCGGCTCGCCGCCTCCGGACGACTCCAGCGCGCTCTCGACCTCCACCTGCTTCGCGGTGGCTCCGCCCGTGTTGCGAACCTCGAGCGGCACGTACCAGCCACCCGGCCCGTTGCGGATCTCGCCCGCCGCGAGGGTCACCGCTACCGCCGCTGGCTCCATCGGCGCGAAGCTGCGCGCCACGAGGTAGGCGAACAGGGCCAGCACCACCGCGCCGCTCGCGGCGGCGACTGCGCGCGAGAGCGCCGAGGGGGCGTCCTCCTGACTGCGCTGCCCCTTGCGTTCGCCGCGCCCCGCGTTCTCCTCCTCGCCGGAAGCCGGCCGGGCGGTCGCGTCGGCCCGGCGGCGGCCGCGGGCCGGCGTCACCAGGGCCCCCGAGGACTTCGCGCCGCGCAGGGGATCATCCCACCACCAGGACGCGACCGGCGGCACCGCCGATGCTCGTGACGTAGCCCATCATCACGGTTCCCGCGAGTTGGTAGTAGAGCGGCGTCGAGCCATCCACGTGGCCGAACGCGCGCAGGAACGTGTAGGAGACGACCAGCGAGATCAGGTAGGAGACGAAGGTCTCGGCGAGCGGACTGCCGAGCAGCCCCTCGCCGTGGTGCGGGGGGCGGTCGGCGAAGTCGGCGAGGAAGACGACCCCGTAGGACACGACGAGCGAGAACACGACCACGAGCGGGAAGTGCGGAGGCTCGGCTTCCATGGTCATCTTCCAGGGCTCCTCCGTGGGGGCGATGTTGAAGGCGACGAACACGGCGCCGACGATCGTGGCGAGGACCTTCTGCCAGTCCTGGGGCAGCTTCTCGATCCGCCGATCGACGTCCTCGAAGGGCTGCCGCGGGCGCAGCTGTGTGAGGGCGAGCGCCGCTCCGATCGCGCAGGGCACGGCCTCCACTCCGACCATGCGCACGGCCGTCGCCAACGGCGTCGTGCCCGGCTGGATCTGGCCGACCAGCAGCAGGGTTCCCGCGGCGGCCACGACACCGATGCCGAGCGCGATCGGCAGATCCAGGTGGAGCCGCTCGCCGCGGCCGCGCCGGAACCCGCCGAAGAGCAGGCACAGCGCGAGCAGACCGGCCGTCGCCGCCAGCCAGGCGAGCACGTGGATCTCGCGCACGGTCCGGCCGTACCACCACATCTCCATCGTGTAGAGCAGGGGAAGCGCTCCCAGCAGCGCGCCGGCTCCTGCCCGCAGCAGGCTGTCGCGATCGTGCTCGACCGCTGGGCTCAGAGGCACGCGACCATTCCCGCGATCCTCGCTGCCGCCCCCGCGGCGGGCCGTGCGGCGGCCCGGTGTGCAAACGACGCGGGGGAAGCGGCACTGCCGCCTCCCC
>JBHENL010000094.1:0-7516 GCA_046262075.1 Gemmatimonadota bacterium
GGGCCACGCCACCCTCGCGATCGCCGTGGCCGTGGGCATCCTGCTCGTGACGGAGCCGATCCCGCTGCCCGCGGTGGCGCTGCTGATCGCCGTCGCGCAGGTCGTGCTCGGCGTCACCGGTCCCGCCGAGGTGGCGGCGAGCTTCATGAGCGACTCGGTCTTCTTCATCATGGGCTCGCTCATGATCGGGGTGGCGATCGTGAAGCAGAGCCTCGACAAGCGCTTCGCCTACTACCTCCTGCGCGCGACGGGCCCGGACGTGGCGCGGATCTCCACGGGGCTGGTGGCGGTCTCGGCCGTGCTCGCCTCGCTCGTCGGCGAGCACACCGTCGCGGCGATCATGCTGCCGGTGGGCGTCACGATCCTGCGCCTGGCCCGCGAGCAGCAGTCCGAGCGCGTCGAGGAGCTGGGAGCCATGCTGCTGCTGTCGATCGCCTACGGCTGCGCGCTGGGCGCCCTCGGCACCCCCTCGGGGGGTGCTCGCAACGCGATCATGATCGACTACTGGCGGCGCCTCTACGGGACCAGCGTCTCGTACGTGGACTGGGTCGTGCACGCCTATCCGCTCGTGCTGCTCCAGATCCCGGTGGCCGCCTGGCTCCTGCGGCGCCGCTTCCGCCCGGAGGCGCACGACCTGCACAGGACGCTCGTTGCCCTGCGGCGCGTGGTGCGGGAAGAGGGTCGCTGGAACACCCGCGACGTCCTCACGGTCGCCGTGTTCGGGCTCACGCTGCTGGGCTGGACGACGATGAACGAGAGGCTGGGCCTCGGGATCGTCGCCCTGGCCGGAGCCAGCCTCTATCTTGTGATCGGGCTCGTGCAGTGGGAGGACTACAACGCGGGCGTGAACTGGGGCGTGATCCTTCTGTACGCCGCCACGCTCTCCCTGGGAGTCGCCATGCAGCGCACCGGGGCGGCGGCGTGGCTGAGCGGGTCGCTCCTCGAGACGCTGCCGGGGGCGGCGCTTGGGATCGCCCCCGCCCTGCTGACCCTGGTCGCCACGCTGACGATCCTGTTCACCTCGGTGATGAGCAACGGTCCGGCGGTGGCGGTGCTCGGGCCGCTCTTCCTCGCGGCCGCCGAGCGCGGCGGCGTGGGAGTGCTCGCCGCGGGCTTCGTGATCGCGCTCTCCTCGGCCTTCGCCTTCCTCACGCCGACCGGGACCCCGGCCGCGCGCATCATCCACGCCTCGGGCTACCTGCGCAGCCGCGACTTTCAGCGCGGCGGCGCGTGGCTGACGCTCGCCTCCCTGGGTCTGCTCCTGGCGGTGGCGTTCGCGTACTGGCCGCTCCTCGGCGCCCCCTCGCGGCCGTGACCGGGTCCCCGCGGGAGCCGCTCCGCGCGGAGCAGATCGCCGCCGCCCCGGCCTGGGAGGAGGGGCGGCTGCGGCTGCTCGTCTGCGTGGGCGGCGGGCGGGAGTCGGAGGAGACGCTGGGCTTCGCGATCCGCATCGTGAAGGCGCTCGGCGGCGACCTCACGATCCTCTTCGTCTCCGAGGCGGTGCCGCCTTCGGTGCGTGACGAGGTGCGGCTCTCGCGCGAGAAGCTCACGCAATGGGAGACCGACATCCCCGGCGTGACGGCCCTGCGCCACGCGCGCGACGTGCTGCGCGAGGAGGGCTTGCTCCGCGTCGAGGCCGACGGCCGACCGCGAGTCCGTCACCCGCTGCGGGCGAGTGCGGTGGGAGTCTTCGAGGTGGAGCTCCAGGGAACCTACGGCGAGAGCGTCCACCTGCGAATGCGCGAGGGCGAGATCGCCGAGGAGATCCGCCGCGAGACGCGCGCGCACCCCTGCGACCTGCTCATCATCGGAGCGGGAACGAACCGGCGCCTGCAGCACAAGCTCGCCCAGTTCAACGAGGTCTCGACCCTGTTCGTGAAGAACGTGCGGCCCCAGCGCTACCGGTTCCTCGTCTGCACGGGCGGCGAGCCGGCGGGGGTGACGTTGGCGGCGTTCACGGCCCGAGTCGCGAAGGCGCTGCGCATCGGCGTCACGGTGCTGTCCGTGGACGACCTGCGCCAGGCCCGCGGGGCCGCGGAGCGGTGGGTCGAGCGCATCTCCGAGGTCTTCGAGGCGCGCGGCGTCGAGGTTCGCGGGGTCGTGCGCAAGGGCAAGCTCGTGAGGACGATCGTCGAGACCGCCGGGGAGGATCACGTCATCGTGATCGGTCGCAGCCACGAGCCCGAGATCAAGAAGCTCTTCTTCGGGAGTCGTCCCATCCGCGTCATCCAGAACGCGCGTTGCCCCGTTCTGCACGTGGTGTAGGGGCCGGCGCGCCGCCCTGTCCGCCCGGGGTCGTATTGAAGGGCCACCTCCCGGCGGGTAGCTTGGGGCCATGTCGCCCGTCCCGGTTCCCGCAGCGTCCGCCGCCGGAGTCCGTCCGCTCCCGGCCGCCCGCCCGCTCTCCGTCCGCCGGCTCACCGAGCTGGGCTACGACGAGGCGTTCGCGCTGCAGTGCCGGCTCGTCGAGGACGTGCGCGCCGGCCGCGCGCCCGACACGCTCGTCCTGCTGAGCCATCCCCCCGTGGTCACGGTCGGGCGCGGCAGCGCCGAGGGGCACGTGCTGCTCTCCGAGGCCGAGCTCCTGCGGCGCGGCATCGCGCTGCGCGACACCGATCGCGGCGGAGACGTGACGTTCCACGGGCCGGGCCAGATCGTGGGCTACGTCGTCTTCGACCTGCGGCGTCACGGGCAGGACCTGCACCGGTTCCTGCGCCGCATCGAGGACGCGGTGCTGCGCGCGCTCGCCGCGCTGGGCGTCGAGGGCGGGAGGGTTCCCGGGCTCACCGGCGTCTGGGTCGGGGAGCGGAAGGTGTGCGCCATCGGGATCAAGGTCTCGCGCTGGGTGTCGTTGCACGGGTTCGCGCTGAACGTGAGCACGGATCTGAGCTTCTTCGACGTGATCGTCCCCTGCGGGATCGCCGGCCGTGGTGTGACGTCGCTGGCCGAGCTGCTCGGCCGCGCACCCGACCGCCGGGAGGTGGAGGACGCTCTCGTCGCCGCCTTCGCGCGGGAGTACGGCCTGGACCCGCTGCTCGGCGGAGACTGCGCATGACCGAGCTCCTGCAGATCGGCGGCCGATCGTCCGCCGCCCCCCTGCAGGCGGCGTTCGACCCGGTCCCCTCCACGGCGAGCCCGGCTCCGCCCATTCGCGAGCGCAAGCCGGAGTGGCTGAAGGTCCGCGCCCCGGGCGGGGAGCGTTACACGAGCCTGAAGGCGATCCTCCGCGACCTCGAGCTGAACACGGTGTGCGAGGCGGCGCACTGCCCCAACGTCGGCGAGTGCTGGGGCCACGGCGTGGCGACCTTCATGATCCTGGGAGACACGTGCACGCGCGGCTGCCGCTACTGCGCCGTGTCGAAGGGTGTCCCGCGGGAGCTGGACCTCGCCGAGCCCGAGCGGGTCGCCGACGCGGTGCGGCGGATGCGCCTGGACTTCGTCGTGATCACGTCGGTGGATCGCGACGACCTCGCGGACGGAGGGGCTTCGATCTTCGCCGAGACCGTGCGCGCGGTGCGCCGCGAGTGCCCGGGCACCGGAATCGAGCTGCTGACCCCCGACTTCCAGGGATCCGAGGCGGCGCTGCGGACCGTGCTCGAGGCGGGGCCGGACATCCTGAACCACAACGTCGAGACGGTCCCGCGACTCTACCGGCTGGCGCGCGGTGGCGGCGTCTACGACGTCTCGCTGGGGGTGCTGGAGAGCGTCAAGCGGCTGGCGCCCGACGTGGTGTCGAAGACGGGGATGATGCTCGGGCTGGGCGAGGAGCCCCACGAGGTGGTCGGCGTGATGCGCGACCTGCTCGAGCGCGGGGTCGAGATCCTCACGCTGGGGCAGTACCTGCGCCCCAGCGCGTGGCACCTCGAGGTGGCGCGCTACGTCTCTCCGGCGGAGTTCCGCGAGCTCGCCGAGCTCGGCGAGAGCCTGGGCTTCCGCCACGTGGAGGCGGGCCCCCTCGTGCGCAGCTCGTATCGAGCGGACCGCCAGGCGGCCGCGGCGCACGCCAAGGAGGCGCTCCGGGCCGGCTGAGCGAGGGCGGCGCTACTCGATCGTGTCGTCCAGCTCCTGGCGGCCGGCGTAGCCCCCCTCGAGCGTGTGCCAGTGCGCGATCCGCTCCTCGTCGCTCTTCCAGCACAGGTAGACGATCTCGTCGCCGCGGCGCGCCGGAAAGTCGACGAGCCCTTCCTCGTAGCCCTTGAACTCCACCCCCAGCGCGGCGAGCTCGGCCAGCGCCTCGTTGACGCGGTCCGTGAGCTCCTCCACCTCGTGCGCGAGGGCACGGCCGGCGGTGCGCACGGAGCGGCCGATTGCGGTGGTGGCCGCGCGCTTCTGCTCGCGCAGCTCGATCGCCTTGCGCTGCAGCACGGCGTGGTCCTCGAGGATGCCGCGCACGATGGACTTCACCAGCGGCAGTACGCGCTGCGCCTCCTCGAGCGTGAAGAGACGCAGCTCCTGACCCAGTGTGGACATGTGGCGGGGACCTCCTCCGGTGTGGCCCGTCGGAAGCGGGTCGGGGGAGCGGGACGGCGCCGAGCGCCGCGTCACTCGGATCTCGTCGCAATCATACGGAGCGCGCGAAGTCGATTCAAGCGACCGTGGAATCCGCTGCCAGCGAGCGGTGGAGCTCGGGGTTTCGGTCGCCCGCGCCGCGATCTATCGTGCGGCCATGCTGCGCGAGCGAAACACCACCCTCCTCGCCCGCTGGGCATCCGCCGCGCTGCTGGCGGGCGCGATCGCCGGCTGCGACGGCGGCGACGCCGACCCGCTCGGATCCGACTCGATCACCGACGACTTCCCTCGCGGCGACGCCTTCGTCTTCGGCGTCGCGGCGGACCCCAGCGGCCTCGAGGGCCTCGCCAACGTGGAGGTCGTGATCACGCCGGACGACGGGCTGCCCCTGGAGCAGGAGCTGGCGAGCCCCGTTCAGGCCCGCACGCTGACGAACCGCCGCGGCGAGTTCTCCTTCGGCAGGATCGCCGCCGGCAGCTACGTGCTCTTCGTCCGCTTCCACGATCACCACCTGGGCTTCGGCGAGGTGGTGGGGCGCGTGCCCGCCACGACGTCGCCGAGCGAGATCCGCCTGGCGCCGCCCGCGGTGAACCTGCGGTTCGCCGACCCCTCCGACGGCGAGGTCCTCGCCGCCGCCGACACGGTGCTGCTGCGCTTCCAGCGCTTCACGGTGGACGAGCTGGTCACGCTCTCGCCGGCCACGCGGCCGCTCTTCGCGCGCGTGCGGATCTTCTCCGGGGGCGGAGGAGGCGGCGGGGAGGGAGGCGGAGGCGCCGAGCGACCGCGCGAGTTCGAGGTGGCGCTCACGGAGGCGGACCTCGACGCCGGCCAGGTCCGTGTGCCCGTGGACGCGGCCGGGCTGGTCGGCTCCGTGCGCATGGAGGCCTCGCTCGGTCTGGATCTCGTGTATCGGGATCCCGGCGCGCCCGCACCCGGCGTGAGAGAGATCCGCGCCGCACCGATCGTCGCGATCAGGCGCTGAGGGGCGGGAGGTCCTGCGCGGGAACCCGGCCGGCGGGCGGGTGCGCAGCCGCAGCGAGCTTCCGGAGCGGCTCGAGAGGATGGCGAGGAGGGGTGGTGCCGAAGGGGAGACTCGAACTCCCACGAGCGTGAGCCCACACGACCCTGAATCGTGCGCGTCTACCAATTCCGCCACTTCGGCGCCGGGAGCCCGTGAAGATAAGACCGGCTGCGCGCGCGACACAAGCCGAGGCGGTCGCGTCCCCTCGCCTTGAAGAAGCCTTTCGCGCCCGGTATCTTGCACCTCCGCAACTCGCGTGGCCGCTCCCGGCGCGAGGCGGAGCCCCGCCCCGGCGGACGCCGATGAGCCCCGATTCCCCTGTCGCCCGCAATCGCAAGGCCTTCCACGACTACGAGATCCTCGAGACCTTCGAGGCTGGCCTGGTCCTGGTGGGTCCCGAGGTCAAGTCGATCCGCAACGGCCGCGTCAACCTGAAGGACGGCTTCGCCGCGATCGAGCGCGGCGAGCTGTGGCTCCACAACGTGCACATCAGCCCGTACGAGGCCGCGAATCGTCACAACGTCGAGCCGACGCGTGCCCGCAAGGTCCTGCTCCACCGCGGGCAGCTGCGCCGCCTGGTGGGAAAGGCGGCGGAGAAGGGCCTCACGATCGTGCCGCTCGACGTGCACTTCAGCCGCGGGTTCGCGAAGGTCACCCTCGGCCTCGCGCGCGGGAAGCGGCAGTTCGACAAGCGTGAGTCCCTCCGGCGCCGCGAGCTGGACCGCGAGATGGAGCGCGCGGTGAAGAATGTCTGAGCGGCGGCGCGGCGGCGCCCGAGCTTCCGCGCGGACCGTCTCGCTGGCCGGCCTGCTGGTGCTGGCGTCTCTCGCCTCGGCCGGGGTCGCGGCCGCGCAGGAGACCTTCACGCTGGACCTGGGCACGCGCCGGGCCGAGATCCCCACGCGCCGGCTCGGCGCGCTCCGCTACGTGGCGCTCGACGACCTCGCCCGCGGCTTCGGCGGCCGCCTCGAGTGGCTCGAGGTGGGAGAGCGCGCGGCGCTCACGGTGCTCGACCAGCGGCTCGTCTTTCGCCGCGACCTGCCCTTCGTCGAGGCCCGGGGGTCGCTGCACCAGATCCCGCACGCGCCGCGCTTCGAGGCCGGCGATCTGTACGTGCCCTTCTCCTTCATCCAGCAGGGGCTGCCGGCGATCTTCCCCGAGCGGTTCGACTTCGAGGCCGAGACCTCGAGCCTGCGTTCCGGTCCACCGGGTGAACCGAGATCCATCGAGTACCTCGTCGCGCCGGGGCTCACAACGCTCCGGTTCTTTTTTTCGGGGATGCCGGCGCGCATCGAAGCCGACGCGAGCCTGCCCCACGCGCTCGTGCTCCGGGTCGAGGGCCCGGCGCCGGACGCCTCGGCGGCCAAGGCGGTGGCCGGGCTGGGGCTGCTCGACAGCCTCCGGGTCGAGCCCGAGGCGCGGGGTGCCCGGCGCCTGGTCTTCTTTCTCGACGAGGAGGCGTTCCTCTATCAGGTCGCGCGCCTGGCGGAGCCCGCCGGCTTCGAGGTGACGCTCTATTCTCCGGCGGCCGGCGTGGACGCCGAGGCCGTGCTCGCCAGGAGCACGCCTCCCGCGCCTCGTGGAGACCCGCCCCCGGCGCTCGCCACCGCGCCCCCGCCCTCCGCGGACGAAGCGGCCGAGGCCGGAACGCCGCCTCCGGCAGCCGGACCGGAGACTTCGCCCCTGCCAGAGGCGGAGACCCCGCGCGCGCGCCGCTCCAGGCCCCGAGCCGGCATCCGCACGGTGGTGATCGACGCCGGGCACGGCGGGCGCGACACGGGTGCGATCGGTCCCACGGGGCTCTACGAGAAGGACGTGACGCTCGCCGTCGCGCACGCGCTCGCGACGGAGCTCCAGGGACGCTCGGACCTGCGGGTGCTGCTCACGCGCGAGCGCGACGTGTTCGTCCCGCTCACGAGCCGCACGCGGATGGCCAACGCGGAGGGAGCGGACCTCTTCGTGAGCATCCACTGCAACTCGGCCCGG
>JBHENL010000095.1:0-2879 GCA_046262075.1 Gemmatimonadota bacterium
TACCTCTCGCGCGCTAGAAGGCCCGCGCGCTCCTGCTCGGCGGGCGTGAGAGAGCCGGGCTCCAGCGCCACGTCGAACACCGCCTCGAAACCGGCGCGCAGCGCGCAGGCGGCCTCGCGGGCATCCACCGCGCGACCCGCCGCCTGACGCAGCGTCGCCGCCTCCCCGGGGCGCGGCGCGTCCAGCCAGAGCTCGCGCAGCTCCGGCCGCTCGCCCGCCAGGGGCAGCGAGCCGTGCTGGAGCATGGCACCGGCGAGCCGCCGCTGCGCGCTCCCCACCAGCTTTCTGCCGCGCCACGCCAGCTCGGAGGGGCTGGTCTGCGCGAAGCACGCTCCGGCAGGCGAGGGTGGACGCCACCCCGCACCGGGAAGCCCGGAATGGGATGCCGCCCGCTCGGCCGCCGGCGCCCCGCCTCCAACCCCGTACCCCGCACCCGCCGCGAGGAGCCGCCGCGGTGCTTCGCGCGCCAGCTCCAGCCCCTCCACGCCCAGCTCCTCCAGTCCCCTTGCGATCGCCTCGTGCACGCGTGCGCAGAGCCGGCGCGCTCCGCCGGCGGCCGTCGCGCGGCTGGCGGGGAACACGGCCGCATAGGTCAGCTCGTCGTCGTGGAGCACCGCCCCACCACCCGTCGGCCGCCGCACCGCGTCCAACCCGCGGCGGCGGAGCGCCTCGAGTGGCAGGCGACGCGAGGCCAGCGCCTGCCCGTACCCGACCGAGAGCGTCGGGGCGGACCAGCCGTAGAGCCGGAGCACCGGGCGCGAGGTGCGGCTCCCCACCGCCTCCGCCAGCGCCTGGTCACAGCCCATGTTCCACGGTCCCGGCGCCGGAGGCGAGCGGACCAGCCGCCACGTCGCGCGTACCGAGTCCACGGCAGTCGCGCGCACGGCGGCCGCCCTCAGGCGGTTGGGCCGCCGGAGCCCGCGCCCGGCGGTCCAGGCGCCTGCGCCGGCGCGGCACCGCCGGCCTCGCCCCCGGGCAGCCAGCGGACGTCCAGCTCGCGACCGGCGCGACCCTCGTCGATGCGGCCCACGGGAGTCGTGTAGGGGGCGCCCCGCACGCGCGCGGGATCTTCCCCGGCCTCGCGGTCGATCTCGCGCATCGTCTCGATGAAGGCGTCCAGCTCCGCCTTGGACTCGGTCTCCGTAGGCTCGATCATCAGGGCTTCGGAGACGATCAGCGGGAAGTACGTGGTGGGCGCGTGAAAGCCGAAGTCGAGGAGCCGCTTGGCGATGTCGAGCGTCTTGACACCCTTCTTCTTCTGGCGGTCCCCGCTGAAGACCACCTCGTGCATGCAGGCGGGGCCGTAGGGCAGGTCGTAGAGGTCGGCGAGCCCGCCGCGCAGGTAGTTCGCGTTCAGGATCGCCGTCTCCGAGACCTCCCGCAGGCCTTCGGCGCCGTGCATGCGGATGTAGGTGTAGGCGCGCACGTGCATCCCGAAGTTGCCGAAGAACGAGTGCACCTTGCCGATCGAGCGCGGCCGGTCATCGTCCAGCGCGTAGGCGCCGTCCCTGCGGACCACGAGCGGGTGCGGAAGGAACGGCTCCAGGTGCTTGCGGACGGCCACCGGGCCCGATCCCGGCCCGCCGCCGCCGTGCGGCGTCGAGAACGTCTTGTGCAGGTTCAGGTGGCAGACGTCGTAGCCCATGTCGCCGGGCCGCGCGATCCCGAGCAGGGCGTTCATGTTCGCGCCGTCCATGTAGACCTGGGCACCGGCCTCATGGCAGAGTGCGGTGATGCGCAGGATCTCGCGCTCGAACTTCCCGAGCGTGTTCGGGTTCGTCAGCATGAGCGCGGCCACGTCGCCGTCCAGGTGGCGCTCGAGCTCGGCAGGGTCCACCTGGCCGCGCTCGTTCGAGCGCAGCGTGACGACCTCGTAGCCGCCGATCACGACCGTGGCGGGGTTCGTGCCGTGGGCGGAGTCGGGGATCAGCACGCGCTTGCGCGGATCGCCGCGGGACTCGTGGTAGGCGCGGATCAGCAGCAGGCCCGTGAGCTCGCCCTGCGAGCCGGCCGCGGGCTGCAGCGTGATCGCGTCCATCCCGACGATCTCCTTCAGCATCTCGCCCAGCTCGTGCATCAGCTCGAGGGCGCCCTGGATCTCGGCGGGGTCCTGCGCGGGGTGCAGCGCCGCGAAGCCCGGCAGGCGCGCGACGTCCTCGTTGACCTTGGGGTTGTACTTCATCGTGCAGGACCCCAGCGGATACATGCGCTTGTCCACGTGGTGGTTCAGCGTGGAGAGGCGCACGAAGTGGCGCACGACCTCGTTCTCGGCCACTTCGGGCAGCCGCGGGGGCTCGCGGCGCAGCAGCCGCTCCTCGACGACCGAGGCCGGGTCCACCTCCTCCACGTCCAGCGCGGGGAAGCGCACGCCGGCGACGCCGGGACGCGAGCGCTCGAAGATCAGCCGTTCGGTCATCGGGACCTCAGAACTCCAGCTCGCCGCCGGGCTCCAGCGGCTCGCAGCGGGCGGCGCCGGCCGCCTCGACCCGCCGCTTGAACGCGGCCGCATCCTGCCGGATGACGTCGAAGGTGTCGTAGTGCATGGGGACGACGAGCCGCGGCTGCAGGAACTCGACGGCCTTCAGGGCGTCGTCGGGACCCATCGTGTAGTTGTCGCCGATCGGTGCCAGCAGCAGGTCGATCCGGTGCAGCTCGCCCAGCAGTCGGACGTCGGCGGTGAGTGCGGTGTCGCCCATGTGGTAGACGAGCTTCCCCTCGACGCGGTAGAGGATCCCCACCGGGTTCGTGCTGAAGGCGGGATCGGCCTCGAAGAGACTGCCGTGCGCCGCCGGCACCAGCTTCACCCAGCCGAAGGGGAACTCGTGCGCGCCGCCCGTGGCCATGCCGTGCGCCTCGAGGCCCTGCCTCTCGCACCAGCT
>JBHENL010000096.1:0-3144 GCA_046262075.1 Gemmatimonadota bacterium
TCCAAGAGCGCTTCGCCGACGAGGAGGCGTGCCGTGAGTACCTGTTCGCCTCGCGCTGGCCGGAGGGCTTTCGCTGCCGGCGCTGCTCGAGCAGCGAGGTCGGCGTCATGCATCGCCGCCGGCTGGTCTTCCAGTGCAAGGGCTGCGATGCTCAGACCTCGGTCACCGTCGGCACGGCGGCTTCATATTGCTCCTCACGCAGCAAGGGTTTCGGTTGGGGAGGGGATGTGGACGGAGTTGGCGACCCGCTCGCGGCAGGCCCACTCGACGTCAGGCCCGAATGGGACGCATAGGCGGTTGGCGGGCCCGCGGCGGGCCGCGAGCTGGCCGTGGCTGATCCAGTAGTAGACCGCGCCGACGCTGACGCCGAGGCGGTCGGCGACCTGGCCGACGGTGAGCTCGTCGGGCTCGAGCAGGGGCTTGGGCGCAGCGGCGATCTTGTGCGCGTAGCGGACCCAGCGAACCGCACGCTCGTCGAATGGGAGGCCCGTGCCGGTGCGCAGCCCGGCGGTCTTCAGCTCGGCGACGAGCTGCTCGTCGGTGCGGTGTGGGCCCAGGCGGGTGATCAGATCCACGGCGTCGCGAGGGGTTCGGCGTGTCGCACCGGGCGACTCTGGTCGCAGGGTGAGGTGTTCCTCGGCCGCGCCCGACCGCCAGCGGATGCCGAGCCGCAGCTCGCGCTCGTCGGGCTGTGAGGTCAGCGTGACGTCGCTGATCAGCGCGCGCAGCAGGCGCTTGCGGTCGCGCTCGCTAGTCGTCTCCGCCGCCCACAGCGCCGGCACGTTCGCCGCGAGCGCCTCGATCTCCTCGGGCGAGGGCTCCGGCGCCGGCGCGGCTTGCTCGGCGAGCTCGCCCTCGGCGTCCTTGAGCTCTCCGAGCTTCTGCTCCCACCGCCTCTCGAGGCTGCGGGCGACCAAGCGGTTCTCCGGCTCGCAGGCGTGGAACGCCCGCTCGGCGCGCGCGGCCTCGTAGCAGGCGCGCTCGACGCGCAGCTCGAGCGCCCGGCTCGAGCGGGCGCACCGGTCGGCGACTTCCTCGGCGCTGGCGAGCGCGAGGGCGATCTCCTGCGGCGCGAGCGCCTCCAGCAGCCTGCGCGCCACGAGCTCGTCGACCACGCGCGCGCTGACGCCACGGCAGCCCGGCGTGTTGACGTGGTCGGCGCGCGAGCGCGAGCAGTCGTAGACCGGGTTCTGCCCGGTGCGATGGCTGGTCGACATCGGCCGTCCGCAGCCGCCGCAGCGCACGATCCCCTGGCACAGCGCCTGGCCTTCACGCACCGGACGCGCGCCACGCCGGCTGTTGTTGGCCTGAAGCCGCTGCTCGTTGGCGAGGAACGCCCCCCAGCTGACGTAGCCGGGATGGTGCTCGCGGATCAGGACCGCCCACTCCGAGCGCGGCAGCTCCGAGGTCTTGGTCGTGATCGTGCCGTCCGGTTGAACGGCGCGGCGCGAGCGGTAGCGCCCGAACACGTACGCACCGGCGTAGGCCGGGTTCTGAAGCACCCCGATCACGCGTGAGTGCGTGAGCCGCCCCCAGCGCAGCTCGCCCGCCCACGCCCCGCCATAGGCGCGCCTGGGGAACCGCCGCCCGCCGAACTCGCCGACGACGCCGTAGGCAGAGCCGGTCTTGGCGAACGCGGCGAACAGGTCCGCGACAGCCGCGCGCACCTCCTCGTCGGCGTCGATGATCGTCTGACCGTCCTCGTCATAGACGTAGCCGACCGGCAGCGGGAAGCGCAGCTCGCCCCGCTCGGCGGCCGCGCGCTTGGCGCCCTGCAGCCGGCCGGCGAGGATGTGCAGCTCGGCCTCGGACATCGTGCCCTTCAACCCAACCAGCAGCCGGTCATTGAAGCTGCGCAGGTCATAGATCCCGTCGGCGTCGACGATCAGCGTGTCGGTCAGCCCGCACAGCTCAAGCAGCCGCTGGAGGTCCGCGGAGCTGCGCGCCAACCTTGAGACCTCCAATCCGAAGATCGCGCCGACCTCACCCACGCACACGCGCCCGACGAGCTCCTTGAACCCGGCTCGCTCGCTCGCGCCGCGAGCCGAGACGCCGAGGTCTGAGTCGATCACCACGATCCGCTCCCCCTCCCAGCCCAGCCGCTCGGCCTCGCCCGCCAGCGCGTACTGGCGCTCGGTCGACTGCGTGTTCTCCCGCACCTGCGCGAGCGTCGACTGGCGCACGTAGATCAGCGCCAGCCGCTGCCAGTGCGCGCTCGTGACCTTCGCCTGAGCGCTCACCGCCCGCCCCCTCCACCAGCGCCGCCTCGACCATGTTCGCCAGCGCCTGGCGCGCCTCGCCGTCCATCCGGCCGCTCGCCCATCACCCAAGCGCCCGCCGGCGCAACAGCTCCACGTTGATCTGCGAGATCTCGGCCAGCGCCGCCTCACGCCGCACCGTCGCCTCGACCAGCTCCTCCACTGCCCCCGCCAGCGGGGCGGGCACATAGACCGACCGCCGGCCACCCTCGGCGTGCACCGCCAGATACCAGTACGGGCCGTGAAGCTCGCCCTGCGCACAGCGGCAGGACGCCCGGCCACAGCGGCGTCCCTGGCGCTGCAGTGCCCCGCGCAACGTCGCCTGCGGATCGCCGACCGCCCGCCCCAGGCGCCGCCGGCGCGCCCGCAACCGCGCGACGCTCACCTCGCTGAGATCCAAGCCGTTCATCTGCTTGTGCCAGATTCGCGCACAACATCAGCGATCCTCCCGGGCGCCCGGCCCGCCGCCGGTCGACCCCACCAGCTCGACGAGCTCGACCAGCACCTCCACTGTCAACGGCCCCGCCGCCGGCTCCGGCCCGCGGTCGGTGGCGTCCTCGGGGAGCGTCACGCTCCCCAGCGGCCCGCCCTCGCACACATACAGCCGCGAGCCCGCCCACCGGCGCTCGAACAACACCGGCAGGCGCTCCCCCGCCAGCGGATGAAACGGATGCGTGACCACCAGCGAACCCAAAGACTCGCTGGACGACCTCGCGGTATGACGTGACCGTCGGCACGGTGATGAACGGCACGCGCCAGCCGCTGCGGCTCTGGTTCTGGGCGGCCTATCTGGTCGCCACCCACCACCCGGGGATCTCGGCCAAGCAGCTGCAGCGCCAGCTCGGGATCGGCCGCCACGAGACGGCGTGGATGATGCTGCACAAGC
>JBHENL010000097.1:0-16254 GCA_046262075.1 Gemmatimonadota bacterium
GTACACGGCGCGGCCGGTGAACGTGTTCGCCCAGGGCGGGAGCTTCGGCTTCTTCAAGGGTCAGCTCTCCTCCGGCGCGGTGAGCCACGGCTTCGACTACTACGCGAGCTATGCCCGCACCTCGCTCGACGGCTACCGCGAGTTCTCCACCGCCATCCGGCGGGCGTGACGCTCGCGCCGAGCCTCGCATGGGTGCCCCAGGAGTTCTTCGTGAACAGCGAGAACACGGCGGTGAACGAAGGCTGGGCGGTGCTCGATGCCCGCGCCCAGTGGGAGCTCCACGACCAGGGGCTCACCGCCTTCGCCGCCGTGCAGAACCTGACCGACGAGACGTACTCGGGCGCGGTGAACGTGGACGACGCAGCCCGCCGCTTCTTCCAGCCGGCCGACGGACGCTCGTTCTACGCCGGAGTGCGCTGGCAGCCGTGAGCCGCGCGAGCTGGAGGATGCGCGCCGCGATCGTTCTCGTGGCCGCGCTGGCGCCGCGGGCCAGCGCCGCCGCGGGGGCGGGCGAGGCCACGCGCGTCGCGCGAGCCCCGGCGGCGTCGGTGCACGCCCATCTGGTCTCCTCGCTGCCGGCGGAGGGCGACACGCTCGCGACGCTCCCTCGCGAGGTGCGGCTCGTCTTCAGCGAGCCGATCGAGGATTCCTTCAGCGAGATCGTGCTCACCGGCTGGGACGGCCGCCGGCTGCCGCTGGCGCCGCATCGTGACCCTGCCGACGTGCGCGCCCTCGCCGCCGCCTTGCCGGCGCTGGCGCCGGGGGGTTGGCGCGTCACATGGCGCATCGTCTCGGCGGACGGCCATCCGGTGGCGGGGAGCTACGCGTTCTACGTGCGCCGGGTCGCCGGGCCGGACGCCGCGGCCGTCGATGCCGGCCACGTGCACGGCGGCGTCGCGGCCGCGGACCGCGCGCTCGCGCCCGCTCCGGACGCGCCGGCCGGTGGCCATCGCGCCCACGGCTCGCCAGCCGGAGAGACGGGAGAGCCTCCCGTCGCCGCCGCGATCCTGCGTGCGCTGGGCCTCGGGGCGTCCATGGCCCTCGCTGGCGTGCTGGGCCTGCTGACCTGGGTCGTGCCGGGCCCCCCCGGCCGGCTCGACCGGCTCGCCTGGGTGCTGGCGATCGTCACCCCGCTCCTGCTGGCGGCGGACCTCCTGCTCTGGCTGCAGCACGCCTCGCCCGCACGGGGTCTCACGGCCGAGGGCCTGCAGGCGGCGCTCGCCACGCGCAGCGGGGCCGTGGGCGGGCTGCGCATCGCCCTGGCCCTGCTCGCGCTCTGGGCTCTCGGGTTGGCGCGCCGCCGCGCACCCGCCGCCGGCATCGGGCTGGGCGCGGTCCTGCTCACAGCACTCACGGGCCACCCCGCGGCGATCCAGCCTGCGCTGGCCGTGCCCGCGAAGGCCATCCACCTGCTGGCGGTGACGCTCTGGCTGGGAGGGCTCCTCGTGCTGCTCCTCGCCGAGCGGACGGACGAGCGGTTTCGCGAGGACGCGCTCCGCGTCTCCGGCCTCGCACTCGGCGCCGTCCTCGCGATCGCGGCCAGCGGGGTGCTGCAGACGCTCCTCTTCCTGCCCTCGCCGATGGATCTCGTGCGCTCCACCTACGGCCTGCTGGCGCTCGGGAAAGTCGCGGGGCTGGGAGTGCTCATGGCATACGGCGCGGTCAACCGCTACCGGATCCTGCCCGCATTGCGAGCCGGAGGCGAGCCGGCGACCCTGCGCCGCTCGGTCCGCGGCGAGACGCTCGTGATGGCGGCCGTGATCGTGCTCGCCGCGTTCCTCGCGTACGTGCCGCCTCCCTCGGATTCCGGCGCGAGCGCGCAGGCCACGCGCGACCCGGCCGTGGAGCCCGGGCGGTGATGCCGCGCCCATGGGTGACCTGCCCGACCGAGGCGGCGCTGCGGCGCCTCGCGGCGGCCGCCTTCGCGCTGCTGGTGGCGAGCGCCAGTCCCGCGTCGCTCCTCGCCCACGCCGTCGTCCACCCGCAGCGCTCCGTGCCCGGCGCCTACGAGCGCTACGCGCTGCGCGTGCCGAACGAGCGATCGGTCCCCACCGTCCGTGTGGAGATCGCCTTCCCCGCGGCCGTGCGGGTCGTCTCGTTCGCGGAGGTGCCCGGCTGGACGCTGCGCGTCGTGCAGGACGAGGCCGGACGCGTGAGCGGCGCGGTCTGGACCGGGGAGATCGGCGTGGAGCGCTTCGTGGAGCTACCGTTCGTGGCCGTGAACCCGCGCGAGGCGGCACGGCTGGAGTGGCGGGTGGAGCAGACCTACGCGAACGGGGAGCGTGTCAGCTGGAGCGGCCCCGAGGGCTCGGAGAGCCGGCCTCCTTCACCGAGGTCCGCGGGGAGGGCGGCGGCTTCTCCACACCGCTCGTACTCGCCGGACTGGCGCTGCTGCTCTCGCTCGTGAGCCTCGGCCTGACGCTGCGGCGGTCCACGCCGGCCTGAGGCGCGGGCCGCGGCGGGCGCGGCAGGTCCCGCGAGGATCAGACCCCGATGCGGCTGCGCAGCTCCGCCGCGCGCCGCTCCCGCTCGGACGAGAGCGCCGCGCTGACGAGCACCGGGTAGGGGGGCTCGGCCGGAGCCAGGTCGCGGATTCGCCCGGGCAGACGGACCAGGCCGGCGGCCGCGCGCTCGCGAGCGGCGTCCAGCGACTCCTCTCCCGCCGCCAGCCGCCGCCCGCGCCGCATCACGTCGGCGAGCACGGGCCGGACGGCGAGCGGAGCGCCGCCTTCGGCCGCGCCGGACCCGAGGTCGCCGGCTCCGGCGCGGCCGCGCACCTCCTCGAGGACGGCGGCCGCCTCCTCGCCCGCGCGGGCGACCACGTCCAGCACGTCCTCGCCGCCGCGCGAGACCCGGAATACCTCCTTGCCACCCGGAAGCGTCTCCTTGCCTCCCGAGAGCTTCAGCCGGGCCTTGCCGGCATACTCGACGAGCTTGTACGCGCAGTCCAGGAACGGCGCGTCCGCCGAGACGCCCATTCGCGTGCCGACGCCAAAGCCGTCGATCGGCGCCTCCGCCGCGACGAGCCGCGCCACCTCCTCCTCGTCCAGGCCACCGCTGGCGAACACCTGCACGCCCGCGAGCCCCGCCTCGTCCAGGATGGCGCGCGCCCCGCGCGCCAGCTCGGCGAGGTCCCCCGAGTCCAGCCGCACGGCGCGCACGCGGAAGTCCTCGCCGAGCGCGCGCGCCAGCCGCGCAACCTCGCGAACGCCGGCGAGCGTGTCGACGGTGTCCACGAGCAGCACGGGCTCGCGGTGGCTCGCCGCGAAGGCGCGGAACGCCTCCGCGTCGCCGCCGTGCACCTGGACGTAGCTGTGCGCCATCGTGCCCGAGAGCGGCAGCCCGTAGACGCGGCCCGCCAGCACGTTCGAGGTCGCGGCCGCGCCGGCGACGTGGAACGCCCGCGCCGCCTTCAGCGCGGCATCCGTCCCGTGGATGCGCCGCATCCCGAAGTCCACGACCGGCCGCCCGCTCGCGGCGCGAACGACCCGCAGCGCCTTGGAGGCCGCGAGCGTCTGGAAGTGCACCTGGTTCAGGAGGCAGGTCTCGACCAGCTGGGCCTGGGGAAGCGGCGCGCGGACCTGCAGCAGCGGCTCGCCCGCGAAGACGGGGGTGCCCTCCGGAAGGGCGCGCACGTCGCCCGTGAAGCGCAACCGGCCGAGTTCCTCGAGGAAGCCGGAGGTGAACAGCCCCAGCGAGGCCAGGTAATCGAGCGCGTCGGAGTCGAAGCGCAGTCGCTCCAGGTAACGCAGAGCGTCCCCGAGCCCGCAGGCGAGGAGGACGTTGCGGCGCGGCGGCAGGCGGCGCACGAAGAGCTCGAAGACGGCCATCTCGCGCAGGCCCTCGTCGTGGTAGGCCTGCAGCATGGTGAGCTGGTAGAGGTCGGTGAACAACGCGGGCGGCGCGAGATGCGCCCCCGCACCCGCCAAGCCCGGCCGGACGCCCCCCGTGCCGCCTCCCGGCCCGGTGCCGGCCGCGCTCACCGCGGCGGCTCGCCGCCCCCGCGGAACTCGCGCGCCTCGAACCGCCGGCCGTTCACGTCCCGCGAGGCATCCGAGACGAGGTACAGGAACACGTCCGTCAACTCCTCGGGGGCCGGCAGCGCCGCCGGGTCCTCCTCCGGGTAGGCGGCCGCGCGCATGGCGGTGCGAGTGGGCCCCGGGTTCACCAGGTTCGAGCGCAGACCCGTGCCCTCCAGCTCCGCGGCGAGGGCGAGCGCGAGCCCCTCCTGGGCGAACTTGGAGACGCCGTAGGCGCCCCAGTTCGGGCGCGCGGCGTTCCCGACGCCCGACGTCACGGTCACGATCGAGCCCCGTCCGGAGCGCAGCATCGCGGGCACGAACGCGCGCACGAGGTGGAACGTGCCGTCCACGTTCGTCTCGATCACGGGGCGCCATTCCTCGGCGGGAAATCGCGCGAGTGGCGCGCGCGGCCCGAGCGCGGCGGCGTTGCACACCAGCCCGTCCACCGGCCCCAGCTCCTCGAGCACGGTGTCTCTGAACGCCGTCACCTGCTCGAAGCTGCGAACGTCGCAGGTCCGTGCCACGCACCGGACGCCGCGTGCGAGCACGTCGTCGCGGACCCGTTGCAGGTCCCGCTCCCCGCGGGCGCAGATCGCCACCGCGGCTCCCGCCTCGGCAAAACGCCGCGCCAGCGCCGCGCCGAGGCCTCGCGACGCCCCGCTCACGACCACCGCCCTTCCGGTCAGCTCGTCGCCCACGTCGCGCCACGCTGCAGCCGTCCCCCGGCCGCAACGGCCTCTCCGGAGAGCGCCGGATCGCTCTCTGGCTTGCCTCCTCCTCCGGGGAGCAGGTTAGTTTCTCCACTCTTTCGTAACACGTTCACAGTTCCGTCACGATTTTCCCTGCCGGCTCCGGCACCCGAGTTCCCCAGACCAGGAGGACGTGTGGTCACGCTCATCCCGCGGGAGGAGAAGTTCTTCGCCCTCTTTCAACGCGTCTGTGCGGTGATCGTGGAGGGGGCGCGCACCCTCCACGGACTCGTGCGGGACCCCGGCACGACCGATGCGCAACTCGGACGTCTGCGGGAGCTGGAGCACGAGGCCGATCTGATCACTCACGACACCCTCGACCGGCTGAACCGCACGTTCCTGACGCCGTTCGATCGTGAGGACATCGACGCGATCGCGCGTAACCTCGACAACGTGATGGACTACATCGAGGAGGCCGGCCAGCGCATCGGGATGTACGGCATCCAGAGCCCGCGCGAGCACGCCTCGCGCCTCAGCGCGATCCCCGTCAAGGCCGCCGAGGAGCTGGAGAAGGTCTTTCTCGAACTCCACGACCACAAGCGCAACAAGGCCAAGATCCGCGGGCACCTGATCGAGATCAACCGCATCGAGAACGAGAGCGACGCGCTGTTCCGCGTCGCACTCTCGGGGCTCTTCGAGGAGCAGGGGCTCTCGGCGGTGGAGCTCATGAAATGGAAGGACGTCTACGAGCTGATCGAGACCGCGGTCGACATGTGCGAGAAGGTTTCGCACGTGGTCGACGGGATCCTGGTGAAGCATGCCTGAGACCGGCGCGTTCATCCTCGTCGTGATCGTCGTGGCGCTGCTGTTCGACTTCTCGAACGGCTGGAACGACTCGGCCAACGCGATCGCGACCGTGGTCTCGACCAAGGTGCTGACGCCCCTGCAGGCCGTGCTCATGGCGGCGTTCATGAACTTCGCCGGAGCCTTCGCCGGCACCGCCGTGGCGGAGACGATCGGCACCGACATCGCCGATCCCCAGCTGGTCGGTCAGCTGGTGATCCTGGCGGCTCTCCTGGCGGCCATCACCTGGAACGTCGCGATGACGTGGCTGGGGCTTCCGGTCAGCGCCTCGCACGCGCTCATCGGCGGGCTGGTGGGCGCGGTCGTGGGCGGCCACGGGGCGGCGGCGCTCGAGTCGGAGGGGCTCGTGAAGGTGCTCTCGGCGCTGCTCCTCTCGCCGGTCGCCGGCTTCCTTGCGGGGGGGCTGCTGATGACGCTGATCTACATCGGCTTCGCGCGCGCGACGCCGACGCTCGTGAACCGCATATTCGGTCCCGGACAGATCCTCTCGGCGGCCGCGATGGCCTTCTCGCACGGTACGAACGACGCGCAGAAGGTGATGGGCATCATCACGATGGCGCTGATCGCTGGGGGCTACCTGCAGACCTTCGACGTACCGCTGTGGGTGATCGTCGCGGCCGGCAGCGCGATGGCGCTGGGGACCGCGATGGGCGGCTGGCGAGTGATCCGCACACTCGGCATGGGGATGTACCACATGAAGCCGGTGAACGGCTTCGCGGCCGAGACCGCGGCCACCGCGGTGCTCCTCGGGGCCGCCTCCATCGGGGCACCGGTCTCCACGACCCACACGATCACGAGCACGATCCTGGGAGTCGGGGCCACGCGCCGGCTCTCGGCCGTGCGTTGGGGCGTGGCCGGCAAGATCGTGCTGGCCTGGGTCTTCACCCTGCCGTCCACGGCCGTGCTGGCGGGCCTGCTGCTCCTGTTGCTGGAGACCCTGGGGCTGCGCTGACGCTGTGGCCGGGTCCAGGCCGCGGGAGCGGCCGGCGCGGGCCGAGACCCCGCAGCAGCGCGGGCTAGCTGTGGTAGGCGGAGTAGGGAAAGAGCAGCGTCGCGATGCCCTGTCCCACGCCGCCCAGGGCGAGGAACGTCAGGAGCAGGCTGTGCGTCGCGAAGGCGACGATCAGGAGTGCGAAGCCCCCGAAGATCCCGACGCAGGCCGCGAGCACGCGCAGGCGGAACGGGATGTGGGGCACGCGCACGTTCGGGACCGGGATCCGGGGCAGGCGCGGCATGGGTGCGATGTCTAACCGAGCCCGTGGAGCTTCGCAAGACTGCTCGCCCGTCGCACGTAGCCGGTCACCGCGCGGCGGTCCTGGCGCGGCGCCGGCGGATCCGGCTCGCCGACGTGCGCCACGGGTGCGCCGAGCGACTGCGCCGTCCCCTGCACGGCGCGCGCGAGTGCTTCGTGCAGGCGGACCGTCTCGGCGTGGATGGTCGCCGCCTCCTGTCCCGTGCGCCAGTCGCCGTTCTCCTCTCTCGCGCGCGCGCCCAGGCGGCCGCAGCAGTCCAGGATCGTCCGCACCGATGGATCGATCTGCCCGCGCAGGAAGTTCAGGACGCCCAGCGTCCGCTGCGGGCAGACGCTCGACTCCGTCCGCCGCTGCGCGACGCCGGCGACCCGGCCCAGGAGCGGGTAGAGCAGGATCGGCGCGGCCCCGGCCCATCCCAGCAGCGACAGCTCGGGCCGGGCGCCCAGGATGTCGAGCGCGAGGAACCAGGCGAGGTTCAGCGCCGTCATCAGGCAGGCGGTGGTGGCCTTCTCGGTGAAGAGCGGGCTGCGCATGGGGCGGCCGGGAAGAGGTTCCGCAGGCGGGCATGCAACCTGCGGGCCGTTCCCGGCGCTCGGGGAGCCGACGCTTCGCGGCCGGCGCGGGTGTCGCGAACGCGGTCAGGGGCTCACGCGGCTCGGACAGCGCCACTGAACGCCGAAGGCCCCCGCACCCGCGGGGGCCTCGAGCCGTTCGCGCTCTCCGGAGCGGCTAGGAGAGCTTCTGCACGTTGATCGCCTGCGGTCCCTTGGGGCCGTCGGCGATCTCGAACTCCACTTCCTGGTTTTCCGAGAGGCTCTTGAAACCCTCGCCCTGGATGGAGGAGAAGTGCACGAAGACGTCCTTGCCGCCCTCGTGCTCGATGAACCCGTACCCCTTCTGATCGTTGAACCACTTCACTTTCCCCTTGATGCGCATGCCGCTCTCCCCTCCAGGTAAACAAAAGGGCCGAAGCCCCGCGCGTCGCGCGAGCTCCGGCCAGCGGACGACGTGCGAGAACGCCGAAAGTCGAAAAGCGGCACGAGCATATCCGAGGTGTACAACCTTGTCAAGGAGATGCGGGAGCGCTCACACGGCGGGCCGCGGCTCGACATCGGACGTGCGTCAGGCCTCGGATTGTGCCCGGAATTCCCCGCGGCTACGTTCCCCCCTCACCCGCGGCGGAGGGCTACAGCATGACGTCGGTGAGCGCGGCTGCCAAGGCCCTTCCGGGGACACGCGTGCTGGCGGATACGCCATCGCTGCTGTGGATCGACGTGGACGATCCGGCGGGGATCGCGCTGGACGAGCTGGCGGCCCGCTACGGGTTCCACGAGCTCGCCGTCGAGGACTGCCGGAACCACCCGCAGCTGGCCAAGCTCGACACGTTCGACGACCACCTGTTCCTGATCGCCAACTCGATCCGCTACGACGAGGAGGCCGGCGAGCTCGAGATCCGGGAGCTCGACGTCTTCCTCGGCGAGCGCTGGCTGGTCACCGTGCACGAGGGGAAGCGTCAGATCGTGGACGCCGTGGCCGCGCGAGTCGCGGGCGACTCCCGGCTGCACACGCCGGCGCGCCTCCTGCACACGCTGCTCGACACCATCCTCGACCGGTTCATGCCCACGCTCGCCGCGATCGGAGAGACGATCGACGAGGTGGAGGACCGGATCCTCGAGCGCAACGATCCGGCCTGCCTCGCCCGCATCTTCTCGCTCAAGCGCAACCTCGTTCTGTTCCGGCGCGCCGTGTCCGCGCAGCGCGAGCTCCTGAACGCGCTCAGCCGGCGCGAGACCCGCTACGTGCCGCCGGAGCTCGTGATCTACTTCCGCGACGTCTACGATCACGTCGTGGTAACGATGGAGATGATCGAGGCCTACCGCGACCTGCTCTCGGGCGTCCTCGAGATCTCGCTCACCCAGACCGCCAGCCGCACGAACGAGGTCGTGAAGGCGCTGACGCTCATCGCGACGATCATCCTGCCGCTCACGCTGGTGACGGGCTGGTACGGGATGAACATGGTCCGCCTGCCGTGGGCCGACGACCCGAACGGCATCTGGTACGTCTCGGGCGCGATGCTCGCGGTCACGGTCGGGCTGCTCGCCTTCTTCCGCATCAGACGCTGGATCTGACGGCGTGGAGGTGATCCTGCGGATGCAGGGACGCGTCCGCGCGCTCGAGGAGACGCTCGAGCGGCTCGGCCGCGAGCGTAAGGACCCGTGGGAGGCGCGGTCATGACCGAGATCCGCAACATCGCGATCATCGCCCACGTGGACCACGGCAAGACGACGCTCGTGGACCAGCTCCTGCGGCAAGGACACCTGTTCCGCACCAACCAGGTGGTGGCCGAGCGCTTCCTCGACTCGAACCCGCTCGAGCGCGAGCGCGGGATCACGATCCTCTCGAAGAACATCTCGATCCCGTTCCGGGGCGTGAAGATCAACCTGATCGACACGCCCGGGCACGCCGACTTCGGGGGCGAGGTGGAGCGCGTGCTGAAGATGGCCGACGGGGTGCTGCTGCTCGTGGACGCGTTCGAGGGGCCGATGCCGCAGACCCGCTTCGTCCTGCAGAAGGCGCTCGCGCTGCACCTGAAGCCCGTCGTGGTCATCAACAAGGTCGACCGGCCGGACGAGCGCGGCCGGGAGGTGCTCGAGGAGATCTTCGACCTGTTCGTGGAGCTGGAGGCCGACGACGACCAGCTGGACTTCCCCACCGTCTACGCGTCGGGTCGTGAGGGCTGGGCCACGCTCGAGCCGCGGGAGCGCGGCGAGGACCTGACGCCCCTGCTCGAGACGATCCTCGGCCACGTGCCCGCCCCACCCCAGCCCGCGGGTCCCGTGCAGATGCTCGTCACGACGCTGGACTACTCCGAGTACGTGGGGCGCATCGGCATCGGACGCGTGTTTCGCGGCACGCTCTCGCCGGGCCCGGTGATGCTGCTCAAGCGCGACGGCAGCGGGGCCCCCGCCGCCGTGCGCCAGCTCTTCACGTTCGAGGGCCTCGAGCGGCAGCCCGCCGACCGCGTGGTCGCGGGCGACCTCTGCGCGGTCGTGGGCGTCGAGGGAGTGAACATCGGCGACACGATCGCCGACGCCGACCAGCCCGAGCCGCTCCCCCTCCTCGCCGTGGACGAGCCGACGGTGATGATGACCTTCAGCGTGAACAACTCGCCCTTCTACGGCCGCGAGGGCCGCTACGTCTCGAGCCGCCACCTGGCCGAGCGCCTGGCGCGCGAGCTGGAGCGCGACGTCGCGCTGCGCGTGGAGCCCACCCACTCGCCGGACACGTTCCGCGTCTCGGGCCGCGGCATCCTGCACCTCTCGATCCTGATCGAGACGATGCGCCGCGAGGGCTACGAGCTGCAGGTGGGACAGCCGAAGGTGATCTTCAAGGAGATCGGCGGGAGGAAGTGCGAGCCGGTCGAGGTGCTCACCGTGGACGCGCCGGAGTCGTACTCGGGCCGGGTCATCGAGATGGTCGCGCAGCGCAGGGGCGAGCTCATGAGCATCGAGCCGCGCGGCGCGCATACCCACCTGGAGTTCCGGGTCCCCTCGCGCGGGCTGATCGGACTGCGCAGCCGGATGCTGCTCGCGACCTCCGGCGAGGCGACGATGCACCATCGATTCTACGAGTACGAGCACTTCAAGGGCTCCGTGCCGGAGCGGCAGAGCGGCGCGCTGGTCTCGATGGGCGAGGGCGACGCCGTGGCCTACGCGCTCGACGCGCTGCAGGACCGCGGCCGGTTCTTCGTGGAGCCCGGAGACCCGGTCTACACCGGCCAGGTCGTCGGTGAGACGTCGAAGGAGGGAGACATCGTCGTGAACGTGCAGAAGGGGAAGAGGCTCACGAACATGCGCGCCTCGGGCGCCGACAAGGCGCTGCGCATGGCCCCGCCCCTACGCTTCAGCCTCGAGGAGGCGCTGGAGTACGTGAACCACGACGAGATGGTCGAGGTCACGCCCAAGTCCATCCGGCTGCGCAAGGTCCTGCTGGACGAGAACGCGCGCAAGCGGGCGAAGCAGGCGGCGCGCGTGGAGGCGGCCCACGCCTGACCGCGCAGATCCGTTCTATCCCTTCCCGGTGACGATCCGGTAGAGCTTCTTCAGCGGGTCGTACATGCGGTCGACGACGCGCTCCTTCAGCGGGACGATCGCGTTGTCGGTGATGCGGATCCCCTCGGGACAGACCTCGGTGCAGCAGAACGTGATGTTGCAGAAGCCCACGCCGTGCTCGCGCTGGATCTCCTCGATGCGGTCGCCCGCGTCCATGGGGTGCATCTCGAGGCCGGCGAGGCGGACCATGAAGCGCGGCCCGGCGAAGCCCTCCTTCTTGTCGTGCGTGCGCAGCACGTGGCAGACGTCCTGGCAGAGGAAGCACTCGATGCACTTCCGGAACTCCTGCACCCGGTCGACGTCCTTCTGCTCGAAGCGCCAGTCGGCGTCCGCGCGCGGCGTGAAGGGCCGGATGCGCTTGTTCACCTCGTAGTTCCACGAGACGTCGGTCACGAGGTCCTTGACGATCGGGAAGGCCTTCAGCGGCTCGACCACGACCGGCTCGGCGGCGGGGAAGTCGTCGAGGCGGGTCTTGCAGGTCAGCCGCGGCTTGCCGTTCACCTCCGCGCTGCAGGAGCCGCACTTCGCGGCCTTGCAGTTCCAGCGCACGGCCAGGTCGGGCTGCCGGTGGCCCTGGATCCAGTGCAGCGCGTCGAGGACCACCATGCCCGCCTCGACGGGTACCTCGTAGTCCTGCAGCGCCCCGCCCTCGCCCGTGCCGCGGAAGACGCGCAGGGTGACACGCTTGCCGGTTCCGGCGCCGCGCGTCGCGGCCTCGATGACCTCCGTCGTCATCGCGTCCCTCCGGGTGGGGGGTAGCCGGAGCGCTCCTCCCCGGCGCTTCCGCCGGGGCTTCCGGGGCCGGTCTCCGCGCCCCGCGGGGCCTCGACGAACTCGAGCCGCAGCGCCCAGCCGGGCGCCCCCTGCACGACCTCGGTGCGCCCGCCGGTGGGCAGATCCATGGAGACGTGCGCGATCCCGTGCTCGTCCAGGAACTCGACCGTCTCGTCGAGGTCCTCGACGGCCAGACCGATCGAGAGGATGCTGCCCTCGTAGTAGCGGTCGCCGACGGGGGGCGCCATCGCGCGCCGCTCCTCCAGGAAGTCGTTGATCCCCCCTCCACTCGAGGGCGCGGTGAGGAACAGCCTTCCGCGGGGCAACTCCACCTCGACGGTGCGGCCTCCGCGCGGGTCCTCCACGTCCGGCAGGGGATCGAGACCCCACTCGCGAAGGATCTCGGAGGGCTCCCGGAACGAGCGCACCGCGATCGTCACGTAAGCCAGGCCGCGGGCCCCGTTGGGATGCTCGACGACCCGACCCTCGAGCGGAGATCCCTCCACGACCCCATCCACCAGCTCCGCGAGCCTCGCGTCGTCGACCTGCACCAGGTAGACGGACGTGCCGGAGACGGGCTGCACGTCGGGTGCGGCGAACCGCCAGGGCGTTGCGTCCCGTCCCGACGCCGTCTCCGCGAAGGGCACTCCGCGGCCGCCGAGGCTGTCCACCGCGGCATCCAGGGCGCGCACGCGCCAGGCCATCCCGAGCCCACCCTCGAACGTGTAGGGCCGGGCCACGCCGGCAGAGTCCGGAGCCGCGGCGAACTCCAGCCAGCCGCCGCCCAGGTCCACCAGCGCCCCCGGCCCGCCGGGGAGCGCACCGCGAACGTCCGCCACCTGGAAGCCCAGCCGGCGATAGGCCTGGATCGCGCCGGCAAGGTCGTTCACGCCGATCACGACGTGGTCGAGGCCCTCCAGGCCGGCGATCGGCGCCCCGGCCGGCGGGCGGATCGCGCCCGTCTCGGCACCCGGTCGAGGAGGCTCACGTTCCTGCGCCGGGAGCACCCAGGGTGCGCCGAGGAACGCCGCCGCCGCGGCCATCGCGAGCAGCGCCCCGGCCCGCGGAAGGGGAGTGGAGGTCATCGCCTGATGAGGAGTGGAGGTCATCGCCTCATGGTCTCCTGTCGGTGGAGCCGCCCTTCGCCTCGTCGATCTTCTCGGGCTTCGGCTGCCGCTGGAGCATGTCGGCGCGCGTGGGCGCGGCCACCGGCCCCTCCACGAGCGCGCGAAGGTCGTCGGGCATCGGGCGGAGGGGCTTCTGAGAGACCCGCAGCTCGTCGCCGTCCCTCGTGACGACCGTGTTCACCGTGCCGAGCCGCTCGTCCAGGCCCGGGAAGTCGAGCCGCGCGTGCGCGCCCCGGCTCTCCTCTCGAAGCAGGGCGCTCCGCGCCACGGCCTCGGAGATCACGAGCAGGCTCTGGAGGTCGCGGGCGAGATGCCAGCCGGGGTTGAAGTGGCGCGAGCCCTCCACGCGCACCACGCGTGCCCGCTCGCGGAGCCCGGCCAGGGCCTGGATGCCCTGCCGGAGGTCCTCGGCGGTGCGGAAGATCCCCACGCTGCGCTGCATCAGCTCCTGCAGCTCGCGGTGCAGCGCGTAGGGGTTCTCGCCCTGCCGCTCGAACGGCGCGACCATCTCCTCGCCCGCCTGGCGCACCTGCTTCGGGTCGACGGGCGGGAGCTCCGCGCTCTCGCTCGCGAAGGCGGCGGCCCCGGCCCCGGCGCGGCGCCCGAAGACCAGCAGGTCGGAGAGCGAGTTGCCGCCCAGCCGGTTGGCGCCGTGCATGCCGCCGGCGACCTCGCCCGCGGCGAAGAGCCCCGGGATCGTGCTCGCGCCCGAATCCGCGTCGACCCGCACTCCGCCCATGACGTAGTGCGTCGTGGGCCCCACCTCCATCGGTGCTTGCGTGATGTCCACGTCGGCGAGCTCCAGGAACTGGTGGTACATGCTGGGCAGCTTCGTCTTCACGTAGTCGGCCGGCTTGTGCGAGATGTCGAGGAAGACGCCGCCGTGCGGGCTGCCGCGCCCCTCCTTCACCTCGGTGTAGATCGCGCGCGCCACCTGGTCGCGCGTGGAGAGCTCCATGCGCCGGGGATCGTACTTCTCCATGAAGCGGAACCCCTCCGCGTTGCGGAGGATCCCGCCCTCGCCGCGCACGGCCTCGGTGACCAGGATCCCCATCACTCCCGGCGGCCACACCATGCCGGTGGGGTGGAACTGCACGAACTCCAGGTCGATCAGCTCCGCACCCGCCTCCCACGCCAGCACGTGGCCGTCCGCCGTGTACTCCCAGGAGTTGGAGGTGATGCGGTACGCCTTGCCGATGCCACCGGTGGCGAGTACCACCGCCCTGGCGCGGAAGACCACGAACCGGCCGCTCTCGCGCCAGTAGGCGAAGGCGCCGCACACGCGGTCGCCGTCCTTCAGGAGCCGGGTGACCGTGCACTCCATGAAGACGTCGCAGCCCGCACTCACCGTCCGGTCCTGCAGCGTGCGGATCATCTCGAGGCCGGTGCGGTCGCCGACGTGCGCGAGGCGCTTGTGCGTGTGGCCGCCGAAGGCACGCTGCAGGATGCGACCGTCCGGCGTGCGGTCGAAGACGGCTCCCCAGCGCTCGAGCTCGCGCACCCGCTCCGGCGCCTCCTGCGCGTGGAGTTGCGCCATGCGCCAGTCGTTCAGGAGCTTGCCGCCGAGCATCGTGTCGCGGAAGTGCGTCCTCCAGTCGTCGGCCTCGTCCACGTTCGCGAGCGCCGCCGCCACGCCGCCCTCGGCCATCACCGTGTGGGCCTTGCCGAGCAGGGACTTGCAGACGACGCCGACGCGCAGGCCCTGGTCGGCGGCCTCGATCGCCGCGCGCAGGCCGGCGCCGCCGGCGCCGATGACCAGGACGTCGTGCTCGTGCGTCTCGTACGGCTGGGTCACGCGAGCGCGCAGGACGCGAGCGGAGCCGGCATCACAGCAGCCGCGGGTCGGCCACGACCCCCGAGGCCACGAGCCGGATGTAGAGGTCGGTGACGCCGACCGAGGTGAGGCTCATCCAGGCCCACAGCATGTGGCGCTGGTTCAGCACGTTCACACCCCGCCAGAGATCGTAGCGCGCGCCACCCAGCGCCCCGCACGAGAAGCAGTCGAGCTTCCCGGCGACGGCGTGGCGCAGGGAATGGCAGCCGAACGTATAGCCGGCGAGCAGGATCACGTTCGCGAGCATGATCAGCGAGCCCAGTCCAGCGCCGAAGCCCGTGCCGCCGCCCGCGCGCGGCCAGCGCGTGAACGCCAGCGCCGCGTCGTAGGAGAGGATCCCGATGAAGATCAGCGCCAGGTACAGGAAGTAGCGATGCACGTTCTGGAGGATGAACGGGAAGGCCGTCTCGCCCCTGTACCCGTGGCCGCGGGCCTCGCCGACGGCGCAGGCGGGCGGATCGAGGAAGAACGCGCGGTAGTACGCCTTGCGGTAGTAGTAGCAGGTGGCGCGGAAGCCCAGCGGCGCCCAGAGGATCAGCAGCGCGGGCGAGAGCGGCCACCACTCCGGCGTGAAGAGCGGCGAGTAGAACGGAGAGAGGTAGACCGGCAGCCCCTCCACGGGGCCCCACTCGTAGTTCACGCCCTGGAACGCGGCCCAGGTGGAGTAGACGCCGAAGGCCGCCAGCCCCAGTGCGACCAGCACCGGCTGCAGCCACCACGCGTCGCGCCGCGACGTGGCCCCCAACCGCGGCCGGACGGCGGCCGGAGTGCGCGCGGCGGGCGGAACGGGACCGGCGGTCTGGACGGAGTCGGTCATGGCTGCTCCTGGGTGCCCGCGGCGGACGGGGTGCCGGACGGCCGAGCCGGACGTGCAGGGGCTCGGGCGACTGAATGTAGCGTCTGGAGCCGGCGAATGAACGGCGGAACTACCCTGAAGCCCCTCACCGGCCGAGGGTCAGTACTCCTGCAGCACCTGGATGCTCAGGCGTCCGGCACGCCTGGTCCAAAGGAGCTCGAGCCAACCCCGCGCTTGCATCTGCTTGACCTCGTCGGCGGCGTCGCGCCAGTAGACGAGGACGTTCGCACCATGTCACGAATCTCGTGGACCGCGAACTTCGTGTCGACCGAGATACTCAGGAGCCGGGTCCATCCGGCGTACCTTCCACCTCCAGGTGCCGCACCGCCAGCAGGTCCAGGCTCCCCTTCTCGTAGAGCAGCGCGTCGAGGCAGACGGGAAGGCCCGCTTCGAGCGGCGCGGCGCCGGTGCGGGCGAAGGCCGCCTGCTCGGAGCGCGAAGGCTCGTTGTCGACCGTCACGAGGTCGACGGCGTCCTCCTCCAGGTCGAGGACCCCCATCAGGTCGGCCTTGAAGACGTGGTCGTACACGAAGCGACCGCCCTGCGAGAGCCCCAGGCTGAGCGCGTTTCCGGCCCCGCCGGCGACGGTTCCGGTCACTCGCACCTGGTCTCCCTCCCAGCGCGCCTCGAGGTCCAGCCGCTCGGGGCTCTTCGCGTCGGCGTCGCACGTGGGTCCGAGCGCGATGCCGGTGGTCTCGGCGGGAGCGCCCCCATTCCGGGATG
>JBHENL010000098.1:0-14267 GCA_046262075.1 Gemmatimonadota bacterium
GCCTGGTACTCGTAGGTGCCACCCACGCCGCGCTTGCGGCGCAGCAGCCCCTCGTGCCAGCAGGTCTCGAGGACGTTCTCGATCTCGCCGGCGGCGTGCGGGAGCACGGTGCCGATGCGGCGGGCGGTCCACCAGCACTCACCGGTGCTCGACAGGTACCGGACGACTTCCTCCTGCAGCGGCTCGTTCACGACGGTCTCTCCGCGGTGTGCGTTCGAGGGCGACTCGGGTGCGCGCGGGAGAAGGCAGAGAGCGTGCCAGAGGCCGGACTTCGCGCCCCGGCGCCACGTTGCCCGGGAGAGCGGCGGCGGCGAGGCCAAGGGAAGGACGCCGGACGCATGGGAAGCGGACAGAGGCGTTCCGGCGGGGCGACGGAAATCGGTCGCGGCAGGCCGGCGGGAGGGGCGTCGCAGCGGCGCCGGTCCGCCTCCCCGGGACCGGGAAACGCGGCGCGCCGGCGGCTCGACGAGACGGCGGCTGGCAGCGCCACGCCTGGCGCCTCTCACGTCTGGGCGGCCCCGGCGCGACGCCGCGCCCGCTTGTCGCCGTACATGCGCCGGTCGGCGCGCCGGATCGCGGCCTCCAGGCCGTCCTCTTCCAGCAGCGACCAGCCCATCGCCAGGGAGACGTCCGTCCCGAGCTGGTGGCGCACGCGCTCCCAGCCCGCTCGCAGCTGCTCGGCCTTGTCCGCGACGTCGGCCCCGGAGAGGTCCACCATCAGCAGCAGGAACTCGTCTCCGCCCCAGCGGAAGGGCAGGTCGGCGCTGCGCGTCTCGCGACGCAGGAACTCGGCGAACGCGCACAGGATCTGGTCGCCGCGCTGGTGGCCGTCGCGGTCGTTCGTCTCCTTGAAGTAGTTCAGGTCGACGACGGCGACCGCAACCGGGAAGCTCAGGCGCAGCACCTGGGCCTCGATCTGCGGGGCGACCTGCTCGAAGTGGCGGCGGTTGAAGAGGCCGGTCAGCGGGTCGCGCATGGCCAGGTCCTGCAGGCGCTGCTCCGAGATCTCCAGCTTGCGCGTGGAGTCCAGCAGCTGCGAGCGGTCCTCGTCGAGCGCGAAGCGGATCATGCCCAGCGACACGAGCACGACGATCACGGTGTCGAGGAAACCCACCCACTCCAGGTGCGGAGCCTGCCACCCGGAGATGAAGTACACGGCCGCGTAGTGCGCCTGCTGCAGGCCCCAGAGGGCGAAGGACGCCGCGAGGAGGCCGGCTCCGACCTTGCGTTCGCGGCGCCCGAGGCGGTAGAACAGCGCACCCGAGGTCCACAGCGAGACGGCGAAGAGCAGGTGGCGCGGCGTCGTGCTGGCCCAGGCCAGCGCCGAGGGGCCCCCGGCGCTCAGCGCGAAGTACGCCGCGGGCAGCGCGAAGAGGCTCCAGGCCCACGGCCGCACCGCGCGGCCGGTGACGAACGCGCGGGTGGCGAAGAAGACGAGCAGCGTGGCGAAGCCCGTGCTCGACTGGCGCACCGACAGGAGCAGCGAGCGCGCGGGCTCGGCGGGGGCGAGACCCACGAGCAGCGAGAGCGCCAGCAGCCCCAGCCCCAGCACGAACCAGCCGGCGGTCCAGTAGACGAAGTAGAGCCGCCGCGAGTGGCGGAAGAGGACCAGGAATACCAGGAACAGGAAGAGCGTCGCGGTGGTCTGGACGACCAGCGTGCTCAGGAACAGCGGAGTGGCCATGCTCTCCAGTCGAATGAGGCGGCGGAGCGAGCCCGGCGCGGGGCTTTGCCGGGCGGCAGTCGCGCCGCGATGCGTCGGTCGTACAACTAGCGTGCCACCCCTGGCTCGAAGCCGACGCGGGCAGGCCGGCCGCGGGAGCTACCCCCGATCTCGTCGCGCACGCCTTCTCGAAGTCGTTGAAGGCCAGCTACTTGACCCGAGGCAGGAGGGCGTCTCGACAGCCGGGCTGGTGAGGTCCGCCGCTCGCGGGGCTCGACCGGGCCAGTCTCGACAGCGGTAGAGTCCCCGAGGAGGATGCGGGATGCACGGGTTCTCCAGGCCCCGGCTCGTCTTTCGCGGCGGCGCCTTCGAGGCGGCTCCACCCGCCCAGGTGGGGGCGGATCCCGCCGCGCGCGCCTCCTCGGCCACGCCGGCCGACCTCGTGCTGCCGGGATTCGTGAACGCCCACTCGCACGCCTTCCAGCGCGTGCTGCGCGGGCGCGTCGAGGGGCGCGGCGACGACTTCTGGGGCTGGCGCGAGCGGATGTACCGGGCGGCGCTGCGGCTCGACCCCGACGACGTGCGGGTGGCCTCGCGCGCGGCGTTCCTCGAGATGGCGCTCGCCGGCTTCACGGGCGTGGTCGAGTTCCACTACCTGCACCACGACCCCGCCGGCAGGCCGCACGACGACCCGAACGCGATGGCGCACGCCGTCCTGGAGGCGGCGGCGGAGGTCGGCCTCAGGATCTGTCTGCTCGAGACCGCCTACGCGCGGGGCGGCTGGAAGCGCGACCTCGACCAGGCGCAGCGGCGCTTCGCCGACGGCTCCGTCGCGGCGTTCGTGCAGCGCGCCGAGGCGTTGCGCGAGGCCATCGCCGGCACGCCGCTGGCGACCTTCGGCCTCGCACTCCACTCCGTGCGAGCGCTCCCGGCCGAGTGGCTGCGCGAGCTATCGGCGTGGGGATCGGCGCAGAGCCTGCCGCTCCACATGCACGTGGCGGAGCAGACCGGCGAGGTCGACGCGTGCCTGGCGGAGCACGGCCGCCGGCCGGTGGAGCTGCTGGCCGACGTGGGTGCTCTGCGGGAGCGCTTCACGGCGGTTCACGCGATCCATCTGACGCCGGAGGAGATCGAGCTGCTGGTCGGCTCCGGGGCTCGCGTGTGCGCGTGCCCCTCGACCGAGGCCAACCTGGCGGACGGGTTCGCCCCCGCCACCAGCCTCGTGGCGGCCGGCGTGCCGCTGTGCCTCGGGACCGACAGCCACTCGGCGATCGACCCCTTTTCCGAGCTCCGGGAGCTGGACTATCGGGAGCGGCTGCGCTTCGGCCGCCGCGTGGGCGTCGCCCCCGCGGGCGAGCTGATCGAGATCGCCACCGCGGGGGGACTGGCTGCCGCGGGATGGGGAGCGGACGCGGGTGCGGCGGGCGACCGGGTGGTGCTGGACGGCTCGCATCCCGCCCTCGCCGGGGCGCCGCCGGACTCCGTGGCGGAGCACCTGCTGGTCGCCGGATCTCCCGCGCTGGTCCGCGAGGTCACGGTGGGCGGCCGGACGATCGTGACCGAGGGACGGCACCCGCGGCAGGAAGAGATCCTGCGCGACTTCCGGGCCCTGCAGGCGAGGCTCTGGGGCTGAACGGCTAGGAGCGGCTCGGCCTCGGCCGGCGCAGCAGCTCGCGGTTCCCCTCGTCGGGCTGGAACGCCCAATCGAAGACCATCAGGCCCTCGACCGTGTGCGACACGCGGATCACGCCGAAGAAGCGGCCGCCGCTCGTGGGGATCCGGAAGACGTAGGCGTCGCCGACGTTCGCGAGCGTCGCCTCGGGGAAGTACCCCGACTCGGGCGCGAAGCCCACCTGGGTGCAGTCGGTGGCACCTCGGCAGGACAGCTGCTCCACGAACCCCACGTTCAGCACCTCCGCGCCGTTCAGCGGCACGATCCGCGGCTGGCCGCCGGCCTCGTCGAAGCGGAAGGTGGCCGCCGGCGAGTCCGCCGGGACGACTCGGCCGGAGGTCAGGTCGAAACCGGCCTCCTGCGGGTCCGCCTGCAACGACTCGACGAGCACGTTGTACTCGTCGGGACGTGGCGTGTCGAAGGCCTCCTGCGAGAAGTCCGACTCGTCGCCGTCGAAGTCCACCGACGTGACGCGGTAGCGGTACGTCTCGCCGTTCACGACGTCGTTGTCCACGAACGCGGTCGAGGTGCTGATCCCGATCACCTCGAAGTCGTCCGTCTCGTCGATGAAGGCGTAGACGTTGAACGACTCGATTCCCCCGCCGGGGGAGTCCCACACGAGGATCACCTCGCCGTCGCCGGTGAAGGAGTCGACGTTGATCGGCGCGTCGGGGCGGCCGCCGTTGAAGAATTCGTCGTTGTCGTCGTCGCAGGCGGCCAGGAGCCAGCCCGTGAGCAGGAGCGGGGCGAAAGCCCGCGAGAGGGAGGGGGTGCGCGTCACGCCAGGGGGGCTCCTTTCGGGTTCGGCCGCCGGACCGGCCGGGAGGCCGCCGAGGCGCATCTTCGTACGCCGGCCCACCCGGGGAAGTTCCGCCGGCCGCGCTACTCGCGCCGGGTGCGGTAGGGGATCCGCAGGTCGGGGATGTCGCGCAGGAACACGGCGAACTCGACCAGCACCCGGTCCTGCGGCTCCTGCGGGAACACGCTCAGGTTCAGGGTGGCCTGCCAGCGGTTCAGGTCGCGCACGAGCGAGACGGACTGATCCTGGAACTCGCCGTCGCTGATGTTGAAGCCCGTCCGGTAGCGCAGGCTCCAGTTCTGCGTCGGGCTGAAGCTCGTGCCGAAGCGCAGGCTCTGGCGGCTCTCCTGGGCCCGCGCGCGGCTGAGGCTGTGGGTCAGGTCCACGTCCCAGCGGCCGAGCGACGAGCTCTGGATGGTCTCGAACCCCGGCGCCTGGTCGCCGAGGCCGACCCCGTCCGAGAACGCCCCCTGCCCGCCCTCGGCGTCGGTAACCTCCTCGCGCCGGCCGCGTCCCTCCCGATTCCCCTCGAACCCGCGCCGGCTGCCGCTGCCACCGAAGCGCACGACGGTGTTCACGCCCGAGAGGAACGGATCGAACGCCTCCTCGGTGCCGCGGTCCTCCCCCAGGTCGCGCACCTCCACGAGGTCGTGCGTGACGCTGATCCCGACCGACACGGCGGAGCTCACGTTCGAGCTCAGGTCGGTCGTCAGCCTCGAGAGTCCCAGGAGCCGCGGGTCGCGGTTCCTCACGAAGTCGAAGCTCGTGCGGTTCGTGAGCGAGAACAGCCGGACCGTGCGCTCGGTGAACTCCTGCTCCTCGAGGCCCTCCTCCTCGTCGGGCAGCGCCCCGCGCCCGCCCTCCACGCCGCGCTGCTCCTCGGCCGCCGCGGCCTCCTCCAGCGCCGCGTCCGGCGTCGTCTGCTCCTCGACGCTCTCCTCGAGCCGATCCTCCTGCACGTCGAGCGAGTCCTCGCGCACCCGGTCCTGCACCTCCGCGAGGCTGTCGGCGAGCGCCATCGAGTCCAGCCGCGCCTGCTCCTCGAAGGTCAGCTCGCCCCGCGGGCGCAGCAGGCCGGCCTCGCGGGCGCGGCGCAGCCGCTCCTCCTCCTCCTCGCGTCGGCGGGCCCTGGCCGTCGTCTCGCGGACCTTCACGTCCAGGTCGTTGCGCAGCGTGAAGGCGGCGGTCATCACCTCCTGTCCGCCTCCGCCCGGGAAGCCGAGCGGCAGCTCCTCACGCGCGCGCGTGGAAGGCTGGTAGCGCAGGCTCAGCTGGGGGGCGAGCGTGTGGCGCAGCTTCGTGATCGGTCCCGGGCCGCCCTGGAACACCCGGAACACGTTCGCCGCCAGCGACAGGCTCGCGCCCACCTGCTCCAGGTGGCCGAACTCGGGCGTCTCGGTCTCGATCGGAGTGTCGGGCGGCGGGTCGGGCAGGACGCGGTTGTTGAAGAGGATCTCGCTCACGTCCACCGACGGCGTGACGTTGATGAAGCCCAGCAGGTCGAAGGGTCCGCTCAGCGTCGCGCGCGTGACCGAGGTCTGGGTGTTGCGGATCACCTCGTCCTCGCCGGTCAGGCTGTCGCCCTGCGTGGAGTAGTCCCAGTCGAAGCTCGTGGCGGCGCCGACCTGGAGGTTCCTCTTCCAGCCGGCCTCCAGGCGGCTGCCGGGGAAGAGCGGCCGCGTGTTCAGCGACAGGTTCAGCTGCGGGATCTTGAAGTCGGTGCGCTCCTGCTGGAGCTGGAAGTCCGAGAAGGCGCCGACGGTGAGGTTCCCCCACGTGAAGCGCCGCGAGAAGGACGCGTTCGAGCGCAGCGCGCGCTGGAGCAGGCGGTCGGGGTCGAACGAGTTGTCGTCGAAGAACTGGCGCGAGGTGGAGATGTTGCCGTCCACCTGCAGCTGCGTCGAGGGATCGAAGTCGTGGTTGTGCGAGAGGCGCAGCAGCGTGTCCTTGGAGTCGCGGTTGCGGTTCCAGACCTGCTCGTAGTGCGCCTGTCCGCGCAGGATGTAGCGCAGCGCGTAGCGGTAGTCGAAGCGCAGGATCGTGCGCGACTCCGAGAACCAGTCGAGCGCGACCTGGGCGTCCATGAACTCGCTGATCGCCCAGTAGAAGCCCAGGTCCTGGACGTTGCGCTCCTCGCCGCTGGCGTTGATCAGCGTGTTCAGCCCGATCTTGGGCCGCAGGATCCCCGACTTGCGGCCCTGCCCCAGCGGCTCGAGGTACCAAGGCAGGTAGAAGATCGGCACGTCCGAGACGTACAGGACCACCGGCCGCGCGACGATCACGTCCTCCTGCCGGAGCTTGATGTTCTGCGCGGCGAAGTGGTAGTCGGGTGGGTCCTCGGGGTCGGTCGTGAAGGTGCCCTCGTCCACGACGAAGGTGCGCTCGCCGATCTTCTGCATGTCCTCGCCGCGCAGGAACCAGCGGTCGTACTCCGTGCGCCCCGCCGCGAGCACGCCGCTCTGCCGGTCCATGCTGTAGCGCAGGTTCTCGCCTTCGACCGTCTGCCCCGTCTCGCGCAGCGTGGAGGCGCCGAAGGTGGTCACGATCCCCTCGCCCTGGTCGTAGAAGAGCGTGTCGGCCTCGAGGCTGTTGGCGCCCTTGCGCACGCTCGCCCCCCCGAACGCCTGGATGATGTTCTCGTCGCGCACGTAGGCGATGCGCGACGCCGTGGCCACGGTCGAGTCCTGCTGCGCGGTGGCGTTGCCGGAGAGCAGGATCACCTGGTCGGACGGATAGAGCGTGAGCCGGTCGGCTCTGTAGTTGATCTGTCCCGGGCGGGCGTCGGCGGCGAGCTGGTCGTAGAGCGGGTCGCCCGAGGAGGTGTCGGCGGGAGAAGCGCCCGGCGGCGCTCCGGCTGCCGGCGCGGGGCCGGGTGGGGCCGGCGCCGCGACGGAATCGGCCGGCGCAGGCGCCGCGGCGGAACCGGCGACCGCCGCCGCCGCGGAGTCGGCGGGGGTCGCGACCGTGTCCCCCGGAGCGCCGAGCGTGTCGGGCTGCTGGGCCCCGGCCGGGGCGAGCAGGCCGCCGCCGAGCAGCGCCACCGCGGCGATCCAGGCGGCGCGCACGGGCCTCAGCCGCCCCGCGTCATGGGAGGCAGGCTCTCCTCCTCGAAGGGCTCGAGCGGCGGGCCGGCCGCCGCGGGGTCGCGGCGGGCCTCCCGCGCCCGCTCGCGCTCGCGGCGGCGCTCGATCCCGAGCGAGACCTGGACGCTCGCCTCGTAGAGCAGGAAGAAGGGGAAGAACATGAGCAGCATCGAGAGCGCGTCGGGCGAGGGCGTGAAGACCGCCGAGAGCACCGCGATCGCCACCACCGCGTGCCGGCGATAGCGGGTCAGCGTGCGCGGGCTCAGGATCCCCAGGTACGAGAGCAGGATCACGACCAGCGGGGTCTCGAACACCAGCCCGAAGGCGAGCGCCACGTGCATCGTGAAGCTCAGGTACTCACCCACCGAGATGAACGGCTGGTAGGCCTCGCTCTGGAAGGTGAGGAAGAAGCGCAGCCCCAGCGGGATCACGATCCAGAAGGCCAGCGCCACGCCGCCGGCGAAGAGCACCAGCGAGCCCGCCACGGCGGGGATGAACACCCTGCGCTCGCGCTCGAGGAGCCCCGGCGCCACGAAGCGCCAGAACTGCCAGAAGACCACCGGCAGCGCCAGCAGGATCCCCAGGAACAGCCCCACCTTGAAGGTGACGAGGAACGCCTCGGTCGGGCTCGTGAAGATCAAGCGCCCGGTGGGCAGGTAGGGCTGGATCGGGCGCACGAGGAGCTCCATCAGGCCCAGCTCCATCGTGATAGCCACGCCGATCAGGGCCCCGACGGCGATCGCCCCCAGCGCCCAGAGCAGCCGGATGCGCAGCTCCTCGAGGTGGTCGAGGAACGGCATCTCCTCGTGGGAGGGGGGGCGCGGGCGGCGCGTCATGCCGCGCGGCGGCGAGTCGAGGTCATGCGGGCGGGTTCTTGCCCTCGGCGAGCTCCTTGAGCTCCTCGGCGAAGTCGGTCGCGTCCTGGAACTTCCGGTAGACCGACGCGAAGCGCACGTAGGCCACGGGGTCGAGCCGCTGCAGCTCCTCCATCACCATCTCGCCGATGCGGCGGCTCTCCACCTCGGGGCCCTCCAGCCCGTCCAGCCGCTCCTCGATGCGGTGCACGATCGACTCCAGGTCCTGGACGGTGATGGGGCGCTTCGTGCAGGCGGTGAGCAGGCCGCGGAGGATCTTCTGCCGGTCGTAGGGCTCGCGCACACCGTCGCGTTTGATGACTTGGCGGGGGATGGACTCGACGTACTCGTAGGTCGTGAAGCGCTGGCTGCAGGCCAGGCACTCGCGCCGCCGCCGCACGGCGCGTCCCTCGCGGCTGGAGCGTGAGTCCACCACGCGATCCTCGGTGGAGCCGCAGAACGGACAGCGCATGCGCCCGCCTCGGGGCCGTTGCGAGCGTAGGTGCTAGCGGTCCAGCTCCCGGCGCGCGAGCTGGGACTCCTGGGACGCGGGGTAGCGCTCGATCACCTCGCGGTAGTACGCGCGCGCGCGCTCCTCGTTCCCGCGCGCGCGATTGGCGTTCCCCAGGTAGAACGTGGCCTGCGCCGCCTTGTCCGTCTCGGGGTAGGCGGCGAGCAGGCGCTCCAAGGCGTCGATGGCCTCGTCGTGCTCGCCCTGATCGAGGTGGATCTTGCCGATCCAGAACTGCGCGTTGTCGGGGCTCGCGCCGTCGGGATACAGCCGCAGGTACTCGCGGAAGCCCGCCACGGCCAGGTCGTAGCGCCCGGCCTGGTAGTCGCTGAGGGCGGCGTTGTAGAGGTCCACCTCGCTCGGCGCTCCCGCCGCGGGGCCCGCGGCGCGCTCGTCCTCTCCCGCACCGGGAGGCTGACCCTCGGCGCCCTCCGCGGGCGGGAGGAGGGTCCCCCCGCCCGCCGTGTCGGGCACCGCCATGCGCTGCCGCTGCTCGCTCTCCTGCAGGCGGCGCTGGAAGCGCTGGAACATCTGCTCGTTGTCGCGCATGAGGCTCTCGACGATCCCCATGCGGTTGTTCACCTCGTCCATTCCGGCGGCGAGGTCGGCGCGCAGCTGGCGCAGGGCGCCCGCGAGCTGCTCGAGCGACTGCCGCGTCGCCGAGAGCTCCTGGCGCATCTGCCCGTGCTGGTCCTCGGCCGTCGTCTCGAGCCGGACGACGTCCTCCTTCGTGGCGCCGCAGCCGCCGAGCGCGGACACGAGCAGGAGCAGCCCCGCCCATGCGGCGGGCCGCGCCGCCGCGTTGCGCGCGCGCGGATCCATCGAGGTCAGAAGCCTTCGCCGGGCGCCGACGTGATCACGAACTCGTAGCGCCGGTTCTCGGCCCACGCCGACTCGTTGCTCTCGTCGATGGCCGGCTGCTCCTCGCCGTAGCTGATCGTGGTGATCCGGCTCGGGTCGATCCCGGCGTTCACGAGGTAGTCCTTCGCCGCCTGCGCGCGCCGCTCGCCGAGGGCCAGGTTGTACTCGACCGTGCCGCGCTCGTCGGCGTGGCCCTCGATGCGGATCGCGATCTCGGGCAGCTCGTTCATGGCGTCCACCTTGCGCGCCAGCACGTCGCGCGAATCGGCACGGACCTCGGAGCGGTTGAAGTCGAAGTAGATGCGCTCGCTGATCGTCGCGCGGGCCGCGGCGATCCGGTCGGCCATCACGTCCGCCGCGCGGTCCGTCTCCCCCGCCGGCGCCATGGCGGTGGTGTCGGCCCCGCCGGTCGTGGTGGTGACGTCGGTCTCGGGGGCCCTCCTCCGGGAGCAGCCGTCGGCGACGAGCGCGAAGACGAGGATGGCGAGCAGCGCCGGGCCGACCACGGGCTTGCGCGGAACGCTTGGCATGTGCCTTCCCTCCGGGAAAAGTTCGGGCCTCGCACCCGCCCCCCAAACGAGGCCCGGTGCAGCTATCGCATTATTGGCGTTCGGTTTGGGCCGGAACTTAATGGGACTCTCCGGGACCGGCAATCCCAAGCCCACGTCTCCTGCACCGGAGCCTCGCGCCGCTCGGAGCGGGAAGAGCCGTCAGGGCGTCGTGAACAGCGGCGACCAGTCCGGCGTGATGTAGCCTCCGCCGCGCGTGATCTGCCGGATCTCCTGTCCGTCCCAGGTCATGGTGAAGATGTTGCTGGCCCCGCCCTGGCGCGTGGAGCTGAACGCCAGGTGCAGCCCGTCGGACGACCAGGCCGGGTCCTCGTTCGAGCCCGTGAGCGTGAGCTGCGTCAGGTTCTCTCCCGTGCCGGCCTCGACGGTGAAGAGCTGGAAGTCGCCGCCGCCGCGCTTGCCGACGTAGGCGATCAGGTCGCCCTTGGGCGACCAGGCCGGCGAGTGGTTGTCGCTGGTGTCGAACGAGAGCCGGCGCACGTTGGAGCCGCCGGCGTCCATCACGTAGATGTGGGGCCCGCCCGCCCGGTCGGACTCGAAGACGATCTCGCTGCCCGAGGGCGACCACGAGGGCGCGGTGTCGATGCCGAGGTTGTAGGTGAGTCGCGTCAGCTTCTTGGCGCCCACGTCCATCACGTAGATCTCGGGGTTGCCGTCCTTCGTGAGCGTCATCGCCAGCCGGCGCCCGTCCGGCGACCACGAGGGCGCGATGTTGAGCCCGCGGAACGTGGCCATCGCCGTGGACGACCCCCCGCCCGAGGAGACGCAGAACAGGTCGGGGTTGCCGCGCTCGAAGGTCGTGTAGCAGATGCGGTCCCCCGCCTTGGACCAGGCCGGGGTCAGGTTGATCGTGTCGGTGCGCGTCACGGCGTAGGCGTTGAAGCCGTCGTAGTCCGAGACGTAGATCTCCTTCTCGCGCCGGCGCCGGCTGGCGAAGGCGATCTTCGTGAGCGCCATCCCGGGCTCGCCCGTGAGCTCCTTGATGACGTCGTTCGAGATGGCGTGCGCGTAGGCGCGGAACTTCCGGTCCGAGGCCGACACCGCGGGGTACTCGCGCGTGAACACCGGCGACTGGTTCGCCACGTCGTGCACGGTGATGCGCAGGCTGGGGCCGGCCACCTCCCCGGCCACCACGTAGCGCGTCCCGAAGGCCGACCAGCCCTCGTAGTTCACCCCGCCCGAGGCCGCCGGGACGAGCCCGCGCGCGGCGTCGGCGTCCAGCACGTTGAAGTAGCGGCTGAAGCGCAGGTCCTCGGCCACGATGTTCGCCGCCTCGCGGCCCGCGCCGCCGGCGAACTCGTCCACGGCCAGGTTGATCTGCTGGTCGATGTAGCGCGTGAGCCCCGTGCGGACGCTCTGCTGCGCGCCGACGGAGGTCGCCGCGGAGAGCGCCGCCGCGAGTGCCAGGAGCAACGCGCTAGCGCGTCTCTTCGTTGAAGTCAAAGTACACCCCCAGGTAGTCGCTGTCGTAGCCATCGGGCAGCGGAGGCATGGGGCTCGCGTCGGAGACGGCGCGCAGCGCCGCCTGGTCGAAGAGGAAATCCCCCGAGCTCTCCTCGATCTCGATACCGCTCACCTTGCCGGTGCGTTCCACGCGGAAGTAGACCAGCGCCCGCGCCTCGCGGCGGTTGGCGGTGCGCTGCCAGTTGCGGCCGATCTTGTTCACCAGCCGCTCGAGATAGCCGGGGAAGGGGAACGGCCGTCCCTCGATCGTGAGGTCGAGCGCGGCCTCGTTGCCGCCGGCGTCGGGCGTGGGGTTCTCGGCCTCGGGCGGCTCCTCCTCGACGGGCGTCTCGGGGCCCTCGGGCGCCGGCTCGGGCTCGGCCTCGTCGGGCTCGGGCGGGGGCGCGTTCTCCTCGGGGACGAGCTCCTCGGGCTCCTCGAGGATCTCGGGCTCGGGCTCGGGCGCCGTCTCCGGCTGGGCCTCGGGCTCGCGCTCCACGCGCGGCGCAGGCTGGCGCCGCCGGCGCAGCGTCTCGTCGCGCGGGGCGGCGATCAGGTTCACCTGGTAGACGGGAGGGTAGCGGGGATCGCGTGAGAGCAGTCCTCCGCTGAGGACGAGCGCCACCAGGACCAGCAGGTGGAGCGCCGACGAGATGGTGAGTGCGCGCCGCAACGGACCCTCAGTCCAGCGTCAGGTGCCCGCGCCTTCCGCCTCCGGCTCCAGCACCACCCCCACGTTCTCGATCCCGACGGCGCGCACGTCGGCGAGCGCCTTCGCGACCGATCCCCACGGCGCCCGCTCGTCGGCGCGGAAGTAGATGCGCTCCGTGCCGCGTGCGGCGACCATCTGCTGCAGCACCTGGCCCAGCGCTCCGGCGCGGACCTCGGCCTCGTCGATGAAGGTCTGGCCCTCGGCGGTCACCGTGACGACGAGCGCCTCCGACTGCTCGAGCGGCGTGGTCGTGGCCTGGGGCAGCCGGACGTCCACCCCACCCTGCATCATCGGGGCGGTGATCATGAAGATGACGAGCAGCACGATCATCACGTCCACGAGCGCGGTGACGTTGATGTCGGCCATCGGCGTCATCTCCTTGCCGGTGCGTCCAAACGCCATGGACGGCGCTACCGGAGCCGGTAGTCGCGGACGATCACGTTCACCAGCTCGGTGGAGAAGTTGCGCATGTCGTCGTTCAGGACCTTCACCTCGCTGAGGAAGTAGTTGTAGGCGATCACGGCCGGGATCGCGACCGCCAGACCCGCGGCGGTGGCGACCAGCGCGGCGGCGACGCCCGGGGCCACGACGTTGATGTTGCCCCCGCCGCGCACGCCCAGGTTCACGAACGCGTCCATGATCCCCCACACGGTCCCCAGCAGGCCGAAGAACGGCGAAACGCTGCCGGTCGTGGCCAGGAACGGCAGGTGGCGCTCGTACTCCTCGACCTGCCGGGCGGCCTCGCGCTCGAGGGTCATCGCGATCAGCTCCTTCTCGAGGAGCGACACGGCCGCGGCCTTGGGCACGGTCGCCGTGGCGGTGCCGCGCTCGTCGAAGTCCGCCAGCGAGGCGGCCTGGGCCGCGGGACGCTCGGGCCCCTGCGTCAGGTGCCGCAGCTCGCGCACGCCGGCCTTGAAGACCTCGCTGAAGGAATTGTCGGGGAGCGACAGCGTCGCCTGGTAGGCGTCGGCGAGCCCCTCGCGGCGCTCGAAGACGTGGAAGAACTGCTGCCGCTGCTGCCGGAGCCGGCGGAAGGCGCGGAACTTCCGCAGGATGATCGCCCACGAGAGGATCGAGAAGAACAGCAGGATGACGAGGATGATCTTCGTCATCAGGTCCGAGATCTGGATCATGACCCAGAGGTTCGGCGCCCCCCCGGTCTCGAGCGCCGGCTGCTGCAGCGTCGCGGCGATGGCGGTCAGGCCCTGGAGCACCGTCATGCGTCGGTCCCTCGTGCGTGTTGGCCGGTTCGTGCGCGCTGGAAGAAGCGGTAGGTGGCGTCCAGCCCCTCGTGGAGCGGCGTCCGGGCGGACCACCCGAGTCGGCTCGCGGCCTTGGAGCAGTCGAGCGTGGAGTGCAGGAGCTCGCCCGATCGCGGCGGCGCCCTGCGCACCTCGAGCTCCCTTCCGGCGAGCCGACCGAAGGCCTGCGCCAGCTCCAGCACCGTCGTCGCCTGGCCGGTGGCCACGTTGAACGCGGGCTCGTCCACGGGCTCCTCGGACGTCCGCGCGGCGGGGCCCCCGGCGCTCTCCGGCTCCGGAGCGGGCGAAGGCGCCCCGCCGGTCAAGGCGCGGCTGGCGAGCCAGTTCGCCTCGGCCACGTCCCCGACGTAGACGAAGTCGCGATCCTGCTCCCCGGTGCCGTAGACGGTGAGCGGCTCGTCCCGCAGGGCCTTGCCGGAGAAGATCGCCACGACGCCGGCTTCCCCCTCGGGGTTCTGGCGTGGGCCGTACACGTTGCTGTAGCGGAGAGCGGCGTAGCGGAGGCCGTACACGCGGGCATAATACTGCAAGTAGTACTCGCTCGCGAGCTTGGCCACGCCGTAGGGCGAGAAGAGCTGCTTCGGCGCGCCCTCGGGCGTGGGGATCACCTCGGCCTCCCCGTACATGACCCCACCCGAGGAGGCGAAGACGAGGGGCGGCAGGTCTTCTGCACGCAGGACCTCGAGGAGGTTCAGGAGCCCGACCAGGTTTACCCGAGCGTCCCGCACGGGGTCCGCCACCGAGACGCGGACGTCGATCTGCGCCGCGTGGTGGCTCACCAGGTCCACACGGACGTCGCTCAGCGCGGCCGCGAGGCCCTCGCCGGCGAGGTCCGCCA
>JBHENL010000099.1:0-5534 GCA_046262075.1 Gemmatimonadota bacterium
CTGCTCAACATCGTCGTCCACGAGCTCGGCCACGCGATGGGGATGGGTCACCCCTCCGACTCGTGCACCGAGGAGACCATGTACCGTTTTGCAACCGAAGGGGAGACGAAGAAGCGCGACCTGTTCACGGGCGACATCGCGAAAATCAACGATCTCTACTGATTTCAAGCAGGCACGCCCTCCGGGAACGCCGCCTCCACCCTCTTCTCCAGCGCGTCTACCTCCCCCTCCGCCTCCCGCAGCTCGGTCAGCGCCCGCTCCAGCTTCTCGCGCTCGGTCTCGAGGAAGCGCTCGTAGGGCTGGACCACTTCCAGCAGCTGCTGCTCGTAGCGCGTCAGCTGCTCCTTGAAGCTGGCGGAGAGGAGCTCCGTCAGGTCGGCGTTCAGCTTGGCGACGGTCGCCTCGAGCTCGCGAATGAGCTTCTTCCGGCGGGCCGGCAGGATGAGCCAGCCGGCGAGGGCCAGCAGCGTGGCGGTGAGCACGCCGGAGACGTCGAGCACGGCCGTCGTGAAGATCGCGACGAGCACGGCACCCAGACCGACCGCCAGCACCTCGACACCGAACGTCTGAGCGATGGACTCGTTCACGGCGTTCACGATCTCTCGCGCCTCGCGGTCGGCGTCGAACTTGCCGAGCCGTGCCTCCACCGGATTGCGCAAACGCGCGAAGAGGTCCTCGCGGTTGTAGTGGAACTCGGTGCCGGCCTGGGGTGCCAGGGCGCCCTTCTTGCGCAGCCGTTCGCCGTGCGCCTCCAGCTCGGCGAGGGCTGCGTTCCACAGCTTCAGGTTGTTCCGCACCATCCAGTCCACCATCCGGTGCACGACCTCCTCGATCTCCCGCGGCGCGTCGGCGACGACCTCGTTGCGGAAGCGGTTCTCGACTGCGTCCTTGTTGCGCAGCAAGCCCACGTTCGAGATCCGGATGGTATCCTCGAACCAGTTCTTGCCACGCCGCTCCAGGTCGTAGAGCACGTTGCGCACGTCCGACAGGTAGCGGCCCGAGTCGGCCTGCATCTCCGCGACGTAGCGGTCGAGCTGCTCCCGGATCGAGACCAGGATGCGGCCGTCCTCGCGCACGATCTCCTGCCGCCCCTCGAGTGCTGCGAGATTGTGCTGCATCACGTTGCGCAGAACGCCCAGCGGGCTCAGCAGCTTCAGCCGGACGCGCTCGGTCTGGCGGAGGGTCTCGAGGACGTAACGCTCCAGCAGCGGGTACTCGTTGCGGGAATCCAATCCGGCCAGCATTCCCTCGCTCGCAGACGCTGTGCGCGTGCCTGCTCCGTCCCCCACCGTGCCCCGATTGGCGCGCCGCGCCGCGAGCTTCGCGCGCAGCGCCTCCAGCGCGCTGATCAGGTACACCGCCGGCGCGGGGCCGCCGAGCCGGGAGACGATCTCCTTCTCCAGGTATTCTCGCACGCGGTCGAGCTGCTCGTCGGAGTTGCGACGGTCGATGCCGTTCACGACGAAGACGGTCTTCTTACCCCACTCCCGGATGTGGCTCAGGAAGTCCAGCTCGCTCGCCGTCAGCGGCTGCAGCAGGCTGGTCACGAAGAGCACGAGGTCCGAGCGCGGGACGAACTCGCGCGTCAGCGCCTCCTCCATACGCTCGATCGAGTTCGTGCCGGGCGTGTCGACGATCTCGAGGTCCTGCAGGAACTCCACCGGATAGCGCTGCACCCGCAGGTGCTCGCCAGCCGGCTCGGCGGGGCCGGGCTCCCCGAACCGCAGGATCGAGATCGAGCGCGTGGTCGGGAGGTCGCCCATCTCGAAGACCTCGTCCCCGAGGAGCGCGTTGATGAACGTGGACTTGCCGCTGTTGTACTCGCCCACGATCACGAGCAGGAAGAGCTCGTCCATCTCGTGAACCAGCGCCGCCAGCCGGCGCACGTCCTCCGGCGGGCCGTCGGCGCGCTCGATGGCGTCGCGCACCCGGAGCACCAAGCGGCGCTCCAGGCCCACGAGCTCGGATTGGGTGCGGGAGAGGACTCTTTCCATGAGCCGATCGCCGAAAGCTGGGGAGTGCGTGACGCCTCGCGGCGGCAGAGCTAGTCTACGCCCCATGACCGCCGGCACGCCACGCACGATCCTCTGCCTCGCCAGCTATTTCAAGGGCGAGGAGTTCCTCCGCGAGTGCAAGCGGCGCGGATGGTTCGTGCTCCTCCTGACCAGCGAGAAGCACGCGGGGAAGCCCTGGCCGCGGGAGAGCGTGGACGAGCTCCGGGTGATGCCGGACCTCACCCGCGAGGCGGACGTCCTGAAGGGCGTGAGCTGGCTGGCGCGCTCACGCCGGATCGAGCGGGTCGTCCCGCTGGACGAGTTCGACCTGGAGGTGGCGGCCGCGATCCGGGAGCACCTGCGCATCCCCGGCATGGGGAGCACGACCGCCCGCTACTTTCGTGACAAGCTCGCGATGCGGATGCGCGCGGAGGAGCACGGGATACGGATCCCGCGCTTCACACCGCTCTTCAACGACGGAGCGGTCCGGGAGTACGTCTCCCGCGTGCCCGCTCCATGGCTGGTGAAGCCCAGGTCGTCGGCCGCGGCGATCGGCATTCGGCGGGTGGACGACGCGGCGGCGCTGTGGACGCTGATCGAGAGGCTCGGCGACGAGCGGCCCCTGCGCCTGCTCGAGGAGCTGCTCCCCGGCGACGTCTATCACGTCGACGGGATCGTGGAGGGCCGAAGGGTTCTCTTCGCCGCCGCGCACCGATACGGGCGTCCGCCCATGCACGTGGCCCATCAGGGCGGAGTCGCGACGACGTGCACGGTCGACCGGTCCACTTCCGAGCACGCGGAGCTGCTCGAGGCCAACCGGCGCGTCGTCGAAGCACTCGGTCTCGTCCGGGGCGTCGTGCACGTCGAGTTCCTGCGCGAGCGCTCGAGCGGCGAGCTCCACTTCATCGAAGCCGCAGCACGGGTCGGCGGCGCCTACATCGCCGATGTCGTTGAAGCTGCCGCGGGCGTCCAGCTGTGGCGGGAGTGGGCGCGGCTCGAGACATCCACGCGGCAGCATCCGTATCGCCTGCCGGAGGTGCGCGGAGGCCATGCCGGCCTCGTGCTCTCGCTGGCACGCCAGGAATCGCCGGACACCTCCGCGTACGACGCGCCCGAGGTCGTCCGACGTCTATCCAAGCGGCACCACGCCGGGCTCATCGTCGCCTCGGACGACGCCGCGCGCGTGCAGTCGCTCGTGGAGGACTACGGCCGGCGCTTCGAGCACGACTTCCTGGCGTCGCTGCCTCCACCCGAGAAGCCGGAGGACTGAGCTGCGTCATCCGGGAAGAGCACATGGCGCGGCGTCACCTGCGGCCTTATGCTCCTCTCGATCTCGCCGGAGCCGCGTGTGCAGGCCGCACCGTGGGGCGTCGGCGACCACCCTGCAAGGAGGACCCCATGCCCGCTTGCGCGCAGCGGTCCCCGCGCTCGCTCACGTTGGCCGCGCTACTCGTCGCGGCGCTCCTGCCCGGCTGCTTCCTCGCCGCCGCGGGCGCGGGCGCCGGCGGGGCGATCTACGTCACCTCGCGCGGCGCCGAATCCCTGGTCGACGCGAGCGTGAACGATGTCGCGGACGCCATCGAGCAGACCTTCGCCGCCGAAGGCATCGAGGTGACGAAGACGGAGACCGAACGCGGCGGCGACGAGCGCGAGATCCAGGGCCAGAAGGGCGACCTGGACGTGACCGTCCGCTTCGAGCGCGAGGCTCCCGGGACCACGAAGGTCGAGGTCACCGCCCGCGAGAATCTCGCCGAATGGGACAAGGATTACGCCAAGCGCGTCCTGCAGCGCATCGTGGAGCGGAGCTGACGCCGTCCCTCACGCCGCGTGGTCCGGCCGCGTAGGTCCGCGCCGCCCGGCCTACTCCTGGATCACGCTCGAGAGCCGCCGGATCGCCGCCTGCGCTTCCCGCACCCGCGGCTGCAGCTCGGGATCGGCGTCGCGCCAGCCGAGGACGAACAGCTGGTATGCCTCCCGGGCCTCGTCGAAGCGCTCCTCCGCCTCGTAGGCTTGCCCGAGGCGCAGGTACAGCAGCGGTGTCGGGAACGGAAACGCCAGCAGGTACGGAAGCGCCTCCGCCGGCTGCCCAGCGCGCAGCAGGCCGTCCCCGATGACGTAGGTCAAGGCAACGGCGAGACCGACGCGGTCCTCGTTGCCTCCGAGCCCGCGCCGCGTCTGCTCCAGCAGCTCGGTGGCTTCGGCGAAGCGTCCCGCCTGCATGAGCTCCACCCCCTCCAGCGTACGGCTCATCGCCGAGACGCTGGCCGCCGCGGCCGTGTCGCCGCTGGCGGAAGCTCGGTTGCCGAGACGCTCGAGCGCCTCGCGTGCCCTGCGGTCGTCTTCCGGCTGGCCCTTCAGCGCGGCGTAGGCGCCGGCCTCCAGGAGGTCCTCGGCAGAAGTCGTGTCCACCGCCGTCAGCGCCAGCGCCGACTCGAAGGTCGCCGGCGGGAGCGGGAAAGCCGCGAGCGCGGCCTGCAGGAGTACGTCCTGCCGCATGCCGGGCGGTAGCCGCGGATCGTCCAGCACGTCCTGGAGCTCGCGCAGGCGTCCCCGGGCGAGGCTGTTCCACGCGAGCCCGATCGTGCCTCCGATCTGCGCCGCGGGATGCGGCAACTCCCTGATCTCGTGCAGCAGGACGCCCTGAGCGCGCAGTCCGGCCGGATGTCCCAGGAAGAACATCAGGGGTTGCATCACCGCCTGGCCGATCGTGTCGGCCGCAGCCCGGGCGTCGGTGGTGTCGGCGTCTCCGAAGACGAAGTCGTAGGCCACCCTCGCCGCGACGTCGTACTCGCTCTCGGCGGCCACGCCGTGGTACAGCCGCAGCAGACGAGTCGTCGCGGCGCTGTCGTTCTCGTGGATCATGGCGATCTGCAGCAGGTGTATGTAGGCCGGCGCGAAGTTCGGGTCGAGCTCCAGCGCCTTGCGGAAGGCGTCCGCCGAAGCGTCACGCGCCGCCAGCCGGACGAACCCCAGGTGGAACTGGGCGTCGCCCAGCAGATACCACGCCTCCGGGTCGTCGGGGTACTCCTCGACCGCGCGCTCGGCCAGATCGATCGCGGTCGCATCGTTGCGGGCGAGGGCCAGCGCTGCCGCCAGCAGCATCCGTTCGCGCTCGGGCAGGCGCGCGGAGAGCTCCGCGGCGCGCCGGAAGTCCGCCACGTGGTCCTCGTCCAGTCCTTCGAGCCAGCCGCGGGAGGTACCGAGGCGATACCACGCCAGCGCGAAGGTGCTGTCCGCCTCGACCGCGGCCCGGAAGCGCTCCGTCGCCTCGCCGAAGCGGGACCGGCGGATCAGCGCCTCCCCCTGGAGGAACGCCTTGAGCGCTGGCAGCGAGCCGGTCGTGACCCGCGCGAGGTCCACGTCCGGCAGCTGGCCCAGCTCGACGTGGGCGTCCTCGGCCGAGAGGATCTGCCGCAGTACCTCCACGGACAGCCGGTCCACCAGCGTCAGGATCTCGTCCGGCGAGCCCTCGACCTGGTCCTGCCCCAGTTTGGTGCCGTCGCGCACGTCGTAGACCTCCGCGATCAGCCGCACCTGCCG
>JBHENL010000100.1:0-7553 GCA_046262075.1 Gemmatimonadota bacterium
CCGATCGCGGCGCACGAATATCCGCCCGCGTCGCGGACCCGCAGCAGGTGCCGGCCCATCACGTCGTCGAACTTGTCACGCTCCTCGAGCTGGGGTGACTCGCGCATCCAGTGGTCGCAGAAGATCACGCCCACGATGCCCCTGCTCGCCGCGATCAGCTCGATGCTCCGGTTGCTCAGGTTGTACTGCCGGCCGCAGGTCTCGCCCCGCTCTCGGTCATGCACCTCCCTGGCCGCCCGTCGCACTCGCCGCCGGGTCGGGTGTCTCCTCGATGCCCATCTCGCGGAACAGATCGGCGGCCGCGGCCAGGTGCGGGGTCGCGGGCTCCTCGGCCCCCACTCGGCGGTAGAGCGCCGCGAGGCCGCGGTGGCACTGCGCCGCGACCGGGCGCATGCCGAGGGCGGTGCCGAGCTCCAGCCCGCTGGAGAACGCCGCCTCGCCAGCCTCCAGGTCGGGCGGCTCGGCCTGGGCGGCGATCTCCCCCTGCAGCCTGAGCGCCCACGCCTCGTAGCCCTGTTCGTGGATCTCGCGCGCCAGCGCGAGGCCGGTGGCGCACACCCGCGCTGCGTCGTCGCTGCGTCCGGCCAGCAGGTAGGCCTCGGCGAGCCAGGTGAGCCGAAGCGACTGCCCGGCCATGACCTTCATCGACTCCGCCTGCTGGACGGAGCGCTCCAGCATCGACATGCCCTCCTTCAGCCGGCCCGAGAGGGCATAGGCGCTGCCCAGCACGGGGTAGATGAGGTGCAGGAACACCGGGAAGTCGTACGTCCGGCACAGCCCGAGTGCCGTCTCCAGGTCGCGCGTCGCGGCGGCGGGGTCGAGCCTGCGAAGGGCCAGACACCCCGATGCGATGTACGCGTGCGTCAGGATGAACGGCGAGCGCGACGCCTCCGCCTGCCGCAGGCCTTCCTCCGCGCGCCGGCCGCCGGAGCCGAACTCGCCTAGCTCGGCCAGGGACCAGACGAGCCACGTGTGCGCCAGGACGAGAAAGGACGACGCCGGGCCGGCGTCGCCGGAGGCATCCTCGAGGGCCCGCAGGTTCGTCAGGTTGAACTCCGCGGCCCGCCGGTAGTCGCCCCGGTTGAAGTACGCCTGACCGAGGTAGAACGTGGCGGCGATCCGCAGCTTCTCGTCCTGCGTCTGGGCGGCGATCGACAGGGCCGCGTCGCCGGCCTCGATCGCGCGTTCGTACTCGCCGCGCAGCCAGTGGTAGTTCGCCAGCTGGCCGGAGATGCGCCCCAGCCGCGGGGCGTCTCCGAGGCGCCTGGCGAGGGCCTCGGCCTCGTGCAGGCAGGCCACCAGGCGGTCCAGCTCGCCCAGCGGCACGAGCGAGCCCCGGAGCTCCGAGCGCACGTCGATCCCGAGAGCCAGGGTCTCGTGCGTCTCGGGCTGTCGCGCCAGCGCGTCGAGCGCGCGCTCGAAGAGCGCCACCGCCTCGCGGTGGCCGGAGCGTGAGGCGACGCGGACGCCGGCGCGGTGCAGGTAGCGCGACGCGGGCTCCCAGGCTTCCGCCTTCTCGGCGTGCTCCGCCAGCCGCTCTACGACCTGCTCGAGCCGGTCGGCGTAGAGCTCCTCCATGGCCTCGAAGATCCTGCGGTGGAGGACGCGCCGGCGTTCCTGGAGGAGCATTCCGTACGCGACCTGGGCCGCGAGGGCGTGGCGGAACGTGTACTCGAGCTCGGGGAAGAGGCTCGTCTCGTACAGGAACTCGGCGCGGGTCAGTCGCGCCAGCGCCCGATGGGTGACCTCCTCCGCGGCGTCGGCGATCCTCTGGAGGAGCGGGAAGGGGATCTCGCGTCCGATCACCGCGGCACTCTGGAGCAACCGCTTCTCGTCGGGCTCCAGCCGGTCGATGCGCGCCGCGAGCACGGCCTGAACGGTGTTCGGCACCCGGATCTCACGCAGCGGCCTGCCGAGCCGGTAGCTCCCGCGCGACCCGGTCAGCGCGCCGGTCTCCTCGAGCGTGCGCACGGTCTGCTCGAGGAAGAAGGGATTGCCCTCGGTGCGGCTCACCAGGAAGGCCTTGAGGGAGTCCAGGTCCGGATCGTCTCCCAGGAGCACCCCCAGGAGCTCGTCCGCCGTCTCGGGCGGCAGCGGGTCTATGCGAACCTGGGTGTAGGAGCCGCGTCCGCCCCAGTCGTGGCGATACTCCGGCCGGTAGCTGACGAGCAGCAGCAGGCGGCCGGTTCCGAGCGCGTCGGCGAGCTCCCCCAGGAGCGCCTCCGTCTCGGCATCGATCCAGTGGAGGTCCTCGATCACGATGCACAGCGGCTGCACGCGGCTCTCCAGCAGGAGCAGCCGCTTCACCGCGTCGAGCGTGCGCCGCCGGCGGTGCCGGCTCTCGAGCCGCTGCCATTCGGCGTCCTCCACGCCGACGTGGAGGAGCGCGAATAACGCTGGCTGCGCGGCCTGCAGCGACTCGTCGAGCAGCAGCAGCTTGCCGGTGACCTTCTCACGGACGGTGCGGGCGTCGTCCTGCGGCTCGACGCGGAAGTACCCCTTGAGCAGCTCCACGAGAGGGAAGTAGGCGGTGGAGGTGCCGTAGGAGCTCGAGAAGCCCTCCAGCACCTTCCAGCTGCGGAGGATCGGCGAGCGGACGAACTCCCACAGAAGGCGCGACTTGCCCACACCCGGCTCCCCGACCAGCGCGACCAGCTGCCCCCGACCGGCCGCCGCGGCCGCGGCGGGGCGCCCCAGGGCCTCGATCTCCGCGCCGCGTCCCACGAAGCGCGTGAAGCCGAGGGTCCCCGCCGCGTCCAGGCGCCGGGGTCGCGACTCCGCACCGATCAGCTCGTACATGCCGACCGCAGCCTGCAGCCCCCGCACCGGCACGGCGCCGAGCGGTCGCACGCGGATCGAGCCCTCCGCCAGCCGGAAGGTCGCCTCGGTCAGCCGGATCGTGCCGGGCGCGGCGAGCTGCTCCATGCGCGAAGCGACGTGGGTCGTCTCGCCGATGGCGGAGTAGTCGAGCACGTCGCCCTCGAGCGCGCGGACGACGACCTCCCCAGAGTGGAGGCCGACGCGGGCCTGCACCTCGATGCCGTGGCGGGGGCGGAGCTCCTCGTTATAGGCCTGGATGCGCGACTGCAGCGCCAGCGCGGCATAGCAGGCGCGGGTGGCGTGCTCCTCGTGCGCCACTGGGGCGCCGAAGAGGGCCATGATCCCGTCCCCCAGGAGGTTGTTTACGGTGCCCTCGTAGCGGTGCACCGCCTCGGTCATGGCCTGGAGCGCCGGGTCGAGGATCTCCCGGGCCTCCTCCGGATCGCGACCTTGCAGCAGCTCCAGCGAGCCGCGGATGTCGGCGAAGAGGACCGTCACCTGCTTGCGCTCTCCCTGTCGCGCCTCGGGCGAGTGCAGCCGCCGATCGAGCGAGGGCTCCGCGGCCGGGCGGAGCGAGGCGCCGCGGTCGGAGCCGGCGCCGGCCGCATGGAGGATGCTTCCGCAGCCGCCGCAAAAGCGCTCATCGGGCTCGTTCTCGAACCCGCACGCGCCACAGCGCGCCACGAGCGAGCGACCGCACAGGGCGCAGAACCGCCGACCTTCGCGGTTGGCGGCGTTGCAGGCGGGGCAGAGCATCGTCAGCGGACCCGGTCGAGGCGGATGGCGCCGGCTCTCCAGCGGAGCAGCGGGCACTCCATAGAGCGTGGCTCGCGGAAAGGGAAGGATCATCCCGCTGCCTCTACTCCCCCCGCGGCAACGGCACTACCGTAGCCGATTCACTCGATGAAAACCCGGGATTCGATCTAGGGGGGAGCATGCCTGCAGGTCCTCGGGGCGCCGGGCTTTCGGCAGCCGTGTTCGCGCCGGTCGCCATCACCCTTCTCCTGGCGCTCTCGCTCGCCTGCGGGGACGACGGCCCCACCGGCTCGGGTGAGGAGGAGGTGGGCCCCGAAGGGGGGCGCGTGGAGTCTGCGGACGGGGACGGCGAGGTGATCGTGCCGGCCGGCGCGCTCGACGCCCGCAGACGGATCACGATCCGGCGCGTGGATCCGGCCGACGTACCCCCGCAGTTCGCCGCGAAGAGACTCGCGGCCAGGGTCTACCGGTTCGGGCCCGACGGGCTGACGTTCCGCGTGCCCGTGCGCGTGCAGATCTTCTTCGACGCCGACGCTCTGCCCGACGGTGTGGAGCCCGAGGACCTGACGATCGCCCGCCTGACGGCGGCCGGTACGATCCAGGAGCTGGGCGACATCCGCCTGATCCAGCCGGCCCGGGGGCGTGCCAGCCTGCAGGCCCGGCGGGTGGGCATCGGAGGTCAGGTCTCCGCCTTCAGCCCCTTCGCGGGGTTCGTGGACGACTCACCCGGAACACCCCCGACGATCACCTCGGTGAGCTTTCCGACCACGATTCCCGCACGCCCGGGAACGCGCACCGGAGGCAGCGTCGCGTTCACCGACCCGGATGGCGACGTGACGCGGCTGCGGGTGAACGAGCTCTCGGATCCGAACGGCGCGTTCGATCCGTTCGAGTTCGATACCGACGTCGCGGGTCAGACCCAGGGCAGCATCGGGTTCGAGATCTTCTGCGCGGGGACCGACCCCTGCCTCAGCGGTCCGGTGACGCTGAGCTTCGCCGTCGAGGACGCGGAGGGGAACGTCAGCACCCCCGTGAACCTCCCGGTCACGTTCGTGCCGTGACGCGCCGCCGCAGCCCGGGCGGAGCTCCGTGACCGGCGGCGTGCGGGCGGCTCCGCGGCGGATCCTGCTCGCCGACGTCGACGCGTTCTACGTGGCGGTGGCGCGGAGGGTGGATCCCGAGGGTGCGGGGCGGGCCCGGTTACTCATCGTGGGGGGCGCGGCGGAGAGCCGCGGCGTCGTCTGCTCGGCCTCCTACGAGACGCGGCTCTTCGGCGTGCGCTCGGCGATGCCGACTGCCACGGCACTCCGGCTCTGCCCCGGGGCGCTCTGCGTCCCCATCCCGCGCCGGGCCTGCGCCGAGGCGTCGCGGGCGGTCCAGGCGGTGCTGGAGCGATTCACGCCGGTGGTCGAGGCGGCGAGCATCGACGAGTGGTTCCTGGACCTGGGCGGCACGAGCACGCTGTACCGCGGAGAGCCCCTCGCCGCGACCGGGCAGCGCATCCGCGCGGCGGTCTCGCGCGAGACGGGGCTCTCGATCTCCGTCGGAGGGGGTACGTCGAAGCTCGTGGCCAAGCTGGCCGTGCAGAGGGCGAAACCCTCGGGGGCCGACGCCGGCAGCGGCGTGCACGTGGTGCAGCCCGGCGCCGAGGCCGAGTTCCTGGCCGGCCTGGCACTCGGGGACCTGCCGCAGGTCGGGCCACGGCTGCAGCAGCGCCTGGCGGAGCTCGGGCTGCGCGACGTCTCCGACGTGCTGCGGCGCGGTACGGTGGAGCTCCGATCGGCGCTCGGAGACCGGCTGGGAGCGTGGCTGCACGAGCGGGCGAGCGGGCGCGACGCGGACCCGGTGCGGCCCCGCCTCCGCGCCGTGAGCATCAGCCGCGACGAGACCTTCGCGGCGGATCTGGACGCCGACGAGGACCTCGAGCGGGAGCTCCTCAGGCTGGTCGTGCGCGCGGCATCCGACCTCCGAGGCCAGGGGTTGGACGCGCGGACCGTCACGGTGCGTATAAGGGACGCGGACTTCCGCCGGCGCCAGGCGAGCCGCACGCTGGCCCGAGGCGTGGGGTCCGAGCGCGTCGTGTACAGCGTGGCGCGCGACCTGCTGCGGCGGCTGCGCCAAGCGCGACGCATGCCCGCGCGGCTGCTCGGGGTGGCGCTGTCGTCGCTGAGCTCCGGCGCCGAGGCGCCCGGGCTGTTCGCGGACGACCGCCGGGAGGACGAGACTCCGCGGGAGCGTGCCCTGTCGCGCGCCGTGGATGCCCTGCGGGCGAAGTACGGCCCCGACGGCGTGCTTCCCGGCGGGCTGCACGAGAGAGCGCCGCGATAGCTTCCACATCCCTCCAGCTCGAAGGCCGACGATGATCCACGAGACGATCCTAGGCACGATCGGCAACACGCCGATCGTCCGGATAAACCGTATCGCGCCGCCGCACGTGACGATGTTCGTGAAGTGCGAGGCCTTCAATCCGCTCTCGTCGGTGAAGGATCGCCTGGCGATCGCCATCGTCGAGGACGCTGAGCGCCGCGGGACGCTGAAGCCCGGTCAGACGGTGGTCGAGGCCACCTCCGGCAACACGGGAATCGCCCTGGCGATGGTGTGCGCGGTGAAGGGACACCCGTTCGTGGCGGTGATGTCCGACAGCTTCTCCGTGGAGCGCAGGAAGCTCATGCGCGTGCTGGGAGCGCGCGTGCTCCTGACGCCCGCGGCTGAGCGCGGAACGGGCATGGTGCGCAAGGCGGAGGAGCTCGCCGAGAAGCACGGCTGGTTCCTGGCCCGTCAGTTCGAGAACCCCGCCAACCCCGAGTACCACCGCAACACGACCGGTCCCGAGATCCTGCGCGACTTCGCCGGGCGGCGGCTCGACGTCTGGGTCACGGGCTACGGCACAGGCGGGACGCTGACGGGCGCCGGGGAGATGCTGAAGACGGCACGCCCGGACATCCACATCGTCGTGACCGAGCCGGAGGGCGCGGCCCTGCTCTCCGGCCGCGAGTGGCAGCCGCACAAGATCCAGGGCTGGACGCCCGACTTCATCCCGGCCGTGCTGAACCGCGACATCTACGACGAGATCGTGCCGGTCTCCGATCTCGAGGCGCGTGACGCCGCGTGGGAGCTGGCGACGAAGGAGGGGATCTTCTGCGGGATCTCCTCGGGCGGCACGTTCGCCGCCGCGCGAAAGGTGGCCGAGCGGGCGGCGGAGGGCTCGGTGCTGCTGGCGATGCTCCCGGACACCGGGGAGCGCTATCTCTCCACCGTGCTCTTCGAGGGGATCGACGAGGGCAGCGACGCGGAGGAGAGCCTGCTGCCGTAGCCTCTACGGCGCGGTCGACGTGACCGGGAGCAGCGGGAGCCTCGGGAGCACCGCTCTCAGGATCTGCTCCGAGCGCAGCCTGCGCGCGATCGCCGCCGCCGTCCTGCGCCGCTCCGCGTATCCGGGATGCGACGAGAGCCACTCGCGCGTGAAGGCGCCCCGGACCCGCGCCAGCGTGCTCCAGAGGTTCACCCCCGCCGCCGGGTGGTAGCCCGCCCGGTGCGCGAGCTCCAGCCCGACGCGATCTGCCTCTCGCTCCAGGTCGCGCGAGAAGGCCGCTCCCCGTGCGGTTCGATAGCTGGCCGCCAGATGCCCCCGCACCAGGTGCGCGAGCTCGTGGCCGATCACCACCGCGAGCTCGTGGTCGGTGGGGAGCAGCTGCAGGATCCCGGTCGGCACGAAGACGCCGTCGCGGCGGGCGAAGGCGTTCACGACCCAGGGTTGGTCAGTGACGACGACATCGATCGCGCGGGCGCGCAGCCGCGGGACGACCACGACCCGGTGCTGCTGGCCCCCACGAAAGACGCGCAGCGAGAGCGGAACACCGGGCGTGCGCTCCGCCGCCCGCGCCTGCACGTCCTCGATCCGGGTCACGGGCGAGCCCGCCACCGCGAGGATCTGGTCGCCGGGGAGCAGGTCCGCGTCCGCGGCGGGTCCCCGCGGG
>JBHENL010000101.1:0-4517 GCA_046262075.1 Gemmatimonadota bacterium
GGGTGATGCTCGAAGGCCACGCGCGGATCTCCGACGGCGCCCGCGACGTGCCGCATCACGCCCGCGTAATCCCGCCAGCGCGCCTTGCGCTCCATCCCGCTCAGGTTCCAGCGCGCCCACGCGGGCACGTACTCGACGCCGGCAGCGGCGAGACACGACGCCGTCGCCACGGCCGCGGCAGCCAGCGCCGGGCGCAGCCGTGGCCTCGCGAGCTCGATGAGGAGCCCGAGCTCCCAGCAGCCGGCGAGCAGCAGCGCGCGTGCAGCATCGGCAGGAAACGGACGTCGACCACGCCCAGGCTGTAGCCGAGCTCGTACACCGCGAACAGGGCTCCCGTGAACGCGGCCAGCCAGCCGAGGGCGCCGGGGAGGGGTGATTGCCGCCGCGCCAGGCGCCGCACGACCCCCGCCGCGAGGAGCGCACACGCCGGCCAGACCGCGGGGGGCAGCAGCTGATCGAGACCCGTGAGCTCCCAGCGCTCGCGGAAGCCGTTCGTCCAAGGGAAGGTTCCAGAGCAGCGGCAGCAGCCACCACGCGAGCAGGCCGAAGGCGAGGATGCCGGAGCGGCCGACGTGCCACCAGCGCCGCCACCACAGCCGCGGATGCATTCCGAGCAGCAGCACCCCCACCGCGGCGCAGAGCAGCGTGTAGCCGTGGGCGAGGCCGGTGAGGGCGAGGAGGACGGGGACCGGCCACCAGCCGGAGCTCCGGTCCCTCGTCTTCCAGGCCTGGCCCATGGCGAGCCAGGCGAGCGGATAGCCGAGGGCGTAGGCGAACTTACCGGCGAGCAGGCTCGCGAGGTTACCGCCCCAGACGGACTGCTCCTCGATCAGCAGGAATGCCAGCGCGGCTCCGGGGGCGCACCAGCGCGCCGCGAGCGGAGGCCCGAGCCAGCGCAGCGTCAGCCACCATGCGGGTGCGAGGAGCACCGGCCCCAGCAGTGAGCCGAGCTTGAGAGCGACCGTGAGCGGAGTCACGAGGCTCACCAGCACGACGACGAGGAACGCGAGCGGGAAGTAGAAGACGAACAGGGGGAAGCCCGCATACTGCTCGTGGCTCCAGCCGTACACGCGCCCGTTGGGGAGCAGCTCTTCCCGGAGGTGGCGGAGCGCGACGACCTGGCTCGCGAAGTCTCCCCCCGCGGGGGTGGTGTCGAGCGTCAGCAGCCCCGGAGGGAAGATCGTGAGCAGGACCGCGCCCATGAACAGCGCGGCCGTCAACGCCGGCAGGCTGACGAGGAGCTCGCCCGCGTACCCTCTCGCGCGTGGCGGACTTCTCCTCCGCCGCGTGGCGGCGAGTCCCCAGGCGAGGGCACAGAGCAGGGTGTAGGCCGCGAGGAGGCGCGCGTCCGGACGCCAGAGGCTGCGAAACGAGCGGGCGTCGAATGGGACGCGCACGAGAAGCCCCGGCGCTTCCTGCACGTCGGGGAGCAGCAGGGCGAAGACCGACGTCTCCCACCCGGTTACGTCCCGGACCGGGCGAAACGTGCCGGAGATGGTCAGGCCGCCTTCCCCGGCCGCCCATCGCCCATCCCCGTTCACGGCCAGCCCGCTCGGGCTCCACCAGACCACGCGCCCGCCGCGTGCCGGCGGCTCCCGCCACGTCAGCTGCACGCGTGGATCCTGCGGCCACCGGGGTGCGCGAACCTCCGGTCGGCCGAGCCGCCCGTGCACACTCACGGTGCTGGCCCAGGCGTGACCCGCATCCCGGTAGTGCACGCGGACGGCGGCCATCTGGCGCAGGGATCGCCGCCACCGCTCGCGGGGCACCCACCACGAGATCACGGCGGCGCCGTCTCGCCCCAGCTCGTCGGCAACGTCCCGGGGCGGCTCGCCCGAGCCCCAGAGCTCCGCCGTGACGCCGAAGGCGGGATTCCTCCCTCGATTCACGACGCGGCAGGAGACGAGCGCGCCGGCGTCGGCCGCGGTGACGGTCACCACGACCTGGAGGCGGACGGCCTGCCCATGGAGCGAGAACGGAGCGAAGGAACTCGCGACGAGCCCGGTCAGCGCCGCGACGCGCGCCAGGGCCCGACGCGACGGACGCGCCTGGGCGGCCGCGTCCGCTGCGGGTGGAACCGGAGGCTAGCTCGTGGAGGTCGTCGAGGAGGTCGTGACCGAGGAGCTCGAGTTGCTGCTGCTGGAGGTGCTGGAGCTGCTCGAGGTGCTAGACGTCGAAGAGGTGGAGCTGGTCGTGCTCGTGCCCGGCCCGACTCCGTCGTCGCTGTCGTCACATGCGGCGGAGCCGACGAGAGCCAGGAAGCCCGCGAGGGTCGCGAGCTGACGCGTGAATCGCATGGAGGCACTCCTCATGATCAGCGGGGGCTTGCGAGTTCCGTCAATAATAAGATCCCCGCCGCGGCGCACAAAAGGCGGCCTCGAGGGCTCGCCGTGGGATCCACCCCACCCGACTCCTCAGCTCATCGCCTGCCGCGGCACCGGGACCGCAGCGGATGGGAGAGCGCGAGCCGGGGCGGGCGCACGTTGCATGCGGTGCTCGATGAAGGCGATCGTCGCCACCAGCCTGCGGCGCAGCTCGCGCCGCCACCCGGGACCGCTCCCGTACCCGATGAAGCGCACGTGCTCCACATCGGGCACGCGCGTCCCGTCGCGCGCGATCAGGATCGTGGGCCGGCGGAGCCCGTGTGCGAGCCCGAGCTGATAGGCGACCTCGGGGCGGTCCTCCGAGACGTCCGCGATCACGAAGCGCGCCCGGCCGATCCCCTGGCGCAGGTCCGCCGCTCTCGCGGCGATGCCGAACGTGTCCCCGGCGTGACGTACGACGTAGCCCGCGTGCGCCGCCGCGGGTGCGACCGCCTCGTGATACACCTGGAGGAAGGGGGGCCGGAGCGGGAGCACCGCGAACGCCCGCCCGGCCGGCGGGGAATTCGGGCCCTCGTCAGGACCAGGCATCTCAATCGCCAGCCGCAGGCAGGGCCGTCAGAGCGTCCGCGCTGCGCGCCGCCAGGAACGGCCCCATCGATAGGTAGTCGAGCTCCGCGGCCCGGAACGCCCGCACCGCGTCCTCGGGCGAAGCCACGATCGGCTCCTCGTGCATGTTGAAGCTCGTGTTCACGATCGAGTTCAACCCGGTCCGCCGCTCGTACGCCTGCAGGATCGCGTGGTACTCCGGACTCGTCGCCGCGTCGACCAATTGGGGACGGGCGGTCCCGTCCACGTGGACGACGGCGGGCATCTCGCGGCGCATCCACTCCGTGCAGTCGAACGTGATGGTCATGTGCCGTGCGCTCTCCTCGGCGCCCGCGAGGCCGAGGTACGACCGCTCGGCGCTCTCGGCAAGCGTCGCCGGCGCGAACGGCATGAACTCCGTCCGCTGGAGCCGTTCGTTCAGCCAGCGGTTCACGTCCGGGTCCGTCGCGCGGTAGAGGATGCTGCGGTTCCCGAGCGCGCGCGGACCGAACTCCATGGCGCCGTCGAAGCGCGCGACGATCGCACCGCCGGCGAGCAGCTCCGCGACCACGGGCGCCACGGCGGAGAGGCGGAGGTGGGGGAGGCCCTCGTCTCGGAGCGCGCGCTCCATGCTCCGCTCCGCGTGCCGACTCCCCAGGTAGAGCGTGCGGAGGCGAAGCCCCTGGAAGAGAGCCGGGGGCCGCTTCGCACGCCGCGCGTGCACGCCGCACGCCGCGCCGAGGCAGAGCCCCTCGTCTCCCATCGGCGGGTGCACGCGAACGGTCTCGACCTCGGGCAGCTCGAGGATGCGCTGGTTCAGCTTGACGTTGGCGAAGACCCCGCCCGCTAGCGCGAGGTGCGGGATGCCGGTGCGGCGCACCCAGTGCCGGACGAAGGCCGTGACCTCCTCCTCGAGCAGCAACTGGATCGAGGCGGCGACGTCCTCGGGCCGCGCGTCGGATGGCAGGGATCCGCGCAGCTGCTCGAAGGCGGCCCAGAGCAGACGTCCGCCGTGGTTGCGCATGCCACCGGCGCGCGGATCGAAGCCGATGAGTCGCCGTAGCACGGGGAGGTGGCGCGGCTCGCCGTAGGCCGCCAGCCCCGTGACCTTGCCCTCGTGCTTGTGCGCCTGGAAGCCCAGCAGCTTCGTCACGTAGGCGTAGTAGTTGCCGATCGAGTGGAAGGTCGTCGTGGCGTGCAGCGTTCGCAGCCGCCCGGCACGCCCCACGAAGACCTTCGCCGCGTGGCCGTCGCCCCCGCCGTCCAAGGTGATCACCGTAGCCTCGCGAAGACCCGACGTGAGGTACGCCCCCCAGGCGTGCGCTTCGTGATGGTCGACGCGCTCCACGGGGGCTCGGATCCCGAAGGTCCGCTGGAGCGCGGCGGGAAGGCGGCGCCGGTTGCGGCGGAACCGTGCCCTCCGGCCCGCCGTGGCGACCCGCCACGCCGGGCCGCTGCGTCCCAACGCGCTCGCGACTCCAAGCGCCCAACGCGGAGCTCGTGAAGACAAGAGTCCGCCATTCCATCGCCAGCCCTTGGGCTCGGAGCCGTCAAGCCAGCCCGGAGCCGGCCGGGCCCCCGTCGTCCACGGACGGCGACCCGTGTAGG
>JBHENL010000102.1:0-7734 GCA_046262075.1 Gemmatimonadota bacterium
TTCCGCGCGGTTAGATCCCACGCCTTAGTAAACGTTCACTAACCGCATGGGAGCCGTTGTCCAAACCGCGGATCACAGGACCCGAGCGCCGGGAGCAGATCATCGACGCCGCGATCGAGCTCTTCTCGACCCGTGGCTTCTCGGGGACGACCACCCGCCAGCTCGCCGAAGCTGCCGGCGTGAGCGAGGCGGCGCTCTACCTGCACTTCGACACGAAGGAGTCGCTCTACGAGGCGATCCTGCGCCGCAAGGCGGTGGAGGGCACGCACATGGTGGAGCGCCTGCGGGAGATGACGGAGGAGCCTCCCCGGGCGGTGTTCGGCGAGCTGGCGGCCTTCGTCATCGAGGTGCACACGCGCGATCAGGCCTTCCTCAGGCTGCTGCTCTACAGCGGCCTCGAGGGCCACACGCTGTTCCGGATGTTCTTTCGGGCGCAGCTGCGTGAAATCGCCGAGTTGCTGCGCGCGTACGTAGAGCGTCAGCAGCGCGCCGGTGTGTTCCGTCCGTGCGAGCCGCGTCTCGCCGTGCGCGCCTTCATGGGCATGCTGATCCACCACCTGCTCATCCAGGAGATCTTCCACGTGACCGATTTCGGGGTGTTCCGGCCGGCCAGGGCCGCGCCGGAGTTCGTGACGATCTTCCTGGAGGGGCTGTGCGCCGAGGGCTCCCGGACCGGAGGAGGCGTCGAGTGCGCCTGATCGCGGCGCTCGTGCTGTGCGCGCTGGCCGCGGGCGGCACGGACTCCGCGGCGGCTCAGCAGCCGGACACGGCGGGGGCTGCCGCGGGTGGAGCGGCGGTGGCGCCGCGCGACCTTGCTCCGGCCCCGGGCGAGCCGGCTACGAGGCTCGCCGTGGGCGCGCCCGCGCCGGCCCCGGGCGCGATCCCGCTCTCGCTGGAGCAGGCCGAGGAGCTGGCCCTCGAGCGCAACGAGCGCGTGCTGATCGCGCGCGAGGAGATCGAGCGTACGAAGGGACTCGAGCGCGAGGTCCGCGCGGCTTCGCTGCCGTCCCTGGACGTGATCTACCGCTACACGCGTAACGTCCAGCGGCCGGTGATCTTCTTCGACCAGGGCGGTGAGGTGCAGCAGGTCTCGATCGGCGAGGACAACGACAACACGGTCGGCCTCTCCCTGGACCAGACGCTCTTCAGCCGCTCGGTGCTCGCCGCCAACCGCGCCGCGGGCCTGGCCCAGGAGGTGAGCGAGCTCGGGCTCGAGGAGGTGAACGAGGAGCTCGCCCTCGACGTGCGCCGCACGTACTACACCGTGCTCCTCAACGCCGCGCTGATCGGCGTTCAGGAGCTGGCGCTCGAGCAGGCGGACGCGAGACTCGGGCAGGTGCGCCAGTTCTTCGACGTCGGCACGGCCGCGGAGTTCGACGTGCTGACCGCCGAGGTCGAAGCCGACAACATCCGCCCGCTGCTGATCACCGCGCGCAACGACTACGCCCTGGCGCTGAACGAGCTCAAGCGCGTCGTCGGGCTGCCGCTGGATGAGCCCGTGGCGCTGACGGACAGCCTCACGTTCGATCCGGTCGAGATGAGCTTCGCGCAGGCCCTCGAGCTGGCGCGCCTGCAGCGTGACGACCTGCGGCGCCAGCGCGCGACCGTGCAGCTCCAGCAGCAGGCCGTGGCGGTGGAGCGGGCCCAGGCCTTCCCCGAGCTGAGCTTCAACTTCGATCTGACCCGCCGCGCCTCCTCCGGGGACCTGGTTCCGGCCACGAGCGACTTCAGCCAATCCGCCTCCGCCGGGGTGGAGCTCAGCTTCCCCGTCTTCGACGGCCGCGCCACGGAGGGCCGCATGCGCCAGGCCCGTGCCGTGCTCGCCCAGGAGGAGCTGCGCCAGAGCGCGCTGGAGGAGGACGTGGCGCTCGAAGTGCAGCAGGCGCTCCAGAACGTGCGCGCCGCCTCGGAAGCCACCGAGGCCGCGCGCGCGACCGTGAGCCGTGCCGCCCGCGCCCTGGAGATCGCCCAGACGCGATTCCGCAACGGGCTCTCGACGCAGCTGGAGCTGAACGATTCGGAGCTCGCCCTGACCCAGGCCCGCTCCACGCTCGCGCGCACGCTCTACCAGCACAACGTCGCGCGCGCCGAGCTGCAGCGCGCGATCGGGCAGCGGTGATGCGCGCGCGTCCGTGGTTCCTGCTCTGCGCGGGCGCGCTGGCGGCTCTGGCGCCGACCTCGTCGCCGGCGGCTCAGCAGCCGGGCGAGCCCGGCGCCACGCCCGGCGTCCCGGAGCGGCCCGGGGCGCCTGAGGAGGGGCGCCCCGGGGAGGCCGGTGGCGGTCCCGCCGTGCGTGACACGGTGCCCTCACCGGCCGGTGCGGGAGTCGAGCGTGATCCGCTGGAGCCGCTGCTCGATCCGCGTGGCGCGCGCCGGGACTCCGTGGGCGCCGCGCTCGGGCGCGGCGGGCTCGGCCCCGGGGCGCGGGATTCGCTTCCTGGAGGAGGTGCGGATCTGACGGACCCGGAGGCCGGAGCGGCGCAGGGCGTGCAGGGCGGAGCCGCGCCGGATCCCTACGTCCTCTCGGCGGAGCGCGCCCGCCTCCGCGAGTTCCGCCTGGGCCCGGGGGTGAGCGCCCTGGCCTGGGAGGACGACGCCCCCGCCGACGACGGGCTCCTCGCCGGCCTCGCCGTCGAGCGTGACGTGGCCTCGTTCCTGGCCGTGCGCGCGAGCCTGGGATACGGCACCACCGAGCTGACGGACGCCGCCGGTGAAACGACGGCCGACACCCGGCTCTACCTGCCCGAGGTGACGGCGGTGCTCCAGCTCGCGCTGGGCCCGTTCGCGGAGTCCCCGGTCGTGCCGTACGGCCTCGTCGGATTCGCGTCGCTGATCTCCGATCCCGACCGCGCCGGCTTCTCCACGCGCTCCCAGAACGCCTTCGGCTACGGCGCCGGAGCGCGGCTGCGGCTGGGACCGCGGCTGGGCGTGCTCGGCGAGGTCGAGCGCCACTTGATCAAACTGGAAGACGTCTTCGACGCGGCGGAGCGCGGATCGCGCTCGGTCCACGCCACCCGCTTCGGCGGCAGTCTCACGTACGCGTTCTGATGCCGGGCGACCGGCCAGGAGGAAGCATGCGAGTCAGCACCCCAGGGCCGGGGCCGGTCCGGCCCTCCCGTCGCGCCGCGGCTCGAGCCGCGGCGCCCCGCGGATCCGCGCCTTTCCGGCGGCGGGCCCTCACCCCTCCGCGGCGGCTCCTCGCGTGGGCTGCGGTCCTCGCGCTGCCGGCCGGGCCGATCGGCTGCGGCGAGGAGTCGGTGGCCGAGCGTCCGCAGGGAGCGGTCGTGGACACGACGATCGTGGCGACCCAGGACGTGCCGCGAGTGCTGCGGGCGGTGGGCACTGTGGAGGCGGAGAACGAGACCACCGTCAAGGCGGAGGTCGACGGACAGGTCTCGCGCATCGTCGCGGAGGAGGGGGCCCAGGTGCAGCAGGGCGACGTCGTCCTGCATCTCGACCCGACGCCGTATCGGCTCGCGTATCAGCAGGCTGCCGCGGCGCTGAACCGCTCCCAGGCCACGGTCGAGAACGACGCCCGGCTCCTCGAGCGCTACCAGAGCCTGCTCGAGGCGGGTGCCATCGACCAGCAGACCTACGACGACCTGGAGGCGCGCGTGAAGGCCGGCCAGGCCCAGGGCGTGGAGCTGCGCGCGCAGGTGAACCGGGCGAACTGGATGCTGTCGAAGAGCACGATCCGCGCGCCCTTCAGCGGGCGCGTCGCCGACCGGCTGGTGGAGCTGGGGACGTACGTGGCGAGCGGAGACGACCTCTACCAGATCGTAGACGCCCGCCCGGTCCGCGTGTCGTTCGAGCTGCCGGAGACCTCGGTGGGAGCCCTGAGCCAGGGCGACGCCGTCTCCTTCACGGTGCGCACCGACCCCGGCAAGGTCTACGAGGGCGAGGTGATCTACATCAGCCCCTCCCTGAACCCGGAGACGCGCACGCAGACGGCCAAGGCCGAGTACCCGAACGAGAGCCTCGAGATCACGCCCGGCTCCTTCGCCGACGTCGCGGTCACCACCGAGGTCCGGGAGGGCGCGCCGGTGATCCCCGAGGAGGCGCTGGTGTCCGAGGGCGAGCAGAGCTTCGTCTACGTCGTCGAGGGGACCACCGCCAGCAAGCGCGAGGTTACGCTCGGCGAGCGGCTGGACCAGCGCCTCGAGGTCGCGACGGGCCTCGAGGGCGGGGAGGTGGTCGTCGTGGCCGGGCAGCGCGAGCTGCGCGACGGGGCGCCGATCCGCTACGCCGAGCGACCGGCGCAGGCCCCCGGCGAGGTCGGTCCCGGAAGGGAGGACGCACGATGAAGCTCTCCGACGTGAGCATCGACCGCCCGGTCTTCACGACGATGGCCATGACGGCCCTCGTCCTGTTCGGCGTCCTGGGCTACCAGGCGATGGGCATCAACCGCTACCCCAACGTGGATTTCCCCACGGTCTCGATCTCGACCTCGCTCTTCGGCGCGAGCCCCGAGGTCATCGAGAGCGACGTCACCGACGTCATCGAGAGCAAGCTCAACTCGATCGAGGGGATCCGCCACATCTACTCGACCTCCGCGCAGGGCATCTCCTCGATCACCGTCGAGTTCGAGCTCGGCCGCGACGTCGACATCGCCGCGCAGGACGTGCGCGAGAAGGTCTCGAGCGTCTTGAACGACCTGCCCGAGGACGCCGAGCCGCCGGTGATCTCCAAGCTGGACATCACGTCGCAGCCGTTCATGTGGATCGCCCTGCAGGGACCGTCGCGCCAGCAGGTGAGCGAGTTCGCGCGCTGGAGCCTGCGGCCGCGTCTGCAGACGATCGAGGGTGTCGGCGACGTGCGGCTGGGGGGCTACCAGGAGCGCGAGGTTCGCGTCTGGCTCGACCGCGAGCTGCTGGAGGCCCAGGACCTGACGGTGGCCGAGGTGGCCGAGGCGCTCCGCCAGGGCAACCTCGAGCTTCCCGGCGGGATCCTCGAGTCGCAGGCGCGCGAGACGCTGATCAAGGTCCAGGGCGAGGTGCCCTCGATCGAGGCCTTCGAGAACCTGGTCCTGCGCTACCGGGACGGCGCTCCGGTCCGGCTGCGCGACGTGGGGCGCGTGGAGGACGGGGTGGAGCCCCAGCGCGGCGTCGCCCGCTACAACCGCGAGCCGGCGATGGGCCTGGGCGTGGCGACCCGCTCCGGCGCGAACACGCCGGCGGTGGCCGAGCGCGTCCTCGACCGCATGCGCGAGCTGGAGACGCAGTTCCCGCCGGGCATGTCCTGGAGGATCGCCTTCAACGCCGCGGAGTTCATCGAACGCTCGATCGAGGAGGTCCAGCGCGAGCTGCTCTACGGAGCGTTCTTCGCCACGCTCGTCGTGTTCCTGTTCCTGCGCTCCCTGCGCTCGACGCTGATCATCGCGCTGGCCCTGCCGACCTCGCTCATCGGCACCTTCGCGTTCATCCACGCCATGGGCTTCACGCTGAACGACATGACGACGCTGGCGCTCGCCCTGGCGGTGGGCGTCGTGATCGACGACGCGATCGTCGTGCTCGAGAACATCTACCGCAACATGGAGCAGGGAAAGCCACCGCGGGAGGCGGCGAGCTTCGGCACCGACGAGATCGCGCTCGCCGTGGCCGCCACGACCTTCAGCCTCGCGGCGGTGTTCGTGCCCGTCGCCTTCATGGAAGGCATCGTGGGCCGGTTCCTGTTCCAGTTCGGGATGACCGTGGCGGTCGCGATCACGCTGTCGCTGATCGTCTCGCTGACGCTCACCCCCATGCTCTGCGCGCGCTTCCTGTGGACGGCCGAGAAGCACGGGCGCATCCTGACCGCGATCGGCAAGGGCCTGGACCGCACGGAGGCGCGCTACCGGGGCGGGTTGGGCTGGGCGCTCGCGCACCGCGGCCTCACGCTGGGCCTGGCCGCGCTGGTGACGGTCGTCGGGCTCTTCATCGGCTACGTCATCCCGAAGGAGCTCACGCCCACCACGGATGAATCCGGCTTCATCGTGTTCTTCGAGACCCCGGTCAGCTCGTCGCTCTCCCAGACCGAGCGCGCGATGGTGCAGCTGGAGGAGATCCTCTTCGGCCTGCCGGAGGTGCAGGGCGCCTTCGCCGCGGCTGGCCTCTTCGGGGGCGTGAACTCGGGCATCATGTTCGTGCGCATGCCGCCGCCTTCCGAGCGCGAGCGGGGGCAGGACGAGATCATGGGCCTGCTGCGCCAGCGCTTCAACGCGATCCCGGGCGTGCGCGCCTACGTGAACACCTTCGGCAACGCGTTCTCGGGCGGCGGCAGCTCCTCGCCCTTCCAGTTCGTGCTGCTCGGGCCAGAGCTCCCCGAGCTCAAGCGCTACTCCGAGGAGCTGATGGCGCGGCTCCGCGAGCGCGTGCCCTCGCTCGTCGACTTGCGCACGGACCTCGAGCTGCAGAAGCCCGAGGTCCGGCTCTTCGTGGACCGGGACAAGGCCGCCGCCGTTGGGGTCTCGGTGCAGGACGTCTCCCAGACCGTGAACGCGCTGATCGGCAGCCAGGAGATCTCGACCTACAAGGAGGGCGGGCGGCGGTACGACGTCCGGCTCCGGATCGAAGACGAGCAGCGCCAGGGGCCGGAGGACGTGGCGCGGCTGACGGTGCGCACGGCCTCGGGCGACCTCGTGCGGCTGGACAACCTGGTCTCGCTGACCTCGGGGACCGGCGTGAACGTCATCAACCGCCAGGACCGTCAGCGCGCGGTCACGATCGAGGGCAGCTTCGCCGAGGGCGGCGCCCAGGGCGCGGCCCTGGAGGAGGCACGGCTCGTGGCGGCGGAGATCCTGCCCCACGAGTACACGACGGCGCTCACCGGCGCATCGGAGACCTTCCAGCAGACGTTCTCATCGCTGATCTTCGCCCTCTTCCTGGCGCTGGTCATCACCTACATGCTGCTGGCCAGCCAGTTCGAGTCCTTCGTGCACCCGTTCACGATCATGCTCGCCGTGCCGCTGGCGGCGCTGGGCGCGCTGGGGCTGCTGTGGGTGACGGGCATGTCGCTGAACCTCTTCAGCGCGATCGGCATGCTGCTGCTGATCGGACTGGCGGTGAAGAACTCGATCCTGCTCGTGGACTACACGCTCACGCTGCGCCGCCGCGGCCGCACGCGCGACGAGGCGATCCGCGAGGCCGGACCGGTGCGGCTGCGCCCGATCCTGATGACGTCGCTGTCGATCATGATGGGCCTCGCACCCATCGCGCTCGCCCTCTCCGAGGGATCCGAGACGCGCCAGCCGCTGGCGATCGCCGTGATCGGCGGGATCTTCACCTCGACCCTGCTCACGCTGTTCGTGATCCCCGTGGTCTACACGCTCGTGGACGACGCGACCGAGTGGGTGGGCGCGCGCGCCCGCGGCGGCCTGGGCGCGCTACGCGCAGGGGGACGCAGGCTGAGCGAGTCGCCGGGGGATTGAGGCCTACGACGCCTGGGGCTGGCCCACATTCGAGGCCTTCCCCCCGGACCGGAGGCCGGGGACTTCACGCCTGAGGTGGCCACGGTCCGGATTACGATCCCCGCCGACGAGGTGATCTCCCGCGCTTGCCACGGGCTGGCGCTTCCGCCAACGCCAGCAGGCGCTCCCGTAAGTCCGGCGGCGAGAAAAACGAGAAGGCTCGCCCTCTCTTGGACATGTCGAGAAGGCCGAGGTCGGCGAGCTCCAGGAGGTCCATCCGAGAGGTCTCATAGCTGACGTCGTGTGAACGGCGATGAGAGTCGATCGAGTAGCGAGTCCCAGGTTCCTTC
>JBHENL010000103.1:0-11272 GCA_046262075.1 Gemmatimonadota bacterium
GAGAATGCGGGCGGCGCGAAGGCGAGGCAGCCCAGAAGAAGTCCGGTGAACGTTTTCTTCCTCATATTCCTCCGCCTTTGGTTCCGGAGAGGAACATGGAAAGCCGGGGGCTTGGGAGAAGCCGGACTCCTGCACTCGGCACCCGCTGCCGCAGGTGTGGGCCCACCGGGACTCGAACCCGGGACCGTCCGATTATGAGTCGGATGCTCTGACCGGCTGAGCTATGGGCCCATCGCGAGGGCGGCCCCAATCTGCCGATGTCGTGGCGCGCTGGCGAGAGCGGGCGCAGGTCTCTCCGACCCGTCGCTCGCCGCCGAAACGCGCGCGCCGGCCGCGCCTGCAGGGCACGGCCGGCGCCGAGCCGGCAGCGATGCGACCTCTGCCGGGACTTTCAGTACCCCTTGTGGGTCTCGTTCGGGGGCTCGTTCGGCAGCTCCTCGAGGTTCAGGTCCACGCCGTCGCGACGTGTGTCGAGGCAGGTGGGATGGTTGAAGGCGCTGGGGCCGTCGACCTGCGTATAGAGGATGTCGTCGGCGTCCTCGCCCCCCGGCGGGTTCAGGCCCGCAGCGGTGCGAACCCGCTTCGCCATCTCGTGGTCGGCGCAGGCCGTGTCGCCGCTGAGCCCCAGCCCGCCGACCACGCTGCCGTTCTTGTAGAGTGGCACCCCGCCGCCGAAGGTGATGATCCCTCCGACGAGCCTGCCCTGCCCTCCCCCTTGACCGCCCGTGGGCGCGAGTGCTTGCGTGTCGAACAGGTTCGACTCGTTCAGGCCGTACAGCGAGTGGTCCGGCTGCACGAACGTGTAGAGCCGCGCCGTCGACAGGGGCAAGGCATCGACGCTGAACGCGTTCGCCGTGTACGCCTTAGCCTTCGCGATCGCCTGGCTGCCCGGCCAGACCTGCGTCGGATCCGTGGTCGACGTCGCGTACGCGCAGATCTCTCCGTTGCGATCGACCACGGCGGCCCACATCCGCTCGCCGCCGAAGATGCCGCCGACGGTCGGATCCGCGACGGCGTTCATCAACGTGACGAGCTGGCTCGCCCTGGGCACCGCGTGACAGCCCGTCCCCTGCGCACGGGCGTCGACGACCACCCCGCCACCCAGCACCAGCGTGACTGCCAGGAACCCGCCTGCGATCTTCCTCATGCCGATATCCTCCTCTCCACCCGGAATGATGAGGTCCACGAACGTGAAGGGGGCCGCCGGGCCGCCTGCGAGGGTTATAGCGAGGCGGCGGCGGAGCGTCAATGCTGCGGAAGGTCGCGCGCCGCCGGGAGCGCAGGGAGCGGGGGCTACACGTCGTAGAACTTGAGCAGCTCGCGGCTCTTGCTCGGATGGCGGAGCTTCTTCAGGGCGCGGGCCTCGATCTGGCGCACGCGCTCGCGCGTGATCCCGAACACCTCCCCCACCTCCTCGAGCGTGCGGGGGCAGCCGTCGGGGATGCCGAAGCGCAGCTGGACGATCCGCCGCTCCCGCGGCGCGAGCGTCCCGAGCACGGAGTTCACGTGCTCGCGAAGGAGCGAGAACGCCGCCGCCCGTGCCGGCGAGGCGCCGGAGGGATCCTCGATCAGATCGCCGATCGGCGTGTCGTCACCCGCCTGAACGCGGCGATCGAGGGAGATCGGGTCGTGGGCGAGCTCCAGCACCGCCTGCACCTTGTCCACCGGCAGGCGCAATCGACCGGCGATTTCCTCGGGCGAAGGCTCGCGCCCGCACTCCTGGGCGATCCGCCGCGAGCAGAGGTTCACGCGGTGCAGCGTCTCGACCATGTGCACCGGGACGCGGATCGTTCGCGACTGCTCCGCGATGGCGCGCGTCATGGCCTGGCGGATCCACCAGGTCGCGTAGGTGCTGAACTTGTATCCCCGCCGGTGGTCGAACTTGCCGGTCGCGTGGATCAGCCCGCTGTTCCCCTCCTGGATCAGGTCGAGGAACTCGAGTCCGCGATTCACGTAGCGCTTGGCGATCGACACGACGAGCCGTGCGTTGGCCTCCACCATTCGCGCCTGCGCCCGCAAGATCGCGGCCTCGGCTCGCTGCGCGTCCCCCAGCAGGGCTTCGAGCTGCGTCGGCGTCAGCCGCGTCTCCCGCTCGATCCGGCGCCGCTCGCCGCCCTGTACCGCCTTCGCGTAGCGCTGGCGCAGCCGCCGCGCGATCCGCAGCAGCACCGCGAGCGGCACCGGGTGGTCCGGCGCGCCCGGATCCTGGTCGAAGCCCGGGAACGACTCCGTGGCCTGGCGCTCAGCGAGAGCTCGCCGTTCCGCCCGCACGTCCTGCGCGAAGCACGCCGCGCGCGAGAGACAGTCCTTCAACGCCTCCACCCCGCGCTGGATCTCGCCCGCGACCGCCTGCTCCTCCTCGGGCGTCAGCAGCGAGGCGCGGCCCATCTCGCGGAAGTAGAGCCGCGTCAGGTCGTGGTGCTCGTCACGGGGGAGGTGCACGGCGCGGCGCTCGGCGGTCGCGCCGGGAGACCGGCGGGGACGTCGCAGCCGGCGCAGGGGGTGAGCAGAGCGGGCGTTTCCCGCGCCGGGCAGCGGCTCCTCGCCGCCGCGCAGGCGCTCGTTCAGGGCGGCCGGCCCCCCGGGGCGAACCGGGGGATCTACCGACACGGAGACATCAGGGACAGAGCGGGCTCTCGAGCGGCGAAGGGCGGCGCGGAAGGCTGACTCGACGACCGGGAACGTAGAAGAACCCGGCTTGGGGTGTCAACGAATTCGAGCCTCAGGGTCCTCCGCCGCGTCCCCCCGGCAGACCCAGTTGCTCCCGCTTGCGCTCCCAGACGCTCTGCGAGTCGCCGCCGTCCCGGCGCATCTCCGCGACCTCACGTGTGAGAGAGTCCTGGCGGACCTTCTCGAGCGCATCGCGGAAGATCCGGCCGGCTTCCTCGAGGCTTTCCTCGCTCAGCAGCAGCTCGCTGAGCACTCCCTGTCCCTCCGGGTCGAGACGGTCCAGGAGGCGACGCGGATCCGCGGCCGCGCCGACGTCGCCCGGCTCCAGCAGAGCCTCGTAGACCCGCCGGTAGCCCGGGACCGTCAGGTCCTCGGGTCGGACCTGCTCGCGCGCCTCCGCGAGGTACTCGGGGCGGTGGACGAGGACCAGCAGCAGGTACTTCTCGTCGAAGATCAACGCCGGCGAGGCGGCGGGCGCCTGCCGTCGCGCGCGCGCGATGGCGCTGCCCGCCGGCCGCGGCTCCGCGGTCCCAGGCTCCGGCGCACCACCGCGCCGGGAGAGGCCGCCCGTCGGGCCCCGCGGCGAAGCCTGTCGCGCGACGAGTGCGGGGTCCACTCCCAGCTCGTCGGCCACGAAGCCCGCCTGCAGGTCGCGCGTGATCGCGTCGGGGATGCGGCGGATCGAGCGCAGCAGGAGCTCGATCGCCCGCCGCCGGGCGTCCACGCGCGAGAGGTCCAGCCGCTCGCGCAGGACGCGCAGCTTGGCCGCTATCACGTCCGGCGCCTCGCGCAGGAGCGCCTGCAGCGCCGGCGTTCCCTCGGCACGCACGAAGGCATCGAGGTCGGTCCCGGGCGGCAGGAAGGCGATCCGCACCTGCAGGCCCCGCGCGACGAGCTCGTCGGCGCTGCGGAAGGCGGCCTTCAGCCCGGCCTCGTCGGAGTCGTAGAGGAGCACCGCGCGCGGGGCGTAGCGCCTGAGCAGGAGCGCCTGCTCGGGCGTCAGCGCGGTGCCGAGCGGCGCGACCACGTTCGGGATTCCCCGGGCGTGGAGCGAGACGAGGTCGAAGTTGCCCTCGACGACGACGACCTCCCCGGCGCGCCGGATGGCGTTCTTGGTGAGTGCCAGGCCGAAGAGCAGCGCACCCTTGTGGAAGACCGGGGTCTCGCCGGTGTTCAGGTACTTGGGGGCGTCGCGCCCGTCGGCCAGGAGCCGCCCGCTGAAGCCCGCCACCCTGCCGCCGGGCTCGAGGATCGGGAAGACGACGCGCGCGCGGAAGCGGTCGAAGAGGCCGCCCGTCCGCTCGCTGCGGGAGAGCAGCCCCGCCTCGAGCAGGTTCTCCTGCGCGATCCCCGCGTCGCGCGCCGCGGAGAGCAGCCCGTCCCAGGCGTCCGGCGCCCAGCCCAGGCGGAAGACCGCGCGCGCGTCCTCGTCCACTCCGCGCGCATCGAGGTACGCGCGGGCGGGGCTGGCGGCCGAGGACTCGCGGAGCGCCCGCTCGTAGAACTCGGCCGCGAACGCGTTCGCGCCATGGAGCGGCTCCCACCGGGGTCGCGCCTCGCCCCCGGCCTCGGGGAGCTCGAGGCCCGCGCGCGCGGCCAGGCGACGAGCGGCCTCGGGAAAATCGAGGTTCTCGCGCGCCATGAGGTAGGTGAGCGCGTTGCCTCCGGCGCCGCACCCGAAGCACTTGAAGATCTGTAGCTCGGGATTGACGTTGAACGAGGGCGTCCGCTCGCGATGGAAGGGGCACAATCCGACGAAGTTGCGCCCGCGCTTGCGCAGCTGCACGCCCTCGCCGACGAGCTCCACGAGGTCCACCCTCTCGCGGATCTCCTGCAGGAGCTCTTCGGGAATGCGGACCACCGCGGAACCTCCGTCCGTCGTCGCGGCGGAGCGGCCGGGAGCCGGACCGCCGCCGCGGCGTGTCAGGCCAGCTCGGCCAGGGTCACGCCGCTGCCCCCCTCGTGCCACAGCCCGGCGCGGAACGAGCGCACGCGCCGATCCGCGGCGAGGTGCGCGCGCACGCGCTCGCGCAGCACGCCTCCCCCCTTGCCGTGGATGACGCGCAGCCACGGCCGCCCGGCGGAGACCGCGACGTCGAGCCCGCGCGTCAGCGGGACCTCGATCTCGTCGGCCGTGAGCCCGCGGAGGTCCACCTCGTCGGGAGACTCGTCCGGGTCCTGGTACGCGACGCGCCCCGCGGCCGGCCGTGGCGAGGCCGCCGCGACCGGCGCCAGCTCGGCCGCCGGGACCTGCAGCCGCTTGCCGCCGGCGCGGACCACGACTTCGCCGCGGGCGGGGAGCACCTCCACGACCTCCCCGCGCACGCCGAGCCCCGCCAGCTCCACCTCGTCGCCCACCGCGAACCCGGGAGCCCCCGTGGGAGCGCTGCGCCGTGCGGCGTCGAGCGTCGCGCGCGAGGCGGCGAGCTCACGCCTCAGCTCCTCGAGGATCTCGCGCTGTCGCTCCTCCTCGCCCAGGCGCTGCAAACGAGCGCGCACCTGCCGCAGCAGCTCGCGCTGCCGGTTCAGCAAGCGCTCGACCTGGTCCTGGAAGTCGCGCTCGAGGTGCGCCTCCTTTTCCTGCAGCCGCCGCTCGGCCTCTGCCTCGTCGCGCTCGGCCCGCACGCGCTCGCCCGCGAGCTCCGCGGCGCGCGCATCGAGATCCTGCGCCCGCCGACCCAGCTCGTCGGTGAGCCGCTGCACGTCCAGGTGCTCGCGGTCGAGGTACCCCTCGGCTCGCGCGATCGTGGTCTCCGCCAGTCCCAGCGCCCGCGCGATCACGAGGCCGTAGCTGCGCCCCGGCAGACCCTTGCGGAAGCGGTAGCGCGGCTGGATGTGCTCGGTGTCGAAGTCCAGCGAGCCGTTGATCATGCCCGGGACCGAAGCCGCCAGCTTCTTCAGCTCGCCGTAATGCGTCGTGCTCAGCGTGCGCGTCCCGCGGCGCGTCAGCGTATCGAGGACCGCCGAGGCGAGGGCCACGCCCTCGTGGGGATCGGTGCCCACGCCCAGCTCGTCGAGCAGGACGAGGCTTCGCGCATCGGCGTCCTCCAGCGTCCGCACGATGGTGCGCATGTGCGCGGAGAACGTGGACAGGCTGGACTCGATCGACTGCTCGTCGCCGATGTCCGCGAACACGGTCGGGAAGAAGGGCATCGCGCTCCCGTCCGCCACCAGCGGCGGCACGCCCGACTGCGCCAGCAGGGCCGTCGCTCCCACGGTCTTCAGCAACACCGTCTTGCCCCCCGTGTTCGGTCCCGTCACGACGAGCGTGCGCTCGCCGGGTTCGAGCTCGAGGTCCAGCGGCACGGCGTCGCGGCCGCCGGCCTGCAGCGAGGCCACCAGCAGGGGATGGCGGGCCTGCCGCAGTACGATGCGGTCCTCCTCGTCGAAGACGAACCGGCCGGCGCCGAAGCCGGCTCGGAACCGCGCGCGGGCGAAGAGGCTGTCGAGGTCCACCAGGAACGCGAAGGCGATGCCCAGCTCCACGGCGATCGGTCGCAGCAGATGCGTGAGCTGCCGCAGGATGCGCTGCTCCTCGCGGCGGACCGCCAGCTCCGTCTCGCGCAGGGCGTTGTTCAGCGGGATGACGGCGTCGGGCTCGACGAAGATCGTGACTCCGCTCGCCGACTCGTCGTGGACGATCCCCTTCAGCGTGCTCTTCGCCTCGCGCAGGACAGGGATGACATAGCGCCCCTCGCGCAGGGTGACCGTGGGATCGGGCGTGAGCAGGTTCCTGGCGAGGCCCCGGAGGACGCGCTCGAGCCGCGTCTTGATCTCCTGCCGGCGCGCGCGGAGCTCCGCGCGCAGCCGTCGCAGGTCGGGGCTGGCCGCGTCGGAGACCTCTCCGTCCTCCTCGAAGCTCGCCAGCACCCGCTCCTCGAGGAGCCGCTCCTCGACCAGCGTGCGCGCCTGCCCCTGTAGCTGTGGCAGGTCCTCGCGCCGCAGGAGCGCCTTCTTCACGCGCCGCGCGTCGCGCAGCGTCCGGCCCAGCTCCAGGAGCGGGCGGGCCTCGAGCACGGAGCCCTCCACCGCCAGCGTGCGCAGCGGCTCCTCGAGCTCGTGGACCTCGGGGAAGGGGAACCCGGCGCCGGGGTGGAGCAGCCGCGACGCCTCCTCGACACGCTCCAGCTCGAGCGCGGCGGCGGCGCGGCTCTCGAGCGGCGAGCGCGCCAGCACGGCGCGCCGGCCGGGCCCCGACGAGGCGAATCCCGCGACGAGGTCCAGGATGCGCGCGAGCTCCAGCACCGAGAGGGTGTGCGCGTCCACGTCAGCCCCCGAGCTTCTCCTTCACGCGGCGGCTCACCTCGGCGCCGTCGGCGCGGCCTCGGACGCGCGGCATCAGCCACCCCATGACCTTGCCCATCTCGCGCGGCGAGGAGGCGCCGGTCTCGGCGACCGCCTGCAGGACGAGAGCGTCCAGCTCCGCGTCCCCGAGCTGGGCGGGCAGGTAGCCGCGAAGCACGGCGATCTCGGCCTCCTCCTGCGCCACGAGCTCGCCGCGCCCCGCGCCACGGAAGTGCTCCGCCGACTCCCGGCGCGACTTGACGCCCGAGGAGACCAGCGCGAGGAACTCGTCCTCGGTGAGCTCTCGCCCCTTCTCGATCTCCTCGTTCCGCAGCTCCGAGAGGATCATGCGCAGCGTCCCGACGCGCGCCGACTCCCCCGCCTTGAGGGCGCTCTTCAGGTCCTCGCGCAGCCTCGCCTTCACCGCCTCGCTCATGCGACGCGCCTCACGCGCTCCGTCCGGATCGACCCCGCTCCCCCGCTCATCCGGGCGGCCACGAGAACCCCCGGCCACCGAGGAGGTGGAGGTGGAGGTGAAAGACCGTCTGGCCCGCGTCCACCCCGCAGTTCCAGACCAGCCGGTACCCGCCCTCCGCGAGCCCGTGCTCCCGCGCCAGCCGCGTGGCTCGCAGCACGACCTCCCCGGCGAGCCCGGATTGCCCCTCGCCGAGGTCGTCCAGCGTCGCCACGTGCTCCACCGGCACGATCAGGGCGTGGAACGGCGCCTTCGGGTTCACGTCCCGGAACGCCACCACCCTCTCGTCCTGGTGGAGCAGCTTCGCCGGTACCTCGCCGGCCACGATCCTGCAGAACAGACAACCCGCGCCCCTCTCGCTCACCGCGCCTCCGGGTGACTCAAGTGAGCCCGCGCGAAGTCCCGGGCGTGCCTCTCAATATCCATCGCACCCCCGCCTCCGCGCCAAAGCCTCGCGAGGCCCACCCCCCAGGTCGAGAGAGATCTGCCGCGCGCCCATGGGATGACGCGTCGAAACAGAAGCTGTGCCGCTTTCTTGAGGGAGGCGGCCGGCAGTCCCCGCAGCCACCGTCTCCCCCTCGAGCGGAGCCGCATCCATCCGCCAAGCTGCCCGCTGCCGATCACGCGCCACAGGGGAGGCGGACGCGGCGCAGCGACCAGGCGGCGAAGGGGAGCTGCCGGCCGCCTCCCGTGCCACAAGGCTCCCGCTCACCCCGCCGACAGCGCATCGATGAGCGGCAGCAGCTCGTGGACGTCTGCGATCTCGAAGTCCGCTCCGGACTGCACCGTCCCGAACGTGTCGCCGTAGCGCGCGAAGACCGTGCGGATCCCCGCCGCCTTCGCCCCCACCATGTCACGGTCCGGCCAATCGCCCACCATCAGCGTCTCCTCCGGCCCCACGCCGAGCAGCTCGAGCGCGCGGCGGAACGGTGCCGCGCTCGGCTTGCGGTGTCCCGTGTCGTCGAACGTCACCACGTGGTCGAAGAGGTGGTGCAGGCGCAGATAGCACACGCGCAGCCAGGCCTCCATGCGCGGCGCGTCCGACACCACCGCGAGCGAGATCCCGCGCTTCACGAGCTCCACCAGGGTCATCGTCACGTGCGGGTAGAGCACGAGCAGGGCCTCGCGCGCGCGGCGGTAGCCCACGATTCCCGCCGCCAGCACCCGCGGGTCTACCCGGCCGGTCTCCGCCTCGAGGAAGGCGTCGAAGACCCGCTGGTACTCGATGCCCTCGGCGTCGTAGATCCCGAAGATCCGCTCGCGCGCCGCGTCCTTGGGGACCTCCAGCCCCGCGTCGATCATCGCGTCCACGGCGGCGTCCACGGCCCGTCGCTTCAGCGTCATGAAGTCGAGCAGCGTGTTGTCGAGATCGAAGATGACGGCGCGGATCATGCCGCTTCGGCCGGACGGCCCCACACGCCCCGGGAGCGGCCATGCGTCGCGCCCACATTCCGGGAAGAAGGCGGCTTGCGGCCGGCGGAGCTGGGGGCGGATGAGGCGTTGGGGACGAGAGGGGAGAGGCGGGTCGAGCGCGTCCCGGTGCCCGGCACCGGAACGCGGAGGGCTACTTGAACGACTGCCCGATGGTGCGGCCGATCGAGATCTCGCCGTTGTCGATGCGCAGGTTGAACCCGCACTCCGGATTCGAGCAGACCCACGCCTTGTACATGATCGTGGCCCCGTCGCGCCCGTAGTCCGAGAGCGGGATCAGGATGCCGTCGTTGCACTTCTGGCACTTGGGAAACTGGTGGTCCATCTCCATGGCTCCGAACGCCCCTCCTCACCGACCGTTGAAGTTCCTCGTCAAGACGACGCGCGCGAGCTCGGCGCCGGCGGGCGTCGCGGGGCCCAACAGTAACACGCGCCGATGGAGCGTCGCAATCCCGCGTCGCCGGCGCAGCGCAGCGTCACGCACGGCTGCCCCGGGGATCGCCTCGGCCGAACGCCTGGTCGAAGTCGAAGACGTCGTGGAAGTCCTCGCGCGCGTCCTCCTCGCTCTTGGAGAGCACCCCCGCGTCGAGCAGGTTGAACACGAGGTCGCCGATCGCCCACGTGCCCGGGATGCCCCAGTGCTCCAGCACCGTTCGCGCGAGAGGGCCGTAGAGCTCGAGCGCCAGGTCGCGGCAACCCAGGGCCAGCTCGCGGGCGGTCACGTGACGCGGCGTCTCGAGCGCGCCGATCACGCGCTGCAGGGCGAGCAACACGAAGACGTACGCCTTCTCCGGGTAGCGCGGGTCGCTCTGCAGGACCCGGCCCAGCGTCATGGACTCGAAGCCGACGTCGCTCATCCGCGGAGTTTCGCCCCTGCGGGAGCGGGCTGTCAATCGGGGTCTCGGCCGCGTGCCGCCCGTGCCAGGACGACCGCGCCGCGCGTGACGCGTGCCCGACCGGACGTGGCCTCGGCGAGCGCCCGCTCGAACTCCTCGGTCCGCTCCGCAGGCAGCTGCAGCGCCGCGTGGTAGCCGCCGCCGGCCAGCAGGGCCTCGATGCGGCCACCGGCTCGGCGTGCGCGCCGCGACGGCTCCCGCATCGATGAAACCGGCGATCACGTCGAGACTGCGCCACGGCACGAGCGAACGCGTCGCCGGCCGGAAGGTCGGCCGCGGGCGCGAGAGAGCCCACGAAGAGCGAGCCGCGCTCACGCACCTCCGGGTCCGCGGACGCCGCGCAGCCGAGACGCGGCCTGCGTGGGCGCCGGGCTCGATTCTCCCGCCTCGCCGCCGGCCGTCACGCGTCGAGCCGGCTCCCGGCCGGGCGGCGCTAGTCGGCGGCCTGCGAGGCCGCGGGACCCGCGAGCTCGGGATAGATGGGGAACGCCGAGGCGAGCTCGCGCACGCGGGCCCGGATCTCCTTCGCGGCTCCCTCGTCGGGCATCGCATCGAGGCCGCGGGCGATCAAGCCCCCGACGGCCCGCATCTCCTCCTGCCCCATCCCGCGTGTCGTGAGGGCGGGCGTGCCGATCCGGATGCCGCTGGTCACGAAGGGGCTCTGCGTCTCGAAGGGCACGGTGTTCTTGTTCACCGTGATCCCGCAGCGGTCCAGGAACGCCTCCGCCTCCTTGCCGGTCCTGCCGTGCTGCGTCAGGTCGAGCAGGAAGAGATGGCTGTCCGTGCCGCCCGAGACGGCATGGTAGCCGGCCTCGGCGAGAGTCGCCGCGAGCGTGCGCGCGTTGGCCACGACCTGATGGGCGTAGCGCGAGAAGGCAGGCTGCAGCGCCTCGCCGAAGCACACCGCCTTGCCGGCGATGACGTGCATCAGCGGTCCGCCCTGCGTCCCCGGAAAGACGAGCTTGTCGACGGCCTTGGCGTGCGCCTTCGTGCACAGGATCAAGCCGCTGCGTGGCCCGCGCAGCGTCTTGTGCGTCGTGGAGGTCACGATCTGCGCGTGCGGCACGGGGCTGGGGTAAGCCCCCCCGGCCACGAGCCCCGCATAGTGGGCCACGTCGACGACGAGCAGCGCACCCACCTCGTCGGCGATCCGGCGCATTCGGGCGAAGTCGATCACGCGGGAGTACGCCGACGAACCGCCCACGATCAGCTTCGGCCGCACCTCGCGCGCCTGCTCGCCCAGCGCCTCGTAGTCGATCCGCCCGTCCTCACGCCGCACGCCGTAGGCGCTGACCTCGAAGAGCATGCCCGAGAAGTTCACCGGGCTGCCATGGGTGAGGTGGCCGCCGTGGCTCAGGTTCATACCCAGGATGCGGTCGCCCGGCTTGAGCACCGCGAGGTACGCCGCCAGGTTCGCCGAGGAGCCGGAGTGCGGCTGGACGTTGGCGTGCTCGGCGCCGAACAGCTCTTTGGCTCGGGCGATCGCGATGCTCTCGACGACATCGGTCGGACCGCA
>JBHENL010000104.1:0-36597 GCA_046262075.1 Gemmatimonadota bacterium
TTCCGCCTCTCGCGCTCCTGGGACGCTTCCCTCCCCTGCCAACCGCCGCGTGAAGCCGCCCGGTGCCTCGACCCCAGCCTCGCCCCCCTGGTGGCGGCGCACCGAGACCGTCCCGTTCTCGCGCTCGCGCTGCCCCACGACGAGCATGTAGGGGACCTTCTGCAGCTCGGCCTCACGGATCTTGTAGCCCACGCCCTCGCGCCGGCGGTCGATCTCCACACGCGCGCCCGCCTCGCGCAGCCGCGCCGCCACCGACTCGGCATACGCCAGGAACTCGTCGCTCACGGGGATCACCACGGCCTGCACGGGTGCAAGCCACACGGGGAACGCCCCCCCGTAATGCTCGATCAGGATCCCGAAGAACCGTTCGAGGGACCCCAGCAGCGCGCGGTGGATCATGTACGGGCGGTGCTCGCGGCCGTCCTCCCCCACGTATGCAAGCTCGAAGCGCTCCGGCAGCACGAAGTCGAACTGGATCGTGCTGCACTGCCACTCGCGCCCGATGGCGTCCTCGAACTTCAGGTCGATCTTGGGCCCGTAGAAGGTGGCCCCACCCGGGTCTTCTTCGTACGGGATCCCGGCGCGGACGATCGCCGCGCGCAGCGCTTCGGTGGGCGCCTCCCACTCCTCGGCCGTGGCGGCCGCCTTCTGCGGGTCGCGCGTCGAGAGGTAGGCGTTGAACTTCTCGAAGCCGAACGCGCGCAGCAGGTCGATGCAGAAGTTCAGCACGCGGTCGATCTCCCCGGGCATCTGGTCGGGCCGGCAGAAGAGGTGCGCGTCGTCCTGCGTGAACCCGCGCACGCGCATCAGCCCGTGCAGCACCCCTCCGCGCTCGTAGCGGTAGACCGTGCCCCATTCGGCGAAGCGCAGCGGCAGGTCGCGGTAGCTCCGCGGCCGGCTCTTGTAGATGAGGATGTGGAACGGGCAGTTCATGGGCTTCAGGTAGAACTCCTGCCCGTCCATCTCCATCGGCGCGTACATGTTCTCGCGGTACCAGTCGAGATGTCCGCTGGTCTCCCAGAGCCACGAGCGTCCGATGTGCGGCGAGTACACGAACTCGTAGCCTCCGGCCTCGTGGCGGCGGCGCGCGAACTCCTCGATGACGCGCCGGATCGTGCCGCCCTTCGGGTGCCACAGCACCAGCCCCCCGCCGAGGTCCGGGTCGACGCTGAAGAGGTCCAGGTCCTTTCCCAGGCGGCGATGGTCGCGCAGCCGCGCCTGCTCGAGCCGAGAGAGATGCTCCTCCAGCTCCTGCGCCGTGCGGAAGGAGCCGGCGTAGAGGCGCTGGAGCATCTCCTGGTGCTCGTCCCCCCTCCAGTAGGCGCCCGCGACGCTCAGGAGCCGGAAGGTGCCGGGCGCGATGCGGCCGGTGGAGGCGAGGTGCGGCCCGCGGCAGAGGTCCACGAATTCGCCCTGCTCGTAGAACGAGAGCGTCTCGTCCTCGGCGAGGTCCTCGATCAGGCGCACCTTGTAGGTCTCGCCGCGCTCCTCGACGAAGCGCAGCGCCTCCTCGCGTGGCAGCTCGAAGCGGCGCACCGGGAGGTCCTCGGCGACGATCCGTTCCATCTCGGCCTCGATGGCGCGGAGGTCCTCGGGCGTGAGCGGGCGGGGGGCCTCGATGTCGTAGTAGAAGCCGTCGGCGATCGGCGGCCCGATCCCGAGCCGTGCTTCCGGGAAGAGCCGCTTCACCGCCTGCGCCATGAGGTGCGCCGACGAGTGACGATAGACGTAGAGCCCCTCCTCGGAGTCCGCCGTCACGATCGCGAGCTGGACGTCCTCCTCGAGCGGTCTCTCGAGATCGGTGAGGTGCCCGTCCACCTTGGCGGCCACCGCGTCCCGGGCGAGGCGCTTGCCGATCGAGGCCGCCACCTCCCGCGGCGTGGTGCCGCGCGCGAAGCTCCGGCGGCTGCCGTCGGGGAGCGTCACGGTGATCGAGAGCGCGGAGGCCGGAGGCGCGTGCGTCATGCGCCCGAAGTTAGAGGAGCCGGAGGGTGAAGTGAAGGCGCCGCGGCGCGCGGGGACGAGGCCTAGCTGCGCGGGCGCGCGGCTTGCCGCCTGCCGCGAGAAGGGCCGGTCCAGAGGAACCGCGCCAGCTGCAGGCGCCCTTGCCCGTCCACCGGCACCGACTCCCGGCGCAGGAGCGCCGCCTGGAGCGAGGCGGCGTGCTCGCGGCAGCCCGTGCTGATCCGACCCTGCGCGTTGACCACCCGGTGCCAGGGCACGTCGCTCGCCTCCGGCAGCGCGTGCAGGGCCCATCCCACCGTTCGCGCGGCGCGCGGGCTGCCGAGGAGCGCGGCCACCTGCCCATAGGTCGCCACCCGCCCGCGCGGGACCGCGCGCACGATCCCGTAGACGCGCGCGAAGAACGAGCCGCCCCCGGCGACGTCGCCGGCGGCAGAGCCTCGCGACCCGCCGCTACGAGCCGGGTGGCCCCGGATCGCTCGAGCCGCCATCCTCGCCCTCCTCCGGGAACAGCGGGATGAACTGCACGTTCTCGTGCTCCGTGGAGTCCACGTAGCCCGGAGCGGGCGGGGCCCCGCGCGGGATCGCAGCGAGAGCGCGAGGCACCGTCAGGCGTCCACCAACCGCCTCGAGCTCCTCGTAGGTGAGGACGAACGAGTCGACCAGCTCCTCGTCGGGCGCGCGGAACTCGAAGAGACGCCGGTCGCCGCGCCCCGTGCGCACGATCGCGTTCTCCAGGCGGAACTCGCGGTTGGGAGGAAGCGAGAAGATGCGGTCCGGGAATTGGCTGAATTCGTCGCCGTCCTCGAGCGAGTAGACCCGCATCGTCAGCGACCTCACGGTCCGGTTGTCGATGAGCAGGTCGTAGCTGCGCATGCAGGCCGTCCACGTCATCGCTACCAAGACGACGGCGACTGCTGCGCCGCAGTGGCCGGACCACCACCCGCCGCAGCGAGACAGCCAGGCCCCACCTACGCGGGGGAAGGCAACCATGCGGTGAGGCACGGGTGCGGATGCCGCTCCGGCTCTGAAGGGCGTCGATGCATCGCTCGAAGATAGCCACCCGGGGGTGATCGCCGCAGGATCGCCGAGCGAAAGATTACACCCGGGCGGCCCGACCGGGCGCTGCGTGCTGTCCGGCCCGGGGAAGATGGCCGGTGGCCCACCCGGCACGGATCATGCATTCCTGATGCTAGAGGTAACACGATGTACGGCAACAATATGGATCCCCCTCCTGGAGGTAACTTATGAAACTCGCGCTCTCGGCTGTGTTCTTCACGCTGACTCTCTCCGCCGCGGCGGCAACTCAGGAAAGGGCCGCACCTAACCTGGAGCCGCGCGGCGAGCGCCTGGACCCTGACGTGCATGCGCCTCCCTGCGGCGGCGGTCACGGAGCCGCGCAGCTCGATGGGGTCCGAGACGCGAATGAGCTGCGCGGTCGTACCGCACGCGAGCTGGTCTTCACGCGCCGACTCCATGGTGCTGGGCCGCCAGTTCACTGGCCTGCCCACGCCCGAGGTCGTCGAGAGGAACGCGTCCTTCCCCGATACCACCCGCACGCTGACGGAGCGGCAGGGCATCACCGAGACCCTGCAGCCAGCTGACGATCCGGACGCCAACGACCCGCTCGTGGAGCGCGCTGGAGACGAGCGCCGCACGGAGGCGCGGGCCGAGAGTGACGCGCGGCCCGAGGCACGAGCCGCCGAGCGGGTGGGCCTCACGTGCGTGAACGTGCCCGACCAGGTGACGCTTCGTGCGAAGCCGGGCGCAGCCCCGCAACAGGTCGACGTGGACTGCCTGCTCGTTCCGGAAGCGGAATGGTCGACTCGCGTCGACACCATGGTGCTCGGACGGCAGCTCACCGGGCTGCCGACGCCTGCGGTCGGCGAGGACGAGGTCCGGCATCCCGACACGACCGTGACCGTCACGGAGCGGCAGGGCATCACCGAGACCATGCAGCCGGCCGCTGACGCCGACTCGATCGACCCGCTCATCGACGACGGCCGTCGGCCCACGGAGCGGGCGGAGGTCGATCCTGCCCCCGCTTCGGTGGCGGCGGGAGTGATGATTCCCCTGAACTTCGCGTGCGTCGCCGTCGCCGAAGGCGCCGCAGAGCTGCGCGAGGACGTGCGGGAGCGCCAGATGCGATGCCTGCTGATCCCCGATGCCGTCCCGAACTTGATCGATCCGGCGGAGACGGGTCCAACCCCGGCGCCGGGGGACACCGTGACCACCGGAAGGAGCAGCCGGGGCGACGGCGGCACGCGTGACGCGAGCCGTGCCGGCAGCTGAGTCGAGGCAGCGGGCTCGCGAGACGAGGACACTGGGGGCCGGCGGGAACGCCGGCCCCTCTTCGCGTATACGTCCCCGCATTCAGAAACATTGCGGATGGAATAACGCGGTCGAATCCACGGCGCGTGCCGAGCGGGCGTTCGCCGCGAGACCCCGCCCTTCGCGACGCCTGACCCTGGCGCGGCGGTGCGCGCTCCGCCTACCCTGAGCTCCACCGTCCGGTGCACCCGGACGGGCCCTCGGCACCGAAAGCGCAGGAGCTCGCCCGTGCCCGGCCGCAACTTCCTGTTCGTCCCCGGACCCACCAACGTCCCCGATCGTGTCCTGCGCGCCATGCACCGCGGGATGGAGGACCACCGCTCCTCGGCGTTCCCAGAGCTCGCGCTCCCGCTCCTCGACGATCTCAGGGGGATCTTCCAGACCGCCGAGGGGCGGGTCTTCGTGTTCCCGGCTACCGGCACCGGCGCCTGGGAGGCGGCGCTCACGAATACGCTCTCGCCCGGTGACCGGGTGCTGGCGCCGCGCTTCGGGCAGTTCAGCCACCTCTGGATCGACCTGGCGCAGCGCATCGGGCTCGAGGTGGACGTGCTGGAGGTCGAATGGGGCGAGGGCGCGCCGCTGGAGCGTATCCAGCAGGTGCTCGCCGACGACCGCGCGCGCTCGATCAAGGGTGTCCTGATCGTGCACAACGAGACCGCCACGGGCGTGACCAGCGACGTGGCGGGCGTGCGCCGCGCCATGGACGCGACCGGGCATCCAGCGCTGCTCTACGTCGACGGCGTGAGCTCGATCGCCAGCATCGACTTCCGCATGGACGACTGGGGCGTGGACCTGGCGGTCACCGGCTCCCAGAAGGGGCTGATGCTGCCGGCGGGGCTCGGCATCGTCTGCGCGGGCCCCCGGGCGCTCGCCGCGCGCGAGGGCGCACGCTGCGCGCGCGTGTTCTTCGACTTCGGCGACATGCTCAAGGCCAATGCCGCGGGCTACTTCCCGTACACGCCGTCGCTGCCGCTGCTGTACGGCTTGCGGGAGTCGCTGGCGATCCTCTCCGAGGAGGGCCTCGAGAACGTCTTCGCCCGCCATCGCCGCCTGGCCGAGGGCGTGCGCGCCGCCATTCACGCCTGGGGATTGCGATTGTGCGCGCGCGCACCCCATTGGCACTCGGACACCGTGAGCGCCGTGATGGTGCCGCCGGGCGTGGATGGAGCCGAGGTGATCGACATCGCGTTCCGTCGCTACGACCTCGCACTCGGCGCCGGTCTGGCCCGCGTGTCCGGCAAGCTCTTCCGCATCGGCCATCTCGGCGACCTGAACGAGTTGATGCTGCTGGGTGCCCTCGCCGGGGTCGAAATGGCGCTGCGCGACGCCGGCGCGGAGGTCGAGTTGGGCAGCGGCGTCGCGGCCGCCGCCGGGCACTACCGCGCGACCGCTCGGCCCCTGGCGGCGCGCCCCTCGGGGGCGGTATCGCCCGACGCACGACCCGTCGCCGACGGCGCTGCCCGGGCCCGCGCGGCGGCTCCCGCGTGAGCCACACCCGCCACGACCCCGCCGCCGTGCGCCTCCAGCGCAGCACGCTGGCGGTCCCGGGCTCGCGCTCCGAGCTCTTCGCCAAGGCTGCCGCCGCCGAGGCGGACGAGATCTTTCTCGACCTAGAGGACGCGGTCGCGCCTGCGGAGAAGGAGGGTGCCCGCGGCAACGTGATCGCGGCCCTCCTCGAGATCGACTGGCGCGGGCGCGGCAAGACGGTGTGCGTGCGGGTGAACGGGCTCGACACGCCGTTCTTCTACCGCGATCTGATCGATGTCGTGGAGTCCGCTGGCCAGCGCATGGACACGGTGCTCGTCCCCAAGGTCGGCGTGCCCGCCGACCTGTACGTGGTGGACGCGCTGCTCACGCAGATCGAGGCCGCGCGCGGGATCCCGCAGCGGATCGGCGTCGAGGCCCTGATCGAGAGTGCGCTGGGGCTGTCGAACGTCGAGGCGATCGCGGCGTACGGGGGGCGGCTCGAGGCGCTGCACTTCGGCGTCGCCGATCTCGCGGCGAGCCTGCGGGCGCGCACGACGAGCATCGGCGGGTTGCATCCGGACTATCCCGGCGACGTGTGGCACGCCCCGCTGGCGCGGGTGGCGGCCGCCTGCCGCGCCTACGGCCTCCGCGCCCTCGACGGGCCCTTCGCCGACTTCAAGGACCCCGACGGCTACCGGGCTGCGGCGAGGCGAGCGGCCGCGCTCGGCTACGAGGGCAAGTGGGCGATCCATCCCTCGCAGGTGGCGCTCGCGAACGAGGTGTTCACGCCGCCCGAAGCCGACGTCGCCCGCGCGCGCCGTATCCTGGAAGCGCTCGAAGAGGCCGAGCGCGAGGGACGCGGCGCGGCTCAGCTCGACGGCAAGATGATCGACGCGGCGTCGGCCCGGATGGCGACCGCGCTCCTGGAGGTGGCAGAGATCATCGAACGCAAGGAAGCCGTGCCCGGAGGGTTTCCCAGCGTCTGAGCGCGGCCGCGCCGAGGTCGCGGAGATCGAGGTAAAGGAGGTCGAACGACGGCGGAGCCGGAGCGAGCCCCCGCCCGAGCATGGAGCGACCGCTGCGCCGAGCGAGGGCTCCGCCCGAGCGAGGCCGCGCCCACAGGGAAGTCACCGCCTAAGAATAATGGACATTCACGAGTACCAGGCGAAGGAGCTGCTCGCGGGTTTCGGAGTCGCGATCCCGCGCGGGGGCGTCGCGTACAGCCCGGAGCAGGCGGTCTACCGCGCCGAGGAGATCGGCGGCGAGCGCTGGGCGGTGAAGGCGCAGATCCACTCCGGCGCGCGCGGCAAGGCCGGCGGGATCAAGCTATGCGCCACCGACAACGAGGTCCGCGAGGCTGCGCGCGAGCTGTTGGGCAAGACCCTCGTGACGCGTCAGACGGGTCCGGAGGGCCGCCCCGTGCACCGTGTCTACGTCGAGGCCGCCGTGCCGCTCGAGCGCGAGATCTATCTCGGCTTCGTCCTCGACCGGAAGAGCGAGCGGATCATGGTCGTCGCGGCGCCGCAGGGCGGGATGGAGATCGAGGAGATCGCGCAGGAGGCGCCCGACTCGATCCTGAGGGAGGTCGTGGAGCCCGCCGTCGGCATGCAGACCTTCCAGGCGCGCGAGCTCGCCTTCGGCCTGGGCCTGCCCCCGGCCCAGGTGCGCTCGGCGACCGGGAGCATCCTGGGCGCCTATCGCGCCTTCCGCGACCTCGACGCGATGATGGTCGAGATCAACCCGCTCGTGACCACGAAGGACGGCGCCGTGCTCGCGCTCGACGCCAAGATGACCTTCGACGACAACGCGCTCTTCCGCCGCCCGTCGGTGCGCGAGCTGCGCGACTACGCCCAGGAGGACCCGCGCGAGGCGCAGGCCGCCGAGCACGGGCTGAACTACGTGGCGCTGGAGGGCGAGATCGGCTGCATCATCAACGGCGCCGGGCTCGCCATGGCGACGATGGACATGATCAAGCACGCGGGAGGCCGACCGGCGAACTTCCTGGACGTGGGCGGAGGTGCTTCGCCCGAGCGCATCGCCGCGGCGTTCCGCCTCGTGCTCTCGGACGCGAACGTGGGTGCGATGCTGGTGAACATCTTCGCGGGCATCAACCGCTGCGACTGGGTCGCGCGGGGGATCGTGCAGGCGCTGCGCGAGCGCGAGCTGCCGATCCCCCTCGTGGTCCGACTCGCCGGCACGAACGTCGAGGAAGGCCGCCGCATCCTGCGCGAGAGCGGCTTCGCCATCGTCGAGGCCGAGACCCTGGCCGAAGCCGCCGAGCGCGTGGTCGCAGTCCTGGAATCGAGCCGGCCTGCCGCCGGCGACGGGGTCGGGTGAGCGTCCTCCTCGACGAGACCACGCGCGTCCTGGTGCAGGGCTTCACCGGCGACAAGGCGACGTTCCACGCCCGCGAGATGATCGCCTACGGCACGAACGTGGTGGGGGGCGTGACGCCGGGGAAGGGCGGCGCCCTCCACCTCGACCGGCCGGTCTTCGACACGGTGAAGGAGGCCGTCCGCGAGACGGCGGCGACGGCCTCGATCCTGTTCGTGCCCGCCGCGTTCTGCGCCGACTCGATCATGGAGGCGGCCGACGCCGGGATCCGCCTGGTGGTCGCGATCACCGACGGCATCCCCGCGCAGGACATGATGCGCGTGAAGCGCTACCTCTTCCGCTATCCCCGGGAGCGCCGAACGACGCTGATCGGTCCCAACTGTGCGGGGATCATCAGCCCCGGCAAGGCCATGCTCGGGATCATGCCGGGCCACATCTACGAGCGCGGGCCGGTCGGCGTGGTCACGCGCTCGGGCACGCTGGGGTACGAGGCGGCCTCGCAGATGAAGGCGCTGGGGATCGGCGTGAGCACGAGTGTGGGCATCGGCGGCGATCCGATCAACGGCACTTCGTTCCGCGACATCCTGGCGCTGTTCGAGCAGGACGACGAGACGGAGGCCGTCATGATCATCGGCGAGATCGGTGGCCCGCAGGAGGCGGAGGCGGCGACGTACTTCAGGGAACGCATGACGAAGCCGGTGATCGGCTACGTCGCGGGTCTCACGGCTCCGCCCGGCAGGCGCATGGGCCATGCGGGCGCCATCATCTCCGCGTTCGGCGACAGCGCCGCCGAGAAGGCGGAGATCATGCGCTCCGCAGGCCTCGCCGTGGCCTCCACGCCCTCGGAGCTGGGCTCGACCATCCAGGCCGTGCTGCGCGGCCGGCCCGCGAAGAGCGTCGCCGCTACCTGAGCCCGCCGCGCCGGTGACCACCCGCCCCACGGTGACGGCGACCCGGCGCTTGCCGGCGGCCGTCGAGGACCAGCTGGGGCTCCGCTACGACGCCCGCCTCAACGCCCACGACCGGCCGCTCGATGCCGGGGAGCTGCGGGAGGCTCTCGCGTCGTCCGACGCGCTCCTCTGCACGGTCACGGACCGGCTCGACGCCGGAGTTCTCGCCGCCGAGCCCCTCCGCGCGCGCATCCTCGCGAGCTTCGGCGTGGGCTTCGACCATATCGACCTCGACGCCGCGCGCACGCGGGGGCTGCGGGTCACGAACACCCCCGACGTCCTCACAGACGACACGGCCGACCTGGCGGTGACGCTCATGCTCATGGCCTGCCGCCGCGCGGGTGAGGGTGAGCGCCACGTGCGCGCGAACGCCTGGAGCGGCTGGCGCCCCACGCACATGCTCGGCACGCGCGTGACCGGCAAGACGCTGGGGCTGGTCGGGATGGGCCGGATCGCGCGCGCGGTGGCGCGGCGCGCGAAGCACGGCTTCGGCATGCGCGTGCTGTTCCAGGACCCCAACCCTCCGCCGCCGGAGGTCGCGGCGGAGCTGGGAGCCGAGTCGCGCGGGACGCTCGAGGAGCTGCTCGAGGCCGCCGACGTGGTCTCGCTGCACTGCCCGGCCACGCCCGAGACGCACCACCTGATCGACGACGGCGCCCTCGCGCGGATGAAGCCCAGCGCGATCCTGGTGAACACCGCGCGCGGCGACGTCGTGGACGAGGCCGCCCTCGTGCGCGCGCTCCGGGACGGGCGGATCGCCGGCGCCGGCCTCGACGTGTATGAGCGGGAGCCGCGCGTCCCCGACGCGCTGCGCGCGCTCGAGAACGTGGTGCTGCTGCCCCACCTCGGCAGCGCCACGCTCGAGTCGCGCGTGGCCATGGGCCTGCGGGCGATCGAGAACCTCGACGCGTTCTTCTCCGGTGCTCCCCTCCGCGACGCCGTCGTCTGAGGTGCCGCCGCCCGCCGGCGCGACCGCCCGGCTCGAGCCCTACGCCGCCGCCTCGCTCCCCCGCTCCACCGCGCCCGCCGCGGCGAGCGCCGCGGCGTACGCGGACGAGGTCGCCTCCCTGCTCTTCGACCTGCTGCTGGACGTGCTGCGCATCCACGCGCCCGCCGTCGAAGCGCTGTGGCGCGGCGAGCCCGCGCCGGAGCACGCGCCTCCCGATCTGACGCCACGGCTCCTGCAGGCGCAGGGGATCTGGTTCCAGCTGCTCTCGATCGTGGAGCAGAACGCGGCGATGCGCCGCCGGCGCCAGACGGAGGCCGAGCGCGGGCCCGCCGCGTTGCGCGGCACGCTGGCACAGGTGGTCGCCGCCGCCGCCGCGGAGGGAGTGGGCGCCGACGAGATGCGGACCCTCCTGAAACGCCTGCGTGTCAGGCCCGTCCTCACCGCGCACCCCACGGAAGCCAAGCGCGTGACCGTCCTCGAACGCCACCGGCGCATCTACCGCCGGCTCGTGGACCTGGAGTCGCCGCGCTGGACGCCTCGCGAGCGCCGGGAGCGGATCGCCGCGCTGCGCGGCGAGATCGAGCTCCTCTGGCTCACCGCGGAGCTGCGGCTGGAGCGGCCGACCGTCCAGCAGGAGGTGGCGTGGGGTCTGCACTTCTTCCAGGAGACGCTCTTCGGCAGCGTGCCGGCCGTGCTGCGCACGCTCGAGGAGGCGCTCGAAGCCGCCTGGCCTGCCGAGCGCTTCGACGTTCCCGCCTTCTTTCAGTTCGGCTCCTGGATCGGGGGCGACCGCGACGGCAATCCCTTCGTCACGAACGCGGTCACGCGCGGCACCGTGCGCGAGAACCGGCTCGCCAGCCTGGCGCGCTACCGCGAGCGACTGCTCCAGCTCCTGCGCGCGCTGTCGGTCACCGAGCGAGCCACTCCCGTGCCCGCGGCGTTCCGGGAGGCGCTCGCGCGTGCGCTGGAGGCGAGCGGCGACGCCGCGGGCATCGCGGCACGCAACCCCGGCGAGATCTTCCGGCAGTTCCTCGCGTGCTCCCTGCGCCGTCTCGACGCGACGCTCGCTCTCGCCGGCGGCGGCGCCCCCGCCGGAGACGGCGAGCCGTACCGCGGCGCGGACGAGCTTGCGGCCGAGCTCCGCGCCGTGGAGGAGGCGCTCGCGGGAATCGGCAGCGGCGCCCTGGCGATCTCGCTCGTGCGACCCCTGCGCCGGGAGGTCGAGACCTTCTCGTTCAGCACGGTGCGGCTGGACCTGCGCGAGAACGCCGCGCGGGTGCACGCGGCCCTCGTCGAGCTCTGGCGCGCCAGGACCGGGGCCGACGGTGAGCCTCCGGGAACGGGGACGCCGGCATGGGAGGCGTGGCTGTCCAGCGAGCTGGCACGGCCCCGCTCCGGCGCTCGACCGGCGCCCGTCCTCTCCACTGCCGCCGGGGAGACCCTCGGTCTCTTCCGCCTCGTGAGCGAGGTTCGCGCGGAGGTGGACCGGGAGGCCTTCGGCACCTTCATCCTCAGCATGACCCGCGACGTGGACGACGTCCTCGGCGTCTACCTGCTCGCGAAGGAGGCCGGTCTCTTCGCCGACGCCGCGGGGGTCGAGAGCTGCACGCTGCCGATCGTGCCGCTCTTCGAGTCCATCGACGACCTCCGTCGCGCGCCCGAGGTGATGCGGCGCCTCCTGCAGATTCCCCTCGTCCGGCGCAGCGTGCGCGCGCAGGGCGGCGTGCAGGAGGTCATGATCGGCTACTCGGACTCGAACAAGGACGGGGGGTTCCTGACCTCGAACTGGGAGCTCTCGCGGGCCCAGCTGCAGCTCACGCGGCTGGGCGACGAGTGCGGCGTCCCGATTGCGTTCTTCCACGGCCGCGGCGGTTCCGTGAGCCGCGGGGGGGCGCCCACCGGACGCGCGATCGCGGCGCAGCCGGCGGGCTCCGTGCGCGGCCGGTTGCGGATCACCGAGCAGGGGGAGGTGGTCACGTTCAAGTACGCGAACCGCGGGACGGCCGCCTACCAGATCGAGCTGCTCGCGGCCAGCGTGGTGGAGCACGCGCTGCGCTCGGAACGCGAGCAGGCTTTCGTCCGCGTCGGGGAGTTCGAGGAGGCGCTGGAGGCGCTCTCCGGGGCGGCGCACGCCGCCTATCGCGGCCTGATCGAGCACCCCGCTCTCGTGGCCTACGTGCAGGCCGCCAGCCCGCTCGAGGAGATCGCGCTCCTGAACATCGGCTCGCGTCCGGCGCGGCGGACGGGTGCTCGCACGCTCGACGACCTGCGAGCCATCCCGTGGGTCTTCGCGTGGTCCCAGAACCGCCACGTGATCCCCGGGTGGTACGGCGTGGGCACCGGCCTCGCCACGTTCGTCGAGGTGCGCGGTGCCGCGGGCGAGGACCTCCTGCGGAGGATGTTCGAGCGCTCCCGGATCTTCCGTCTGATCCTCGACGAGGTCGAGAAGACGCTCGCGCAGGTCGATCTCGATGCGGCGCGGGAGTTCGCGGATCTGGTGGCGGACGCCGACGTGCGGGAGGCGATCTTCGGGAGGATCGAGGAGGAGTACCGGCGCACCGTCGCGAGCGTGCTGCGGGTGAGCGGGGGCGCGTTGCTCGCGGAGCGTTTCCCCCGCTTCCGGCGCCGCCTCGAGCGCCGGCTCGCCACCCTGAGCCAGGTGAGCCACAGGCAGGTCGAGCTGCTCCGGTCCTTCCGAGCCGCGGGAGACGAGGCGAGTCGAGAGCGGCACCTGGCGGCGCTGCTGCTCTCGATCAACTGCACCGCCGCGGGGCTCGGCGCCACGGGCTGAGACCGCCCGCCACCGCCCGGGTCCGTGACCCGGGTGGCTGCCGGAAGGCTGCGCGGGCGATCGCGCCGGGGCTAGCGCACCTGGATGTTCCCCTGCTCCACCGCGTGCGGTCCGAACCTGGGGTTCGGCACGGCAGGGCTGTCGCAGAAGGCCTCGTTCGCCGCCTCGTCTCCCAACCCGAACAGCGTGCTCAGGTCCGGCGGGCTCTTCGCTCCCTCCCCGTTGTCGATGGACTGGAACCAGGCGAACGTCCCCACCGGAACGGTCGGATCGTTCGTCTTCTCGATCGGTCCCCCCCACTTGGCGCGGTTCTGCGTCATGGGCGGGATGTCTTCGAAGCGCTCGAGTACGGGCGTGTCGTAGACCCGAAAGCACGTCACGCTTCCCTTGTACGTATACGGTACCCCCGCCGTCCCGTGGTCCGTCTGCTCGTAGTTGAAGGATCCCGTGACGGTGCCGTCGGCCGCCCGCTTCGCCTGGAACGTCAGCCGATTGTCGACCGCGCCCCCGAAGATCCCGCCGTTGAAGTCAGCGGGGATCGTGAACTTGAACCCGCCGCTCGCCATGTTGACGAAGCGCCCGGCCTGCACGGCCTCGCGCCCGCCCGCGGCGCTTTCGCTGGGTGAGGTGACCAGCTCGGACTCGGACGAGCAACCCAGCACGGCCAGGCTGCCCACGACTGCCAGCGCACGTCGTGTCACGCTCATGAGGCGCTCCTTCTGGAAGGATGGTGAGGCGCGCCGGCGGGTCACGGGCCACCGCGCGCGTGGGGGATCGGACCGCAGCCGAGTCCCGAAGCGACGGTGGCATGGAGTCGCGGAAACGTCTTGAACGATCGGAACGCGCTGGAACGCGATTAGCCTGCGGCAGAGCTGGCAGGCGGATCCCAACGGACGAGAGCCGCGGGCTGGGATGGCCCGCGGCTCTTGGCTTGGACGGCGCGTGCGCCGGAGACGAGGCGCGGCCTGGTGGCGGCGCAGGCTCGAGGCTGACGGCCCGCCCTCCGGGGAGGGGTAGGTGGACCGCAGGGATCTCTCCTGCTGCCGCCGGCAGATCCGCGCAAGCCAACGCTGCCCTTCGCGATCCGGCCGCGAGATCGGCCGCCGGACGGATCGGGGTCGGTCTTTCGAGCTACTCCGTCCGGCGGCGCCTGGGCCGCGCCACCAGCTCCCCGCCTCAGTTGGGACAGACGCGACTCAGCGCCTCGGCGCAGCGAGCGCAGAACGTGCACTCGAAGCTGCAGATGAAGGCGGGCCCCGCGGCGTCCAGGGACGCCTCACACCTCTCGCAACTGGACCGCATCTCGAAGGCCATCGCCGTTCTCACCTTCCCATTCGACTGCGTCCAGGTCAGCGGCTCGCAGTGCGGGGATCGTCCGTCGGATCGACGTAGGTGAGCTTCCAGGGCCCCATCGCGTGCACCTGGATGACGGTTTCCCCCCGCGACGACAGGAAGTGGACCGTGCCGGCCGGCATGACAGCAAAGCCGCCCGCGGGGAGCGCCGTGCCCCGGCTCTCGTCGAATTCGTCCCCGAGCCCCATCACCGCCGTGCCAGAGATCACCGTCACGTGCTCGTCGGCAGCATGGTAGTGTGGCTGGACACGGTAGCCGTCGGGGACCCGAAGACGCATCGTGAAGAGACCCGGCTCCGCCGGATCGCCACGGATGATCGCCATGCGAGCACCCTGCGGCAGGGCCGAGGGTCCCGGCTGCCATTCGAGCGTTGCCGGCAGGACGAAGGCGTGCTCCGAGATCCCACCGCCCTCCGGACGTCCCTCGGGGACGTCGCGTGCCGGAGAGGCTTGCTGGGCCTGCGAGCTTCCGGCGTGAAGGGCCGTACAGAGGACGCCGGCAAGGACGAGACGCTTCATCGGTATCGCTCCTTTGGAAGGTCCGGGATCTCTGCTGGTTTCTACGTCGCTCGCTCCCGTGAGGCAACATTCCCGTGACGCTGCGGCAGGACCACCGGGCGGCAGGTTCGCCGGCGAGCCTCTGCGCGCCATGGACGGCCGCCTTCGGGCTGCTCGTGGCCGGGGGCGTCCTGCTGCGGGTGGTTGATCTGGGTCACTTGCCGGGGGTCAACGGGGACGAGGCGTGGTACGGCGTGCAGATGCAGCGCCTCGCGGCCGGGGAGCCCGTGGACTGGCGCACCCCGACGGGGAACCTGATGGGCCCGCTGCAAGCGGGGCCGCTGCTTCTCCTGCAGCTCGCCTTCCCGCCCTCGATCGCTCTCCTGCGCTGGCCTGCCGTCCTCTCCGGGCTGGCCATGATCGCGCTGGCGGGTCTCGTGCTCGGACGTCGCTTCGGCGGCACGACCGGCTGGATCGCCACCTCGCTGGCGGCCGCCCTGCCGGTGGCGATCGCCTACTCCCGCTTCGGCTGGGACGCCAGTCACTCGGGTGCTCTCGCGCTCGTGGCGCTGCAGGCGGCTCTCGCCACGCGCGTGGTAGGCGTGGCGCTCCTGTTCCTGCTGCTCCTCTGGGTGCACCCCACGAACGTCTTCCTCGCACCCTTCCTGATCTTCGCGATGCTCGGCGCCGCCCGCGAGCGCTGGGGCCTGCGCCGGGTGCTGCCCCGCGCCGCGGTGCTCGTCGCGCTGCTGGCCGCCGGGACGACGGTGCTGCGCTTCACCACGTCCGGAGCCAGTCCCGCGCCGGCGGCGGCCGAAGTTCTCGGCCGCGCCCTCTCCGGAGCGGAGTGGACGAGCTTCGCGCGCCACCTGACGCGCTTCGTCACGGGCGACGCGACCCACGCGTACGTGGTCGGATCGGCGTTCTCCCCGTGGCCCACCGGCGCGGACCTGGCGGCGGCCGGCGCCCTGGTCGCGGCCGCCGCGTTCGCGCTGGCCCTGACCGTGAGAGAGGGGCTCTCCGCCACAACGGGTATGGCCGTCGGGCTCGCGGTCGCCCTGGCTGGCTTCGGGGTCGGGGTGGGAAGTTGGGGCTTGGCGCCGCACACGGAGCGCTACGGCCTCTGGCTCGTGGCGCCGCTCGTCTCGGTGATGGCGGTGCTCGCCGGAAGGGCGGCAGCGGAGCGGGCGCGACCGGTGGTGCTCGGCGCGAGTGCGGTCGCCGCGCTGCTCCTCCTGCTCCACGCGCAGCAGGGCTACCTGGGCGCGCTGCGGGAGACGGGCAGCCGCTCGCACCCCACGTTCTGGAGCGGCCCGCAGGAGCCGAAGGCCCTCGCCGTGCGCGCCATCCTGCGCGACGCGCGCGGGCGGCGCCCCCTGCGGATCGTCGCCGACAGCTGGTGGACTCTCTGGCCGGCGCGCTATCTCACGCACGGAGAGGCGGACGTAAAGGTCGTACCCTTCGAGGAGCCGCTCGGGGCCGCGGCCGGCGGCGTCACCTACCTGCTGGGGTTTCCGGACGGCGAATTCGAGGGCTGGGGCGCCGGCCGGGCATTCGACGTGCCGGGTACCGGCCGCCCGGCGGCGCTTCGCGTGTGGCGCCTGGCGACTCCCACCCAACCGCAGGGATCGCAGCCGCGAGCTGAAGAGGCCACGGGGCTCTGAGCTCCGCGGCCTCTCGGCTGCCCGTTGACGCTATCGATCGCGCCTATGGGCGCCGGGATTCTGTCGAGAGCTCCCGGCACCGAAGGTGCATATTACCCCGATCGATTCTCCGTGAGCACGTCGGTCGAACCCACGTACCCGCTCGGCGACGCGCCATCGGCCATCCCTCGACGAGGCGGGAGGCACGCCATGCGCAGCATCCTGGGGATTCTCGCGGCAGGCTCGATCTGCTGGGCCCTGCTCGTGGCCTGTGACGACGATGCCGATCCGGGCGGTCCGAACGGCCCTCGAGATCCGGTGATCACGAACGTGAGCCCCTCCGAGGCGGTGGCTGGACAGACCGTGACCATCACCGGCTCGAACTTCGGGTTCGACGCGAGCCTCGTAGCCGTCACGTTCGACGCTATCATCGGGCCGATCGTCTCCGTCTCGTCCAACACGATCGTCGCCGTGGTCCCCTCTTCGCTGCCACCGGGCGCGACGACGCTCCGCGTCTCCGTCTCGGGCGCCTCCACCACGGCGAGCGCCACGATCACGATCGTCGAGCCGCCCCGACCGGTCATCAGCGGGTTCGATCCCGACACGGCCGTGGCCGGAGACACTCTCACGATCCTGGGACAGGACTTCGGGGAGAGCGTCGGAGAGACCAGCGTCACCATCGGCGGAGCGCCGGCCCAGATTCTCTCCGTGACCAATGCCGCCACCGTCGTGGCGATCCCCGGTACGCTGAGCGGTACGGTCGCCGTGGTCGTGACCGTGCTGGGCCAGGCCTCGGCGCCCCGGACGCTGACGGTGGTAGCGAGGGGTCCCTCCTCGGCGGGTGCCGTCTTCGGCAGGGTGACGAGTGTGGCGACCGGCCAGGCGATCGGCGGTGCCGAGGTCACGACGCGCCCGGCGACGGCGAGCGTCCTCACCGACGCCGAGGGGAACTACCGGATCGAGGATGTCGGCCCGGGCACGTTCTCGGTCACGGCCGTCAAAGAGGGGTTCGACTCGGCTACCGTGCAGGTGACCGTTGCGGCAGGCGAATCGACGATGGCGGATCTGGCTTTGAGGCCGCTGGGCCAGAGCACGATCTTCGGCCGCGTCACGAATGCCTCCACGGAAGCCGGTATCGGCGGCGCGCAGGTCACCCTCAGCGTCATCGCCGACACGATCCCTGTCATCGGAGACACGATCCCGATCGCGTCCGATCTCACCGACGGCCTCGGGAACTATCGAATCGAGAACGTGAGCCCCGGCACGTACGTCCTGACCGCGCGGGCGAACGGCTTCGCCTCGCTCTCGGTCGAGGTGACCGCCGTGGCCGGTCAGCTCGTGTTCGTGAACTTTCCGCTCACGCCCGCCACGGCGGCGGTGACCGTTCGCGAAGCCGTGCTGGCCATGTGGTCCGGTCCCCGGGCCGACCGCAGCCCCACGCGACCCTGGAGGGCCGATCGGCAGGCACGGGGCGTCGGGAGCGCCAGACGACGGAAACGGCCCGGGTCGCAGAAGCAGGGAGGCCCTGCAGGCGGAACGCCTTGCAGGGCCTCGGGTCGAGTGGTGGAGCTGATCGGGCTCGAACCGACGACCTCCTGAGTGCGATTCAGGCGCTCTCCCAGCTGAGCTACAGCCCCGTTCAGGAGTGCAAGCTAAGCGCTCTCGGCCGCCCGCTCAAGCCGCGGGCTCCTCAGTCCGCGGGGCCCTGCCCTTCGCCGAGTTGCGCCTCGAGCCCGTGCAGCAGTCCCATCAGGAAGAGGAAGGTCCCCGCCACCTCCAGCCCCTCCTCCACGAGCACTTCCAGCCGGTACATCGTCAGGTGGCCGGCCGCCCACATCGGCGCGCCGAGCAGGACCTCGAGGAGCAGGGCCGCGGCCCACGCTCCGAACCCGAGCACGAAGCAGTTCGAGCAGCTGCGCAGCAGCACCGGGTTTCCACGCAGCGCGATGGCGAAGCCCCAGGCCAGAAGGGCCAGCACGGGCAACGCGAAGAACACCCAGACGCGCGCGGCGGGAGCGATCTCGACCTCCATCAACGCGTTCACGATCCGGTGTGCGACCATGCGGTCGAGCAGCTCGTGCAGCCTCCCCGTCTCGTCCATGGACAGGTAGAGGAAGAGCAGCGCTGCGATCGAGGGCAGGAGCCTCTCGCGCGCGGTCTGCCGGCGGGAGGCGAGCACGACGGCCGCCGCCGCCAGCGCGCAGAGAAGCAACAGCGAGCTCGAGAACCAGGTGGCGAGGTTCGCCTCGTCGTCCAGGTCCACGTAGGGATAGAAGTAGTTCAGTGCCGGCGTTGCGAATGGATCGGGGACCAGGAGGATCAGGACGGCGTAGGGCAACGCGCAGAGGACCAAGTATGCCGCGGGAACGACGCGCAGGATCCAGCGCCGGAGACGGCGGATGAGCTCGGCCATCCGGGGGCGACTCGGCGCGGCGAGGCTCTCGGAGCCCTGGCGCTCGGACACCGCGCGCGGGTCGGTCATCGTCCCGGGAGCAACGTCACCGGACGTCTCCTGGACGCGATCGCCTCTATAGAAACTACACGAAGTCCGCGGTGACAAACCAAGCCGTGACCGCAGCTTGCCCGCTTCGATAAAAACTGTTGACTATCCTGCGCTTGCTGATATAATGGACGCGTGTTTGGGGAGGAGGATGGGGCTTGAGGCCGCCTAGCGGCCTCAAGCCCTCGGGTGGTGAGAAGAGCCGGGCCAGCCGCCCGGCTTTTTTCGTTCCGGCCCCTGCGCGCGACGCTCACGGTGCGCCTCCCTCCGAAGCTCCGCGCTGGACGAAGGCACTCATGGCGATCCAGGCCTTGCGCGCACGCGGCAGCGACGCCCGCTCGACCAGGACTCTCCGGCCCATCCGTTCCATCCGCACGAGCAGCTCGCCGTAGAGCGCGGCGAGGACCCGGGGGCAGTAGCGCTGGCGCGGCTCGAGCAGCGGCAGCAGCCCGCGACCGCTGGCGAGGAAGCCACGCGCACGCCCCACCTGGAAGGCGAGCAGGGCCTCCAGGTCCTCGAGGCGCCGCTCGCCCGCGCTGCCCCTCCCATCCTGCCTTGCCGCCTGCAGGAGTTCGGTCTCCTCCACGCCGAAGCGGCGCAGGTCCTCCAGCGGCAGATACAGCCGGTCCCGGCCGGCGTCCTCCCCCACGTCGCGCAGGATGTTGGTGAGCTGCATCCCGATCCCGAGGTCCATGGCTCGGCGGCGAGCGGTGTCGTCGCTCCGCCCGAAGATCGGCAGGCACAGCAGGCCGACGGCCGAGCCCACCTGGTAACAGTAGCCGCAGAGGTCGTCGAAGGTCTCGTAGCGCCGCGGCGTGAGGTCGCGCTCCACGCCGGTCAGCACCTCCAGGAAGTCCTCCTGCCGGATGCCATACGCCCGCACCGCGTCCTGCAGGGCCAGGTCGCGAGGGAGCGACGGCTTACCGAGGAAGATCTCCTGCAGGCGCTGCCGCTGCGCGGCGAGCGCCCGGCGGGCCGCATCCGGCGGACGGCCGTCGTCGGCGGCATCGTCGGCCTCGCGACAGAACGCGTAGACCGCGTGCAGCGCCCGCCGCGCGCTCGGCGGCTGTCCCACGAAGGCGAACGCGAAGTTGCGCGCGCGCCGCCGCACGACGCGCGCCGCCTCCTGGTAGCCCTGCTCGACCGCCTCGCGTTGCTCGCTCCTCATCGGACGGCGAGGGTCAGCGCTTCGACGGCGAGATCCAGCAGGCGCCGCCGGCGCGGGACGCGCACGTCGCTTCGCAGGAGGTCTCCCGCGCGCGCCTCCAGCTCGTCCACGATCGCGCGCCCGCCGCGGAGGAAGAGCCGCAGGACGGCGCGCGGCGCGGCCGGGAACGCCTCGGGGAGAACCTCCGCCGAGGCGAGCAGCGCGCGCGTGCGGTCCAGCTGGAACGCCAGGAGATCGCGCACGGCTCGGGTGGGGCGCTCGCGCCGCAGGTCGTCCTCGGCGACGCCGAAGCGCCGCAGGTCCTCGAGCGGGACATAGAGTCGGTCGCGCACCCGCAGGTCCTCGCCCACTCCCTGCCAGTGGTTCGCGAGCTGCAGCCCGGTGCAGAGCGCGTCGGCCGGGCCCGCCAGGCGCGGGTCACCGGCGCCGAAGAGCGCGAGCACGATGCGACCGACGGGGTTCGCCGACAAGGCGCAGGATTCGAGCAGGTCCGCGAGGGTCTCGTACCGCGAACGGAGCTGGTCTCGGCGATTGGCCTCGATCAGGGCGCGGAACGGATCGGGCGAGAGGCCGCGCGACCGGATCAACCGCGCCGCGGCTCCAACGGCTGCGGGGACGCCGTCCTCGCGAGCGCCGTCGGCGAGCACGCGGTCGAGCGCCCGCTCCCAGTGGTCCAGTGCCGCGAGCCGCTCCCCCGGCAGGGCGCTGCCCTCGTCTCCCAGGTCGTCCGTGGCACGCGCGAAGGCGTAGACGGCCGCGAACGGGTCCCTCAGCTCCGGCGGCACCAGCCGCGAGAGGACGGGAAAGTTCTCGTAGTGCCGCAGGGCCAGCTCGAGCGCACGTGGGAGCGGATCGGCGCCGGCGACGGGTTCGCGCTCGACGTGGCGGAACGCCGCGGATGCACGCTCCCGGGGGCGACCTGGAGGAGCTCTCACCGGAGCAGGCTCTCGAGCTCGTCCACGTGGGCCTCCACGAACGCGCCGTATTCGTTCAGGCGCGGCACGGCCGGAGCCTCCCCGCGCAGCTCGCGCCGGCGATTGGCCTCTCCCAGGCGAAGGGCGCGCCGCGCCGGGGAGCCCAGATGATAGAGCGTGGCGAGCACGCCCGGCTCGCCTCGCAGGTCGAGCCCGGCGTAGCGCGCGTAGGCCTCCTCGGCTTCGAGCAGGATGACGGCCGCGTACGACAGCGACCCCTCCGGCTCCAGCACGGCACGCACGATCTGGCTCACCGTGCGTTGCGCCCGTCCCTCCAGACGCGCCAGACGCGGCTCGTAGAAGAGCGCGTTGCGGAACGAGACCTGGGCCGGCCCGACGCTCCAGAGATAGGGGTTCTTCAGGCGCCCCAGCCCGGGATCCTCGCCTCGGCGGACCTCGTTCTGGTACGACTCCTCCTGCGCCGCGGCCCAGGTACGCAGCGCGCGCTCCGGGAGCGTGGCGAAGTAGGCGCGAAAGAGGGCGTCGGCAACGGCGTCGTAGCGGTCGTGCAGCAGGGTGCGCTCGGCGGCGACGATCCCGGCCAGCGCGACGTCGGGGATCCCCAGCCGCTGCGCGGTGCGGCGGATCAGCGCGCGGTGCTCGCCGATCCAGCTCCGAGCGGAGGCCGACAGCGGCCGCACCGAGGGCGCGGACTGTGCCCCGGTCCCGCGCGCCGGCTGCGCGACCGGCAGCCGGGCCGCCCTGGGCGCCGGGGGGCCGCTCAGGAGGAGCCACAGCGCCAGCCCACAGAAGGCGGCCGTGGATCCGTCCCGGGAACGCGTGGCCATGACCTGCCCGGTCACGCCGCGACGCTGGCCTCACGCCGGCTCGCAAGCGAGCGCAGCACGCCCACGTTCACGGGGTCCATGAGCACGCCGTCGCGGACCTTCGGGAGCTCGACGACCTTGGGGACGCCGGCCAGCGTGGGGTCACGCAGGAGCAGGCGGAAGGCCTCTCTGCCGAGCTGGCCCTCGCCGATGTGCGCGTGGCGGTCACAGCGCGAGCCGAGCTCGCGCTTGGAATCGTTCGCGTGCACCAGGTGCAGCCGATCACGGCCGATCGCCGCGTCGAACGCCGCCCACGTGCGGCGGTAGGCGGCGGGGGTGCGTAGGTCGTAGCCAGCGACGAAAACGTGGCAGGTGTCCAGGCAGACGCCGAATCGCTCGCGCGGCTCGAGACGGGAGAGCAGCCCCGCCAGCTCCTCGAAGCGGTGCGCGAGGCCGTCGCCCTGGCCGGCGCCGGTCTCGAGAAGGATGCGGGGCCAGCCCGGGCCGCGCAGCCGCGCGGCGACGGCGTTCAGCGCCTCGGCCACCCGGAGCAGCGCCTCCGCGGCGGGGCAGCCGGGGAACGCCGCCGGGTGCGTCACGACGCCGTCGAGCCCCAGTGCCCGCGCGCGGTCCAGCTCGCCCACGAAGGTCGTGAGCGAGCGGCGGAGCAGCTCCGGGTCGCGGTGCCCGAGACGCACCAGGTACGAGTCGTGCGCGAAGGCGGCGCGGATTCCGGCCGCGCGCCGGGCGGCCCGGAAGGCGCGCGCCTCCCCGGGTGCGAGCGCGCGCGGCGCCCAGCGGCGCGGGCTCGACGTGAACAGCTGCAACGCGCCGAGCCGCAGCTCGCGCGCGCGCCGCACCCCTTCCACGAGCCCGCCGGCGGTGGAGACGTGCACGCCCAGGAAAGGCTTGTGGGAGTCGTCTGCCATGGCCGGATGGTAAGCCCGGCCCCCGGCGGCCGCCACGAGCACCGCGCGAGGGTCTCGGGCGCCGCCCGCCTCCCACGTGTCGAAGGCGCCGGATAGATTGCCGGCCATGCGCTTCGCCGAGGCCGTCCTCTCCGCGCTGCAGTCGCTGCGCGCGAACAAGCTCCGCTCGTTCCTCACGCTGCTGGGCATCATCATCGCGGTCGTCTCGATCATCGCCGTGGTGACGGTGATCCAGGGCCTGAACGCCAAGGTGACCGAGCTGTTCACCGGCCGCGGCGCCGACGTGTTCGAGATCGACAAGTTCGGCGCGGTCGTGGCCAGCCGCTCCGAGTGGAAGGAGATGCAGCGGCGACCGGACCTGACGCGCCACGACGCCGAGGCCATCCGGCAGGGAGGCCGGGCGATCCGCTACGTCAGCCCCAAGCTCACCGGCAGCGGATCCGTGACCTACCGCGACCGCACGCTGGAACGAGCGGAGCTGCAGGGGCTGGGCGAGGAATACGGCTTCCTCTCGGAGTTCGAGATCGCGCGCGGCCGGCACATGACGCCCGCGGAGGTGACGCACCGCGCGGCGGTCGCGGTCGTGGGCCCTGAGACGGTGGAGGAGCTCTTTCGGGGCGAGGAGCCGCTGGGCAAGCGCATCAAGGTCGGAGCCGTGACGTTCCGGATCGTGGGTGTGGCGGAGGAACGGGGCTCCGTCTTCGGCGAGAGCCAGGACGCGTTCGTGGCCATTCCCATCGGCGCCTTTCAGAAGATGCACGGGCAGCGCCGGAGCGTCACGCTGGCGGTGAAGCCGCTCGACCCCGATCTCCTGCCGCAGGCCATCGAGGAGGCGCGGCTCACGCTGCGGATCCGCCATCGCCTTCGGCCCGGCGAGGCCGACGACTTCGGGATCGTCACCACCGAGGGCCTCCTGACGCTCTACCACCGGATCACCACGGGCGTCTACTCGGCGCTCGTGGGGCTCGTGGCGATCTCGCTCGTCGTGGGCGGCATCGTCGTCATGAACATCATGCTCGTGGCCGTGACCGAGCGCACCCGCGAGGTGGGGATCCGCAAGGCGCTGGGGGCGCGCCGGCGCGACATCCTGTGGCAGTTCCTGGTCGAGGCCGTGATCCTCTCGGCCGCCGGCGGGCTGATCGGCGTGCTCGGAGGCTTCGGCGTCGCCCTCGCCCTCGCGGCCAGCACGCCGCTGCCCGCCGCGCTGGAGTGGTGGTCAGTGGCGCTCGGGCTGCTCCTCTCGTCGGCCGTAGGCGTCTTCTTCGGCCTCTGGCCGGCCCTGAAGGCGGCGCGCCTGAATCCAATCGACGCCCTGCGCTACGAATGACGCCGCCGCGCCGACCTCCGCCCTCGGAAGAGGCCGCCGCACGGGGCGACGGCGTCGCGCCGGTTGCGCCCCGCGCCGCACGCCTCGACCTCGGGGAGGCGTTCGCGGTCGCCCTGGGGACCCTGCGCGCGAACAAGCTCCGCTCGTTCCTGACGATCCTCGGCATCGTGATCGGCATCACGACGATCGTGGGCATGACGGCGCTCGTCCGCGGCCTGGACCAGAGTGTCACCGGCTCGATCCAGAGCTTCGGCTCCACGAGCCTGTTCCTGCGCAAGTGGGGCGGCCGGATCGTCTCCTCCGAGGAGGAGTTCGAGCGCCTCGAGCGGCGGCCGGACATCACCGAGACCGACGCCGAGGCGATCCGCAGGCGCATCCCCGCCGTCGCGCGCATGGACCTGATGTACGGCACGGGGCCCGAAGCCAAGACCGCGACGCTGCGCTACCGCGGCAGCACCGCGCGCGACCTGTTCGTGACCGGCGCCTCGGAGAGCTACCTGGAGCTGAACGACTCCGAGATCGCCAACGGCCGCATGTTCACCGGCGCCGAGGCCCGCGCGGGACGCCGGCTCGTAGCGATCGGCCAGGACCTGGCCGATCAGCTCTTCCCGCACTTCGACCCCGTGGGCAAGCGGCTCACGATCCGCGACTTCCCGTACACGGTCGTCGGCGTGCTGCGGAAGAAGGACCTGCTGCTCTTCGGCATGAGCGAGGACGACCGGGTGATCATCCCCTACCCGGCGTACGCCCGCGACTTCGCGGAGGAGGACGACACGCTGATGCTCATCCTCCAGCCCGGGAGCCCGGCGCTCTTCACCCGCACGCGCGACGCCGTGATCGCGCTCATGCGGCTGCGCCACGGCCTGGCCTACGACGAGGAGAACGACTTCGACCTGCTCGACTCCACCACGTTCCTGGACCTCTGGAGTCAGATCTCCAGTGCCGTGTTCCTGGCCATGATCGTGATCTCCTCGATCGGCCTGATGGTGGGCGGGATCGGCGTCATGAACATCATGCTCGTCTCGGTGACCGAGCGGACGCGCGAGATCGGCATCCGCAAGGCGGTCGGGGCGCGCCGGCGGGACATCCTGCTCCAGTTCCTGGTGGAGGCCGTGATCCTGACGGCGATCGGCGGGCTGGGGGGCGTGGTCCTGGGGACGCTCCTCGCCGTGACCGTTGCCGGAGCGACGGGGTTCCCCCTGTCGATCCCGCCCTGGTCCTATGCCCTCGGGGTGGGCTTCTCGTCGACCATCGGCCTGTTCTTCGGGCTCTATCCCGCCAACAAGGCGGCGCGGCTCGACCCGATCGCAGCGCTGCGCTACGAGTGAAGCGGCCGCGCGCCGGGGAGAGCTCGGCTGCGGTGGCGTCGCGCCGCTTCACCCCGGCCGAGCGCCGGCTCGTGACGCGGCTGCGGACGCCGCGCGCCGTACAGGCCTGGCTCCGATCGCTGCCCTACAACCGCGAGGACGCCGGCCCCACGCTGCGCACCCTCCGCGGTGTCGTGCGCGAGGGCTCGGCGCACTGTCTCGAGGCCGCGCTCGCGGCGGGCACGATCCTCGAGCAGCACGGCCATCCGCCGCTCTTCCTCGACCTGGAGTCGCAGGACCGGCTCGACCACGTGCTCTTCCTGTTCCGCTCCGGCGGACGCTGGGGCGCGGTGGCGAAGTCGCGCGACGCCGGGCTTCACGGGCGCAAGCCCGTGTTCCGCAGCGTGCGCGCCCTGGTGTGGAGCTACACGGACCCGTACGTCGACGGCTCGGGGAGGATCGTCGGCTACGGGGTCACGCACCTCGACCACCTGGTGCGCGTGGACTGGAGGCTGTCGGAGGGGAACGTCTGGTCGGTCGAGCGGGGGCTGCTGCGCATGCCGCACCGGCCGCTCACGACCTCGGACGCACGCTACGAGCGCGTCCTGCGCCGCTACCGTGCCTTCCGCGAGCGGCACCCGCGGCGGCAGGCCACGTACTACCCCGCCCGCGAGCGATGGCTCTAGACGGCGCCCTCCAGCAACCCGTGCCTCCGGCCCACCGTCTCGAAGGCGGCGAGCGCGCGGTCGAGCTCCTCGCGGGAGAGCGCCGCCGACACCTGCACGCGCAGACGGGCCTCGCCCTTGGGCACGACCGGGTAGCCGAAGCCGGAGACGAAGACACCCTCGTCGAGCAACTCGCTCGACAGCTGGATCGCCAGCGCGGTCTCGCCGACGATGATCGGGATCACGGGATGGACCCCCGTACGGACGGCGAAGCCCAGGCGCGCCAGCGCGCCGCGCAGGTAGACGGTGTTCTCCCGCAGCCGGCGCAGGAGCGAGGGATCCTCGTCCAGGATCTGGAAGGCGCGCAGCGCCGAGGCGGTGAGCGGCGGCGGGAGCGCGTTCGAGAAGAGGTAGGGCCGGGATCGCTGCCGCAGGATCTCGACGAGCGGCCCCGGGCCGGCGACGAACCCGCCGGCGGCGCCGCCCAGAGCCTTGCCGAGCGTGCCCGTCACGACGTCGATCTCGCCGTGGATGCCCAGCTCCTCCGCGGTGCCGCGCCCGCGCGCGCCCAGCACCCCGGTGGCATGGCTGTCGTCCACGGCCAGCAGCGCTCCTTGGCGGCGGCAGACGTCGCGCAGCTCGACCAGAGGTGCCAGCTCCCCTTCCATGCTGAAGACGCCATCGGTGATCACGAGCCGGTGCCGGCTCTCGTCATCGGCGAGCTGCCGGTCCAGGTCGGCGACGTCGTTGTGGCGATAGCGGCGGCGACTCGCCTTGCAGAGCCGGATTCCGTCGATGATCGAGGCATGGTTCAGCTCGTCGCTGAAGACGGCGTCGTCTGCGCCGAGGACGGTGGCGAAGAGCGCCTCGTTCGCGTTCCAGCACGACGTGTAGAGGATCGCGTCGTCGGTCCCGAAGAACTCCGCGATCGTCCGCTCCAGCTCGCGATGCAGCGTCTGCGTTCCGCAGATGAAGCGCACCGACGCCATGCCGTGCCCGAAGCCCCGCAGCCCCTCCCTCGCGGCCTCCACGATGCGCGGGTCGTCGGCGAGCCCGAGATAGTTGTTCGAGGTGAGCATCACGACCGGCCCCGGCCGGCCGGCGATCTCCACCTCGGCGCCTTGCGGACCGGAGAGCAGGACCTCGCGCTTGAGGGTGCGGCTCTCGGCGAGCTCGGCGAGCTCCCTGGCGAGGGCCTCGAGCAAGCCGCCGGACGACCCCTCGGCCGCCGTCACCAGCTGGCCCGGCCGTCGGGGAAGAAGGCCACCTTCAGCGCCTCGTGGCTGTCGAAGAGGTTCATGCCTTCGACGAACCGTTCCAGGGACGGGAACTCGCGCGTGACGACGAAGTTCACGTCGAGACCCGAATCCAGGAGTGCGAGCATCCGCTCCCAGGTCGAGAACAGACGCCGGCCGATGATGGCGTTCAGGGTGACGCCCTTGAAGATCACGTCGTGGGTGTAGTCCTCGATCGCGATCTGCTTGCGGCTGGGGATCCCCAGCAGCGACATGCGCCCGCCGTGGCGCAGGACCCGCAGCCCGGCATTGATGCCGCCCTCGGCGCCGGACATCTCGAGCACCAGGTCGACGCCGCCGTCCGTGCGCTGGAGCACCTCGTCCACGGTCCCCGCCGCGTCCGCTCCGGCCGTCGAGAGCAGGTGCACGTTGGAGACTCCCCGTTCCGCGGCCCAGGCCCGGGCCTGCTCCAGCGCGCGCGCGCTCACGTCCAGAACGAAGATCTCGGCCGCGGCCAGATGGTCCGCCAGCGCCGCGGCCATGGCGCCGATCGGGCCGAAGCCCACGATCGCCACCCGCTCGCCCGAGACGCGCTCGTCCTCGATCGTGTGGACGGCGTTCCCCAGCGCGTCGAGGAAGGCGCCCACCCGCAGCGGCACGACCGCGGGGTCCAGCTTGATCACGTTCCCCGCCGGCACCTTCACGTACTCCGCGAAGCACCCGTCCGCGTGGAAGCCGAGTATCTTCGTGCGCACGCAGACGTGCGCGCGGCCCATGCGGCACGGATGACAGGTCCCGCACACGACGTGCATCTCGGCGCTGGCGGCGTCGCCCTGCGCCAGGTCCGCACGATCCGCTGACCGCCCCAGCTCGACGATCTCGCCGCAGAACTCGTGGCCGTAGACGCGCGGGGGCTGGACCGTCTTCCGGATGGGAGGATCCCAGTGGTAGATGTGGCGATCGGACCCGCAGATCGAGGTCGCGCGCACACGCAGCAGCACCTCGTCGGGCCCGATCTCGGGAACCGGGACGTCCAGCACCGCGGTGCCCGCCTCCCCCGCCTCCGCGTTCGTCTTCACCACCGCCCGCATCGTCTCACCCACGTGCGGCCACCTCGACCTCGGCGGGAAGGGTCACCCGGGCCGCATCGGCCTCCAGGAACTTCTCGGCGTCCATCGCGGCTCGGCAGCCGGCGCCGGCGGCCGTGACCGCCTGCTTGTAGTGCCGATCGTGCACGTCGCCCGCGGCGAAGACTCCGGGCACGTTCGTGCGGCTCCCCTCGTGGATCACCAGGTAGCCGTCGGCGTCCATCTCCAGCTGGCCGCGGAAGGCTTGCGTGTTGGGGGTGTGGCCGATCGCCACGAACAACGCGCTCACGGGCAGCCGACGCCGCCGGCCCGTGAGGACGTCCCGCAGCACGACGGCCTCGAGCTCGGTCGCACCCAGGTACTCCACGACGACGGCGTTCCACACGAACTCGATGCGCGGGTTCGCGAACGCCCGCTCCTGCATGATCTTGGACGCCCGCAGCTGACCGCGGCGGTGGATCACGTGCACGCGCGAGGCAAAGCGTGTGAGGAAGATCGCCTCCTCCATGGCGGAGTCCCCGCCACCCACGACCGCGATCTCCCGCTCCCGGAAGAAGAAGCCGTCGCAGGTCGCGCAGGAGGAGACTCCGCGGCCGACGAGCTCCTTCTCGCGCGGGAGCCCCAGCCAGCGCGCGCTCGCACCCGAGGCCACGATGAGGGACCGGGCCAGGTGCTCCGCTCCGTCGACACGGATGCGGAACGGCCGCTCCGAGAGCTCCGCGGTCTCGAGCGTGCCGCGGATCACTTCCGCGCCGAAGCGCTCCGCTTGCTCTCGCATGCGGCGCACCAGCTCCGGCCCCTGGATCGCTTCGGGAAAGCCCGGGAAGTTCTCGACGTCCGTCGTCAGGCTGAGCTGACCGCCGGGCTCGAGCCCCTCCACCACGAGGGGCTGCAGGTTCGCACGGGCGGCATAGATCGCCGCGGTGTAGCCGGCGCACCCGGAGCCGATCACGATGACGTGGCGCATGAGGTGGGGCGGAGAGGGTGGAGGGGGGCGCGGACAAGATACCGGCGACAGGACACGCCGGGCAACGCGACCCCGCGCAGCCAATTCTACCGACGGTCCTCGTGGACGCGTGTAAAAACTACGCGTGCAATGAGTCGTACGGCTGCGCGCTCCCCGCTGTTCCGCTCGGGCCTGGAGCTTGCGTACGGCGTGAGGTCATCCGAATCGCCCGACCGCGACAACTGCAGCCGGAGCCGTCGATGACCTACGAAATGAAGAAGGACGAGATCGTGCTCCATCTGACGTGGGACGAGGTCGAGAAGCTGCCTGCAAGCCTGCCCATCCGCTGGAAGGTCGGCGTCGGGTACGTCATGCCGCCCAGCGGCGCGCTGCTGGCTCGGGTCCGCCGCGCTCTGGCGGAGCCGTTCAAGCCCGCCATCCCCGACGTCGCCGCCTGAGCGCGGTCGTTCCGCACCGCAAACGCGAAACCGCGCGCCCGCTCCGGCCGGCGCGCGGTTTCTTTGCTAGCGCCTCACGCCCGGCTGGCGTAGGTGCCGCCAGCCCGGGCTTCGCCGCTTCCCCGGCATCCCGCTTGCTCGCCTAGAAACGACCCCCGCCGCTCAGGTAAAGCTTCGCCCCCTCGCTGCTCCCCAGCGCCGCCCCGAGCCGGGCCACCACGTCGTTGGGTGCCAGGATCCTCAGCTCCGTCCCGAACGACTGCTCCATGTCGCCGAGGCTCACGTCCTCGGTGAGGTCGCGGTAGACGCCGCCGGACTCGACGAACAGGGACGCGTCGAGCGCGGCCTGTCCCGCGGCCTCGGTCCACACCCTCCGCCGCAGCTCCGCGGCGCCGTAGAGCAGGTCGTTGTCCTGGAAGCGGAAGCTGGAGAAGCTCCGCAGGAAGCTGCCCCCACCCAGGCTCGAGAGATAGTAGAAGGGCACCAGCACCTGATCCTCCCCCGGCTCCTGGTGCACGCCGAGGAGGCGCACCGCGAAGACGCGCGTCTCGTCGGGCAGCGGCAGGTAGCCGACGAGCTCACCCGCGAAGCGATCGACGTCGAAGGGCGTCTCGGACACGCCGCGGAAGAGGTCCGCCGAGCCCGCGAGGAGCAGCCCCCGGTCCGGATTGTTCGGATCGTTACGGCTGTCGTAGGCGAGGAAGCCGCCGTACTGCCCGTACTCCGCCGCCTCACCCGAGATGCCGGGGAGCTCCGCGCCAACCCCCGGCAGCAGGCTGTCCTGGAAGAACGCCTGCGTGTCCTCCACGTCGTCGTTCTCACCCCCGCGCAGGTTGTTCTTGCGCCAACCCCCCCGGGCGCCGACCCGCACGTTCTCGGCGAACAGCACCGCTCCGTCGCCGAGCAGCCGGATCTCCTCCTGACGGTAGTCGGTGGCTGGATCCTGCTCGTCCTCGTCGATGAACTCCGGGCTGTCCATCCCGAGGCCAGCGAACTCGTCCTCCGTGTCGAGGTCGTAGCTGCCCGTGACCCGCAGGTAGCGGTCGCCGCGGTCCGTGCGGACGCCGACGAACGCCTCGTGCTCCTGGTACCGCTTGGTCGTGTACCCCACCGACGCGCCCGCCCAGACCGGAGCGGGATAGGCGACGTAGCCCACCGACAAGCCGATGCCGGAGTTCGAGCCGAGGCTGCCGGGATTGATGCGAAAGCCCTCGATGCTGCCCGAGCCGCTGCCGATCAGGCCCTTCTCGACGCCGAACTCGACGAGCGGCGCGAGCCCGAGAGACACGACGCGGTGCACGCCGAAGAGGATCGCGTCGGGCCCCTCGAGGTCGGCTTCCGTGAGCCGCTCCCGGGGCTCCAGTGGCTCCGGCGAGACCGCCCCCTCGAACGGCGGCTGCTGCGCATCGATCCCAGCCGGGCGCAGACAGACGAGGAACAACAGGCTCCCGGCGCAGCGGAGCCACCACCACCCGACGTGACGGTTCATCCGAGTCTCTCCACGAGAGATATTGGGGGGAGGGAGGAGGGCCTGGATCGGCGGAGATCAACTAAGCCGCGCGCCCGAGTTCTGTCAATCGCCGCGGGGCGCGTGACGCGGGAACGCCGCTCACCTGTTGCAGGGAGCCGAATGGGAGAGCCCTTCACCGTCGTCTTCGAGAGTCGCCTCCCCCACGGCGTATGCGTCGGCGTGGCGCTCCCGGAGCCCGGCGGCGAGACGCGCGCCGGCCTGGAGCGACTGCACCCGCGCGAAGCCGCGCACGCGTGGGAGATGCCGCCGTTCCGTCGCGCGCGGTGGGTCGGCGGCCGTCTGGCGCTCGCGCGGGCCCTCGCCGGCATGGGCGTCGAGGATGCCGCCGTCCTGGTCGCCGAGGGCGGTGCACCGGACCTGCCGCCCGGCTGCGTCGGGTCGGTGAGCCACAAGCGCGCTCTCGCGGTCGGCCTCGCCGCCCCCGACGAAGGCTGCCGCGTCGGCGTGGACGTCGAGGAGCGCCGGCCCGTGCACCCGCGGCTGGCGCAGCGCGTGCTCACGGCGGATGAGCGGCGCACGCTCTCCTCGGCCGCGCCGGGCTCGCCGGCCGCCGACCTCCTGCTGCGCTTCTCGCTGAAGGAGGCGCTCTACAAGGCCCTCCATCCGTGGGTGCGCCGCCGCGTGGGGTTTGCCGAAGTCGAGGTCGAGCCCCGCCCCGGCGGGCAAGCCGACGTGCGGCTGCTCCTCGAAAGCCTGGAGGCGGACCTCGTCGCCGAGGCCGGCTGGCACCTCCTGGCCGGGCACCTCGTGACGACCGCGCGTCTCAGCTCCCGAGATAGCTCGTCTCCCAGGGCGAGACGCTGAAGGCGATTCCGGGCTGAGCACCCGCCACGAGCACGGTCGTGCCGTCCTCGGCCGCGACGGCGGAGCGGACGACCGTGGGATCGCGGACGAACACCAGCGTGCCCGCGGGCGCGTCGACGTCCTCCCCGTCCACGCGGAATCGCGCGCGACCGCGGCTCACGAAGTAGAGCTCCTCGTGCCCCTCCAGTCCCGGCCCCTCGGCAGGGACCTCGTCGTGCTCGGGTACGAGGGCGTCGCCCGCGCTGCGCGCGACGTAGGCGTTCACTCCGAAGCCGAGGATGCCCAGGTGGTGTCGGATGGGCTTCCAGTCGGGTGCCGGGGCCCCGCGCATCCGGCGCGCGGGGATCTCGTCCAAGTGGGTTCGGGTCCAGCGAGGCTGGCGCATGCGCTCCCCCTGTCGCGAATGGATCTTGACGGACTGGCGATAACCGGCTAAATCATGAACGACGGTTCAGCGTAATCCCCACGTCACTAACCTGTCAAGACTTCTTCGTAGGTTATGCCAGCCCTGACGCGCGATTCGACGCTCGATCCCACGCGCCTCCTCCTGCGCGGCGGCCGCCTATGTCTGGACTTCGTGAACACGGTCGACCCGCGCGCGGGGGAAGCGAACCGCGACTACCTGTCGACCTACCCCCAGCTCTTGAGCTGGGGCGTGCACGCCGGTGCGCTCCGCGCCGAGGAAGGGCGACAGCTGCTCTCGCACGCAGCGGACCACCCGCGCCGTGCGGGCCATGTCGTGGAGCACGCCTCTGCGTTTCGGGAGGCGCTCCATCGCGTGCTCTCGGCCGCCGAGGCGGACACCTCGGCCCACGAGGACGACCTCGAGGAGGTGAACCGGACGCTCGCCGGGGCCATGGCACACGCGCGGGTGGTGCCCGACGGGGAGGGCTTCACGTGGGAGTGGGATCCCGTCGCCGACGCGCTCGACCGGGTGCTGTGGCCCGTGGCGCGCTCGGCCGCCGACGTCCTGACCTCGGGCGAGCTGGCGCGCGTGCGGTCCTGCGCGAGCCACGACTGCGGCTGGCTCTTCCTCGACGTGAGCAAGAACCGCAGCCGCCGCTGGTGCACCATGGAGTCCTGCGGCAACCGAGCGAAGGTCCGCCGGCACTACGCGCGGCGGCGGCGTGCCGCCGCAAGGAGCTAGTGCGACTCGCCTGCGCATCCCTCCGCCGCTGATCGCGCTCTCCTGCCTGGCCGCCGCCTGGATCGTCCAGCGGGCTGCTGCCCTTCCACGCATCGTCTCACCTCCGTGGAGCTGGGCCGGCATCCTGTTCGTCTTGGCCGGGCTGGCGCTGACCGCGTGGGGTGCTGCGACCTTCCGGCACCGGGCAACGACCATCGATCCCTTCGGCGTTCCCTCTCGTCTGGTCCAGGAGGGGCCGTTCCGCCGCACGCGCAATCCCATGTACCTGGGGCTCACCTCCGCGCTGCTCGGCGTCGGGCTGCTGGCCGGGACGCCTGCCTTCCTCCTCGTGCCGGTGGTCTTCGCGGTCACGATCCAGCTGCTCTTCGTGCCGCTGGAGGAGCGGAAGCTCGCTCGACTCTTCGGCGAGGAGTACGGAGGCTATCGTCGGCGCGTTCGCCGGTGGTTCTGAGGCACCCCGCATGCACGCGGCCCGCCGAGCGCCTCGAGCGGCGTTCGCACGTGAGCCTTGACAGGAACGCGGCGCTGCGCTAAGATGATCACGCGATAGGTGCACGCACGTGGGTGCGCCGGTACACCAGCCACGCCACCGGGACCTGGCTTTCGCGCCAAGGTCCCGTTCTTGTTTGTGGTCCAGTTTCCGGCGACGGCCGGGGGAAGGGTTCCCCTGGCGGGCTGACAGCCGACCCAATCCGGGCGTCGAATCGCGGACGACCGGACCGGTACCCTATTCCGGATCCGATTACACCAGAGAAGGAGCAGCACAGGTGAGCACCAAGGGAACGGTGAAGTGGTTCAACGACAGCAAGGGTTTCGGGTTCATCACGCCGGAGGACGGGCAGAAGGACTGCTTCGTTCACCACTCCGCCATCCAGGGCAACGGCTTCAAGTCGCTTTCCGAGGGAGAGCGCGTGGAGTTCGATATCGTGCAGGGACCCAAGGGTCCGGCTGCCGAGAACGTGACGAAGATCACCTCGTAATCCGAGGCGATCGCTCGAACCAGACGCTGCGAGGCCGCCCCAGCCGGGGCGGCCTTCGCGTCGTGTGGAGGCCCCGCCGCCTGCGCACGCGCGATTCCCCGGACACGACGCGCACCAGGAGGCCGCATGGCTGGCGAGGACGTCCTCAAGAAGCTCTGGCCGGACGGAACGCCGCCCACCAGCGGCGGACCCTACGAGTACAAGGGCGTGCGCTTCAAGCTGAGGTCCTCGGGACCCCGGGCGACTGGAGGCTGGTCGTTCCAGCCGTACGGCCACGAGACCCAGGTCTTCGCGAGCTGGGAGGAGGCCGGTCCGGCGATCGAGGAAGCCTGCACCGCGATCCAGCGCCACCGGGTGAAGCGCAGGGACAACCTCTGAGGCGCGACCCCGCGACCTGAGATCGGCGGGAGACCGCTCCCGCACGCCGTTCTCCACCCGCGATCGCCGTTCGGCTCCCGCATCCCTCAGCACCCAGCCTAGGCTAGCGACTCCGCGGCTTCGCCGGAGCGGGGCGCCTCGTCGTACCACGGGCCGGACGCCGCCTTCCGGAATTCGCCCGCTTCGCGGGACGTTGACCTTGATAAGGTCGACTTCCACGAAGGGCCGGGTCCATGAACTCCAGAGTTGCGGCCGGCGCGCTAGCCGGCGTGATCGCAGGGATCGTCTTCGGCATCATGATGACCGTGATGACGGCACCCACCCCCGACGGCGCCCGAATCCCGATGATGGCGATGGTGGCGATGGTGGTCCGCTCCGAGAGCCTGCTCGTCGGGTGGATCTATCATTTGTTCAACAGCGCCGTGATCGGCGCGCTCTTCGGCTGGCTCCTGGGCGGTCGTGTCCACGGCCTCGGCAGCGGGCTGATCTGGGGCTCAGCCTACGGCATCCTCTGGTGGGTTCTCGGCGGTCTGATCCTGATGCCCGTGCTCCTGGGAATGCCCCCCTTCGCCCCTCTGCAGATGGCACCCATGCGGCCGGTGGCGATGGGGAGCCTGGCCGGTCATCTGGTCTACGGCGCCATCCTGGGGCTGGGGCTCGCCCTGGCCTTTCGCGCCAGGCCGGAAGTCGGCAGGCGCAAGAGCAGCCGCCTGCGGCCCTCGCCCTGAGAGCCTCGCGCGCCAGATCTTCGGCGGGGACTGCTCCCTCGAGGGAGTGCCGCAGTTCGAGAACGACCTGATCGACCTGCGGCTGGGGCTCGACGTCGAAGCCGAGCTCTTCGCGCTGTCGGCGACCTTCGGGCTGACCGACTGGCTCGACCTGAGCGTCGCCGTTCCGGTCATCGACCTCGAGCTCGACGGCCCCTCGACGGCGAGCATCGAGCCCACGACGGCTGGTGGGGCGCTGCACTTGTTCGGAGGGACGCCCGAGAATCCGGTCCTCGAGGCTCGCAACCAGGCCAGCGAGCGCACGACCGGCATCGGGGACGTGGCGGGGCGAGTGAAGGCTCGTCTGGTCCGGAACGAGAAGTGGCAGTTCGGCGCGCTGGGCGAGCTACGCGTGCCGACCGGGCGCGAGGAGGACTTCCTCGGTCGAGGCGAGGTCGAGGCCCGCGGACTGCTGATCCTCTCGGGTACGTTCGCGGGCTTCTCGTCGCACGCGAACGTGGGCTACCGTCCGGTCGGCGGCGGCGTGGCGCAGGACGCCGTGGAGCTCATCGCGGGGTTCGACCACCGCCTCGCGGACTGGGCCACGCTCGCCGTGGACGTGCTCGGGTCCTTCAAGGTCGGCGACGAGACGCTCGCGTTCCCGGAGCCTGCGCGTTACGACGCGCCCTTCCCGCGCACGGTGCGTCTCACGAACGTCCCCAGCCGTCGCGACCGACGGCTCCCTGGGATTCAAGTTCCGCACCGGGAGCGGGATCGTCCTGGTGACGAACGTGCTCGTGCCGCTGAACGACGGCGGCCTGCGCGCCAGCCCCATTCCCACGCTGGGGCTGGAGTTCTCCCCGTAGGCCGGCGCACGGCGCGCCCGCCGCGCGCCGCGGCATCACTGGCGGCTGCCCACCACGACCCAGCGGCCGTCGCGCGAGCGCAACTCCAGCATCTGCTCGAACGCCCGCCGCTCGCGCTCGCCGGAACTGGCGTCGTAGAACCCGTACGTCGTCTGCACACGCGCGACGAGCGCCTCCCCCGCCCGGCTCACGGACTGCAGCTCGTAGCGCACCTCGGTCTCCCGCACCTGCTCGAACCAGTGCTCGAAGCCGCTCGCCTCGTCGCCGCCGAGGCTCACCCAGGTGCGGCGCAGGGCGGTCAGGTCCTCGGCCTCGATCGCGCCGCGGAGCTCTCCGAGGGCGGCCACGGCGACCTCCCGCACATCGACTTCCGGCTCCACCGCCACGGGCGGAGGCGGTGCCGGCGGCGGATGCGCCCGCACCCGCGCCGGAGGACGCGCGGCTGCGTGCCGCCTACGCCTCGGCTCGGGCGGCCGCGGACGAGGCTCGCCAGATCGCCATAGTCGCCGGCGCCGGGGGGTCTCGGGCGACCGTGCTGCGGCG
>JBHENL010000105.1:0-8908 GCA_046262075.1 Gemmatimonadota bacterium
TGATCACCCGCGCCACGTACGCCTCCTGGATCGCCCTGAGCTTCGCGTTCGAGAGCCGGTAGAACTCCGGCACCCCGTCGCTGCTCGGCAGCCCCAGCCCGTTCACGTTGTTCGCCGGGTTGAACGGGTGCACCCCCCAGCGGTCGGCGCAGCACTCCAGCCCCGGCTCGCTGAACAGCTGCACCGAGAGGATCAGCTGCTTCGAGCTGGCATAGCCCACCACGTCGCGCAGCTGCGTCCAGTAGCTCTCGTTCCACTGCGTCAGGTCGTACTTGCCCCCCGAAAGCTGCTTCCACGCCGCCGGCGGGATCGTGAAGTTGTGCCACACCCGCGCGTAGGTGCCGCCGTTCGACAGCGCGCGGTCCACCGCCGCGCGATTCCCCGGCGTCACCACCGCGCCCCCGCCCAGCAGCACCCGCGGCGCCCCGCCGTAGGCGTGGTAGCGCGGATTCCCCGGATAGACCGATACGGCGGACGAGACGGAGGTTTCGGGCGCGGACTCGCCGGCCGCCGGCGCCTCCGCGAGGGGTGTCGAGGGATCCTCTCCGCAGGCGTGGAAGAGGAGCGAACACAGCAGCAGGGGCGCGGCCGCGCGAGCGGCCTGCGAACAGAGCTTCGGCATCTTGCTCTCCGTGTGGTCGTGCGAAAGGGCGGAGCGCGTCCCGAGGGAGGAGACGAGCCATGGAAGAATCGAAGGGTCGCCGGGCGCGCGCCGCTGCTCCGGACGATCGCGGCCCCGGCGCGCTGCCCATCCACCGGGGTCGCCGGCCTCTCCTCGGCGACGGCCCCGGCCGGAAGGCGCCGACAATAGGTACGCCCTTGGTACTAGTCAAGGATAGTACTGAAGAAGGACTGCAGATCGGGCCGGGGTACTAAGAAGAAGCCCCGGCTTCCCCATGGGCAGGGGGAGCCGGGGCGAGAATACGCCCCGGAGGGCATCCGGGGGGTGGGGTGAGGCGGCGCTCGTGGGGAGGACCCGGCGCCGTGGAGGCTCAGGCTCCCGCGCGCACCTCGATCCGGCGCGGCTTCGCGCTCTCTGCCTTGGGGAGCGTGAGCGTCAGGACGCCGTCGCGGAGCTCGGCGCTGATCCCGGACTGCTCGATCTGCTGCCCCAGGCGGAACTGCCGCGAATAGTGGCCCAGCCTGTATTCCTCGTAGACCGGGCGCCACCGCTCGTCCAGCTGCCGCACGCGTCCGCTGATCGTGAGCAGGTTCTCGCGCAGGTCGACCTCCACGTCGCCCGCGCCCACCCCCGGCAGGTCGGCCACGAGCGTGAGCGAACCCTCGTTCTCGTGAATGTCGACGCTGGGCTCGAAGTACGCCCCAGCCCGAGTCCCTTCCTGATGTCGGAGCTCCCGCTTCTCCCGCAGGGACATCTCCTGGCTCTGACTGCCGGTTTCCGGCTCGCTCTGCTGCTGCATGTGGGTCACCTCCGTAGGTCCGTTCACGAGACCCGCACCTTGCGCGGCTGAGCTTCCGGCACGCGTGGCAGGACGATCTCGAGCACCCCGTCGGTGTAGGTCGCTTCCACCCGTCCCGCCTCGACGCGCTCGGGAAGGGTGACGACGCGCCGAAAATGGCCGCTCTCCCGCTCGCGGCGATGGAAGCTCGCCGTCGCGTCCGGTGCCGTGGGGCGGCGCTCGCCGCGCACGACGACCTGCTCTCCGCGCAGCGTGATGTCGAGCGAGTCCTTGTCCATGCCGGGGAGCTCCGCCCGCAACAGGAAGCTCTGCCCGTCGTCGTAGATGTTCACCGCGGGAAAGACACCCGCGCCCGCGGTCGCCGCGCCGCCGAGAAGACTCGCGAGCTCGTCCCGCAGGCGCGACCGCTCGGAGTCTTCGGTCGGGAACGGCCAGCCCGTCATCCGCATAGCTGCACCTCCTCCGGCATCCAGCCGGTCGTGTGATTCAGGTCTCCATTCCCGGCGGAGGATCCTGCCGCACCGGCCGGGAGCTCAACACCCGTGGTGGGAAGCAAGCCACGTGCCCCCGAGAGAGGCTGCCAGGAGTGCACCTCGCCACGAGCGGAGCTGAGGCAGGGAGGGTCAAACCGGCAGATGATCGGGGGAGAGTGGCGAAGGAAGGTGAGACGGCGACGGGTTGCCGCCGTCGCGACAACCCGTGGACCGCTCGTGCTCTGCCTGGTACGCCCAGAGGGAGTCGAACCCCCAACCTTCTGATCCGTAGTCAGATGCTCTATCCAGTTGAGCTATGGGCGCGGGACGGGAAACCTAGGGGTTGGGGACCGGCCCGGCAAGCCGCCGCCGGCGCGGGCCGGCTGCCCGCGCGCCTCATCGCGCGCTCAGGCCACACGCAGGATGTGGCGCTTGGAGACGTACGTGACCCCCTCCTCGCGCACGAGCACCACGAAGCTCTCGGGGTGGTTCAGCAGGTCGGAGACGCGGCTCTTCTCCGGCCGCGGATCGAGGTAGGTGATCCCCTTCAGCACTTCGCCGCCGACCAGCGTGATCTCGATCTTCTCGGCGGGGCTGAACTCGAGCTCCTCCACCTCCCACTCGCGACGCTCGGCCTCGAGCACGGTGAGCGAGTGGATCGCGCGCTTGTGGTAGAGGAACACGCGGTCGGCCCGCGCGTCGCGGACGGGCAGGAAGGCGCCCGGCTGATTCAGGATCTCCCCCACTCGCTCGGCCCCACGAGTGTGCTCCGAGAACTCGGCGACGAAGACGAACCCCTCGACGGTCTCCGGGCCCCAGCTCAGCGACACGCGGACCTGCCGCTTCGGGACGCTCAGGCTGCTCATCGTCCGGCAACATAGCAGCCCCCGCGGGGCGGGCGGAAGGTCTCGAAGAACGTGGCGCCGCTCATGGCGTGCTCGCCGGCGGCACGGCGTCCAGCCAGGCCAGGACGTGCTGCACGGGGGCGGTGAAGCGCCAGCCGTCGCGCGCCTCGCGCGCGATCCGCGCCCGGATCTCGGCGGCGGACAGGACCTCCTCGCGCGCCGCGGCCGTGTAGTCGGGCGCGTCCCATCGGCGCACGCGCACGCCCCCGTCCGGACCGACCCGCGCGAGCACGGCCACGTACCCCCGCGAGGCGTCCGGCGCCGCGGCATGGAACGCGAGGCTCTCCTCGGCGGCCGCGTCGCTCGTGCGCATGGCGGGGAGGCTCACCAACGCAGGAGGCGGTCCGCGAGCATGGCCGCGAACAGGAGCGCCAGGTACAGGAGCGAGAACCTGTACAGCGCCCAGGCGGCAGAGGGGGAGGGGCCGTCGGGCGCGAGCCGGCGAATCAGCTGGAGCAGCCGTGCTCCGAGGAGCGTGGCGGCGGCGGCGTAGAGCCAGCCGAAGGCACCGGTGGCCGAGGGCAGCAGGCTGAGGGGCAGCAGGAAAGCGGCGTACAGCAGCATTTGGCGCCGGGTCTCGCGCTCCCCCGCCACGACGGGGAGCATCGGCACTCCGGCCGCGGCGTAGTCGCGGCGCTTGACCAGGGCCAGGGCCCAGAAGTGAGGCGGCGTCCAGTAATAGATGATGGAGAAGAGCAGCAGCGCCGTCAGGTCGAGCCCGCCCGTGGCCGCGGCCCAGCCTACGAGGGGGGGAAAGGCGCCCGCGGCGCCCCCGATCACGATGTTCTGCGGCGAGCGCCGCTTCAGCCCCAGGGTGTAGACCAGCAGGTAGACGGCGAACCCCGCCGCCGCCAGTCCCGCGGCCAGCAGGTTCGCGCCCGCCCAGAGCATCGCGAAAGCCCCGACCGAGAGTCCGATCCCGTACAGCAGCCCCAGCGTCGGATGGAGCCGTCCGGAGGGGAGAGGCCGGCGGCGCGTCCGCCCCATCAACCCGTCGATGTCACGGTCGAGCCACATGTTGATGGCGTTGGCGCCGCCGGCCATCAGGTAGCCGCCCGCTAGCGTCCAGATCACCACGCCCAGCGGCGGCCACTCGCTCCCGGCGACGAGCATCGGCACGAGCGTCGCGACCAGCAGGAGCGAGACGACGCGGGGCTTCGTGAGCGCGACCAGGTCGCGCACGCCGCCGACCCCACTTAGCACGGGCGCGTCCTCGAGCGGCTCGCCAGGGGGAGGCGGTGGGCTGGGGACGCGCGGCCGAAGGGTGGCGGCCTTCACGGGGCGGCCCGCAGCGGCCGCGGCGCCGGCGGCCGCCGCTCGTGCGCGGCTGCTTCCGAGGCCGCCCCCGCTGCCGGGACGGCGGCGGGCCCCCGGCGCGCGCGCGCGTGGAGCGCCACCAGGAGCGCCCACAGCACGACGCCTACCGCCATGTGCGCGGCGCGCAGTCCGGGCGGCAGGAAGCGCAGGACCATCGCGGCCGCAAGCGCCACCTGCGCGAGGCCGACGGCCAGGGCCGCTGCCGCGAGCCTGGCCAGCGCACGCGGCCGAGGGCGCGCCCGCAGCGTGGCCGCCCCGGTGAGTGCGAGCAGCCCGAGCAACGAGAACGCCAGCAGCCGGTGCAGCCAGTGCAAGGCGGCGCGCGAGCCACCCTCGGGAAGGAGCGTGCCGTTGCAGAGCGGAAAACCCTGGCATGCCGGCCCGGCGTCGAGGTTCGCCACGAGCCCCCCCGCCAGCACGGTGACGAGCCCCAGCGCCGCGCTGCCGGTCGCCAGCCGTCGCAGCGCGACCGGCGTATCGGCCGTCGTCGCTCGCTGCGACTCTCCGCTTTCGATCGCGGCCGTCAGGAGCACCGCGAGGAGGAGCATCGCAACCGCCAGGTGGAGCACGACGCTCGCCGGCGGCAGTCCCAGCTTCACCGTGACCGCCCCGAGCAGCACCTGCAGGACGAGCAGCGCCGTCGCGAGCAGGGCCGGGTCGCGCAGCCTGCGCTCGGCACGCAGGCGGAGCAGCGCGAAGCCCCCGAGGGCGGTCACGAGCAGCGAGACGACCAGGGCGGCGAGGCGGTGGCCGTACTCGATCAGGGTCGCGCCGTCCAGCGGCGGCACGAGGCGGCCGTGGCACAGCGGCCAGTCGTCGCCGCACCCCATCCCGGATCCGGTGACCCGCACCACGCCCCCCAGCGCCATCAGCGCTACGGTCGCGCCGACGGCGCTCCACGCCAGCCGGCGATACACGCCGTGCGCGGTCACCGCCGCCGCTCCGCGCCCGCGGGCCCCGCGACGGCGGACCCGGAGGTGCGGTCCTCCTTCTGCGCCGACCAGCGGAAGAAGACCACCGTGATCGCCGCCCACAGCGCCATGCTGCCCGGCACCCACATGATCAAGCCGCCGAGCTGCTCGTCCTGCAGCGGCGTGAGCCCCCACAGACGCGGCGCCGGACCGTACCAGGGATAGAGCCGGCCTTCCGCGAGCGTGATGATCGCCGCCAGCGCCATCATCGGGATCCCGAGCAGGAACAGGTACAGGATCTGCGGGCCGTAGCCGAGACGGCCCGGCTCCGCCACCGGCGCGGCCACCGGCCACCACAGCACGACCGCCGTGGCCAGGATCGAGAGGTGCATCGCGATGTGCACGTCGTGGTGGCGCATCATCAGGTCGTAGAACGCCGGCACGTGCCAGAAGGTGAACACGACGTTGTAGAGCGCAAAGGCGACGAGGGGCCGGGTCAGTGCGCGTACCGCACGACGCATCGCACCGACGCGCAGGGCGGCCTGGGCGAGCCAGGGTGGCACGCCGGCGAGCAGCAGCGGCGGCACGGCGAGCGTCAGCACCAGGTGCTGGACCATGTGCGCGCTGAAGAGATACCGGTCGGACAGGTCGTGCAGCGGCCCCTGAAGGGCGAGGAAGAGGACCGCGAGGCCGGCGAGGAAGGTCAGGGGGTGCCGCGCCTGGACGCGCTCGGCCCACCCGTAGCGGCGGCGGAGGGGGCCCACGGCCGCCGCGTAGGCCGCGCCGAAGAGCGCCCAGCCGATCAGGAAGCTGGGATAGACGGTCCAGTCGGTGAGGAGCTCTCCGAACGTGGGAGCCTGCAGGGCGGTCGCATCCAAGAGGCTCAGCCGAGGACGAAGTGGTCGAACAGGAACAGGAGCGCGACGATCGTCCCGGCCGCGATCAGCAGCGGGCCCACGAACAGGGTGGACAGCAGGCGGCCGTCGAACTTCAGGTGCATGTAGAACATCGCCACCAGCGCGAACTTGAGGGCGGAGAGGGCGAGCAGGAGCGGCGCGAAGATCAGGCTCGCCTTGATCGGCTCGATGTAGAAGATGGCCACCTCGAGGATCGTGATCACCGTGAGGATGGCGGCGATGACCAGGTACTGGCGCGCCTGGGGGTGGGGGTGCTCGTGCGCGGCTTGCGCGTGTCCCGCGGCTCCGACCCCGTGCGTGTGGCTCTCTGCGCTCATGCGGCTCCTCCGGCGACCGGGGCTCGGGCCCCCGCGGCGGTGCGCCGGCGGGTCGCCCGCGGGGAGGCCTACTCGATCAGGTAGACCACCGTGAAGATCACGATCCAGACCACGTCCACGAAGTGCCAGTACAGCCCGGCGATCTCGACGTCCAGCGAATCCGCCTGTGAAAGGTCGCCCTTGAAGGCCAGCGCCAGCAGCGACAGCAGCCAGACCACTCCCACGGCCACGTGCGTGCCGTGGAAGCCGGTGAGCACGAAGAACGAGGAGCCGAAGAGGTTCCGTTTGAGCGTGAGCCCCTCGTGCACGAAGTGCGTGAACTCGTAGGCCTGGAAGCCCAGGAAGACGAGCCCGAGCCCCGCCGTCACGGCCAGCCACAGCTTGAGCTTGGGGATGTCTCCGCGCTGGATCGCCGCCAGGGCGAGCACCATCGCGAGGCTGCTCATCAGCAGGTCGAAGGTGCTCACCGACGTGAGCGGGATGTCGAGGATCTCCGGCGGGTAGGGCCCGATCGGGCTGCGGCCCTTGTACACGAGGTACGTCGCGATCAGCGAGCCGAAGAACATGCACTCCGAGCCCAGGAACGTCCAAAAGACCATCTTCCGGCTGTTGACGCCGGTGCTGGTCTCCAGCTCCATGGCGTGGGCGTGAGAGGTGGCGCGACGCAAGCGGCGGCTCCGGTTCGGAGGTCGGGTGGGTCAGCCTTCCAGGGGCTCGAAGGCCCAGCGATAGACGGCGAAGAAGAGCAGGGCCACCCCGACCAGGCCGACGCCGAGCCCGGGGCCGAGGCCCTTCGTGCCGTACAGCATGAGGCCCACGGGCACGATCGTGAGCCCGAGCGCGGCGACCGCCGGCCAGAACGAGGGGTTCGGCATGTGCGGCGTCGGCCCCCGCTCGCCGCCGTGGACTTCCGCGGACTCCGGGTCGTCGGGCACGTGCGTGCGTCCCATGGTCCTGCCCCCCAGGACGACCTTCACCTCGTCGTCGGGGCGGTCGGAGACGAGCTCCGGGTGCTCGCGATCCCACAGGGGATAGCGGCTCGTGACGTGCGGCGTGACCGCGAAGTTGTACTCGGCCGGCGGGGACGTCGTCGTCCACTCGAGGGTCGGCGCATCCCAGGGGTTGTCCCCCGCGACCGCACCCCCGCGCAGGCTCGCCAGGACGTTCCATACGAAGATCAGCAGCGACACCGAGATCACGAACGTGCCGACCGTGGCGAACAGGTTCCAGAAGCCGAAGTTCATGTCCGCGGAGTACGTGAACACACGGCGCGTCATCCCGTGCAGCCCGAGCCAGTGCATCGGGAGGAACGTCATGTTGAAGCCCAGCAGGATGAGCCAGAAGTGCCACTTGCCGAGCGTCTCGCTCAGCATCCGCCCCGTGACCTTCGGGAACCAGTAGTAGATCCCGGCGAAGATGCCGAGCAGGCTGCCGCCGAAGAGCACGTAGTGGAAATGTGCGACGACGAAGTACGTGTCGGTCTGCTGCAGGTCGGCGGGCGGCGAGGCGTGCATGATCCCCGAGATCCCGCCGATCGTGAACATCCCGATGAACCCGATCGCGAACCACAGCGAAGTGGTCAGGCGCAGCGCGCCGCCCCACAGCGTCGCGATCCAGTTGAAGATCTTCACGCCGGTGGGGATCGCGATCAGCATCGTCGAGATCGAGAACACGGAGTCGGCGATCGGTCCCAGGCCCGTGGAGAACATGTGGTGCGCCCAGACGCCGAAGCCGAGCACGCCGATCATGATCCCGGAGTAGACGACGACCGCGTATCCGAACAGCGGCTTGCGCGAGAAGGTGGGCAGCACGTCCGAGACCATGCCCATCGCCGGCAGGATCAGGATGTAGACCTCGGGGTGGCCGAAGATCCAGAACAGGTGCTGCCACAGCAGCGGATCGCCGCCCGCGGCGGGGATGTAGAAGTTCGTGCCGAAGAACCGGTCGAACATGAGCAGGAACAGCGCGACGGTGACGACGGGGAAGGCCAGGATGATGAGGAACGACACCACCAGCGTCATCCAGACGAACACCGGCATGCGCATCAGGCTCATGCCCGGCGCGCGGAGGTTCACGATCGTGACGATGAAGTTGAATCCCGCCGCGAGAGAGGCGATCCCCAGCACCTGCAGGCCCAGCAGCCAGAAGTCGACGTTGAGACCCGGGGAGAAGGCGCGGGAGGTCAGGTTGGCGTAGCCGAACCAGCCCACGTCGGGTGCGGCGCCGAAGAGGAAGCTGCTGTTGAGGAACAGCCCTCCGAGCAGGAACACCCAGTAGCTGAAGGCGTTCAGCCGCGGAAAGGCCACGTCGCGCGCGCCGATCATCAGCGGCACGAGGAAGTTGAAGAACGCAGCACCCAGCGGCATGATCGCGAGGAAGATCATGGTGGTGCCGTGCATCGTGAACAGCTGATTGTACGTCTCCGCGTCCAAGAACGTGTTCTCGGGCGTGCCGAGCTGGATCCGCAGGAGCAGCGCTTCGAGCCCGCCGATGAAGAAGAACGCCAGCGCCGTCACGCCGTAGAGGATCCCGATCCGCTTGTGGTCGACGGTCGTGATCCAGCTCCAGATCCCGGTCGGCTCCTTGGCCGCGGCTGCGGGGGGGCGGGGTGCGGCCAGCGTTGCGGTCGATGCCATCACTGCTCCAT
>JBHENL010000106.1:0-44036 GCA_046262075.1 Gemmatimonadota bacterium
AGCAGGGCCGCGGCATCGGACGGAGGGATGCCGCGATCGCTCGAGCCGGTCAGGAAGCTCTCGGCGAGCCCGGGCTCCAGCACGACCTCCTGGATCGTGTCCGCGGGCGGCGGGAGCTGACCCGCGCCGACGGGGTTGCGCTCGTCCTCGGAACAGCCCGCCACCAGCAGCCAGGCGAGAAGGAACGCGCACGCGCGCACGGGAATCATTCGGCTCCTGGTGCGGGGCCTCGCCCGCGGGAGGGAAGGTGGAACGCGTCGGGCAGGAGCTCGTGCAGCGGCCGCACGCGAGCTCCGGTTTCGTCCTGTACGACGATCTCGAGGTCGAGCCCGAACTCGGCCAGCATCTGGCGGCACGCCCCGCACGGGTGGGGCACCCCCGCGCTGCTCGCGATCGCGATGCGGCGGAAGGCGCGCTCGCCCTCGGACACGGCCTTCACCAGGGCCGCGCGCTCGGCGCAGATCGTGGAGCCGTACGCCGCGTTCTCGACGTTGACGCCGGTGTACGTGCGGCCGCTGGCGGACTCCAGGGCGGCGCCCACGGCGAGGCCCGAGTAGGGCGCGTATGCGTGACGCAACGCCTCGCGCGCGCGCTCGAGGAGCGCCGCCGCCCCCGCGTCGCCCGGAACGTCGCGGCGATCCGCGTCGGGTGAGGAGCCGTCGCTCACGCCACTCTACCAGTCGCGAGGCGGGGGGTTCCCCGCCTGCCGCGTGCCGGGCTCGGCCTCGGGCTCGCCAAGCAGGTGGCGCCGCTCCACGCGCCGCGCGAGGCCCGTCAGGATCTCGTAGCTGATCGTGTTCGACCGGCCGGCGAGCGCGTCGGCCGAGAGCCCCGGCCGCTCGCCGAGGAGCAGCGCCGCGTCGCCCACCCGGACGTCCGGCACGGCCGTCACGTCCACGGTCGTCAGGTCCATCGATATGCGTCCGAGCACCGGGCACCGGGCGCCCCGCAGCTCGACGAACCCCCCCGCGGCCTGGGAGCGCGGGTAGCCGTCGCCGTACCCGACGGCCAGGAGCGCCGCGCGCGTGGGGCGCTCGATGCGCGCGTCACGGCCGTACCCCACGCTGTCACCCGGCTCCAGGTCGCGGACCTGTACGACCCGCGCCCACCACGTGAGCAGCGGCCGCCAGGCCGCGGTCCCGGAGCGCTCGGCCCCGTACGCGGCCGAGGGCGCATAGGCGGCGATCCCCGCCCGCGCGAGGTGGGCGTCCATGCGGCCGTGGAGGAGCAGACCGGCGCTGTTCGACAGGTGCACGAGCGGGAAGCGGGTGCCGAGTGCCTCGAGCGCGCCGATCACCGCGCGGAAGCGGTCGTGCTGCTCGCGCGTGAAGGGCGCGTCGGACTCGGCGGCGGCGAAGTGCGTGTAGGCTCCCTCCAGCGCGAGGCCGGCGACGTCGCGTAGACGGGCCAGCTCGGCGGCTCGACGCCAGTCGAAGCCCGAGCGGCCCATGCCCGTGTCCACCTCGACGTGCGCGGGGGTCCCGGGGGCCGTCCGCGCCCAGCGCTCGGCCTCCGCCAGGGAGCAGAGCGTGGGCGTCACCCCGGCGGGGCGCAGGTCGTCGACGCCCTCGGCTGGCAGCGGCCCGAACAGCAGGATGCGCGCGACGACCCCCGACTCGCGCAGCTCGAGGGCCTCCTCGCGGCAGGCGACGCCGAGCCACCCCACGTCCAGCTCCTCGGCCCAGCGCGCGACCGCGACCGCGCCATGGCCGTACGCGTCGGCCTTCACCGGCAGCAGCAGCCGGCCGCCGCGCGGCAGCGCCGCCCGCAGCAGGTCGAGGTTCGCCGCCAGGGCCTCGCGGCTTATGTCCGCCCACGTGCGCATGCGGGCCCGCGGCTGTCGGAAAGGGCGGGTGAATGTATCATTCGCCGCTCGCGGGGCGCAAACGCGCCCCCCCTTTCCTCGCGTGGATCCAATGCCGGCGACCACCTTCGAAGACCTCCTGCGGATCGTGCGCACGCTGCTCGGCGAGGGTGGCTGCGCGTGGGACCGCGCGCAGACGCCGCGCTCCTTGCTGCCGTACCTGATCGAGGAAGCCTACGAGGTGCGCGAGGCGGTGATCGCGGACGACGAAGGCGCGCTGGCGGAAGAGCTCGGGGATCTGGCGCTGCACGTCGCTTTCCAGTCCGTGCTGGCGGAGGGACGCGGAGCCTTCGCGCCGGGCGACGTGTTCGACCACGTCGTCGCCAAGATGGTGCGCCGCCATCCGCACGTGTTCGGATCCGCGGCCACGGACCCACAGGTCGGTCGCGCCAGCCCCGAGCGGGCGGCGAACGCCCCCGGCCTCCCCGCACCCACCCTTGCGGACTGGGAGGAGATGAAGCGCCGCGACCGGCGCGGCGCCGACGGCGCGCCGTACTCGCGGGCGCGCACCCTCGAAGGCATCCCCGCCGCGCTGCCCGCGCTGCACCGGGCGCAGCGCGTGCAGGACCGCGCGGCCGGTGTGGGCTTCGACTGGCCGGACGTGTGCGGCGCCGTCGCCAAGGTGCGCGAGGAGCTGGGGGAAGTCGAACGCCACCTCGTCGGGGCGCGCGCGGGAGCTGAAGAGCGCCAGGGTCCGATCGTCGAGGCGGGTGGCCCGCTCGAGGAGGAGATCGGCGACCTGCTCTTCGCGGTCGTCAACGTAGCGCGCAAGTCGGGTGTGTCGGCCGAGGAAGCCCTGGCCCGAGCCGTCGCGAAGTTCACCGGCCGCTTCGCGCGCGTGGAGGACCTGGCGGCCGAGCGGGGACTCGAGGTGAGGACGGCCGGCCTCGCCACGCTGGACGCGCTCTGGGACCGCGTGAAGGACCTGGAGCGCGCCTGAGCCGCCTCCTCGCTCCCGGCGCTGCCTTCGCCGCGGTGCTGGTCCTGGATCAGCTCACGAAGGCGTGGGCTGCGTCGGCGCTCTGGGACCCGCCCCGCTCGCTCGAGCCCATCGACGGCTGGCTGCACCTGACGCCGGTCGAGAACCGCGGCATCGCCTTCGGCCTCTTCGCCGAGCACGCGCTCGTGCTGCTCGCGGGCGTGCTCGTCCTGCTGGTGCTCCTCGCGCTCAAGGGCTGGCGCGACTTCCTGGGCGCCTCCATCGCCGTTCGCACGCTCGTCGGGCTCGTGGCGGTAGGTGCCGTGGGGAACCTGATCGATCGCGCGCGCTACGGGTACGTCCTCGACTTCGTCACGCTCCCCAAGCTTCCCTTCTTCCAGGTGTTCAACGTCGCCGACAGCGCCATCACCGTCGGTGGGGCGTTGCTGGCGATCGTTCTGTTGCGCGGCGAGCGGTCGGATCACGTCCGGGGCTAGCGGTCCGCCGGGCGCTTGGCCCGGAACTTGTAGAAGAAGCCAGGGGACGCTGGGCAAGCCGGGAGTGCTTCCGCGCGGCCTCGCCGCGTGCACCTGGAGGGACGGAATGTCCGTTCCGGAAGACGCCGCGGAGCCGGCGGACGAGTCGCTCGAGCGCGCCCTGCGGCGCATGGACGCCGCTTACCACGAGGCCCTGGACGACCTGCTGCAGCGCTACGAGGCCGTGGACCACGCGATCATGGAATGGATCGCCCGTGGCACGGTGACTCCTCGCCAGGAGGTCGACGCCCTGCTGAGAGAGATGCGGATCCGGGTCGTCGCCGCGCCCGGATCCTCGCAGAACGAGAGGGGCTGAGCGCGCGCGAAGCCCCTCGATCCTCGCGCCGGCATTCGAGAGCTGCGCCGGGCGAGCGGCGCTTCAGGGCGTGATCCGGTTCAGCAGCCGCGCGAAGGGGATCGTCTCGCGCACGTGCGGAAGGCCGCAGATCCAGGCCACCATTCGCTCCAGCCCGAGGCCGAAGCCCGCGTGCGGCACGGACCCGTAGCGGCGCAGGTCCAGGTACCACTCGTAGGGTCCCCGCGGCAGCCCCTCCTCCTCGAGCCTGCGGACGAGCTCGTCGTAGTCCTCGATGCGCTGCGAGCCGCCCACGATCTCGCCGTAGCCTTCGGGGGCGAGCAGGTCGTTGCATAGGACGACCTCGGAGCGCTCGGGGTCGGCCTTCATGTAGAAGGCCTTGGCCGCGCGCGGGTACTTGTAGACGAACAGCGGGCGGTCGTGCAGGCTCGCGAGCCGTGTCTCGTCCTCGGCTCCGAGGTCCGTCCCCCACTTGACCGGAGAGCCGGCCGCGCGCAGCGTCTCGACCGCCTCGTCGTAGGAGATGCGCGGGAACGGCGGCCGCACGCCTTCCAGCCGTGAGACGTCCCGGCCCAGCGCCGCCAGGTCCTCGGCGCGTTCACGGAGCACGCCCTGCACGACGTGCGAGACGAGCTCCTCCTGCACCTCCATGTTGCGGCGCCAGTCGCACCAGGCCATCTCCGGCTCGAGCATCCAGAACTCCGTGAGGTGGCGCCGCGTCTTCGACTTCTCCGCGCGGAACGTGGGTCCGAAGCAATACACGTCCCCGAAGGCGAAGCAGGCCGCCTCCACGTAGAGCTGCCCGGTCTGAGCCAGGTACGCCTTGCCGAGGTCGAAGTACTCGGTCTCGAAGAGGGTGCCCGCCGACTCCCCGATGGCGCCCGAGAGGATCGGCGAGTCGATCAGCGTGAAGCCGCGCGCGTCGAGGAAGTCACGCAGCAGGCGCACGATCTCGGCCCGGACGCGCAGCACGTGCCACTGACGGCTGCTGCGCAGCCACAGGTGGCGATGGTCCATCAGGAACGTCGTCCCGTGCTCCTTGGGCCCGATCGGGAACTCGTCGGCGATCTGCACCGGCCGCACGTGGGAGAGCTCGAGCTCGTGCCCTCCCGGCGCCCGCGCGTCGGCCCGCACGGTGCCCTCGACCTCCAGCGAGCTCTCCTGGGTGAGCGCGTCCCACGCCTCCAACGCGGACTCCCCGGCGGCGCTCTTCACCAGCACGCCCTGGACCACGCCACTCCCGTCGCGCACGACGAGGAAGCGGATCTTGCCGCTCGAGCGCTTGGTGGCCAGCCAGCCGCGGACGCGCACGCGTCGCCCGACGTGAGCCGCCAGGTCGCGCACGCGGACCGGCGGCGCGGTTCCTCCCGTGGCCGTGGTCTCGCCCCGAGCCGTCTCGGTCAAGGGACTCTCCTATCAGGCCGTCGCTCGGCGAAGCCTCGCTCCGGCGCTGTCGGCGCGCGCGGGCGTTGGCGGCTTCTCCTGCGGCTCCGTAGCTTTCGCCGGTGCGCTCCGCGTTCGCTTGCCTCGCAGTCCTGCTGCTCGCGCCGCTCCCGGCTGCCCGCGGCCAATCCGCGCCCGAACCCGCGCACACGACGCCGTCCGCGGCGGCGGTGTCCGTCCCGCCGCTCGAGATCCTGTGGCGCGGGGACATCCGCAACGGCGCCACCGCGCCGGCTCTCGTCACGCCCGAGCGCGTGTACGTGGCGACGGCGCGACAGGACGTCAAGGCGTTCGACCGTGCCCGACCGCGCGAGCTCTGGTCGCAGCGGATCGGGCCCGGCTTCAGCGCGCCGCCCGTGCTGGCCGGAGGCGTGCTCGTGGTGGCCTCGCCCCATCCCGACGCAGCGGCCTACGGGCTGGAACCGGCCACCGGGCGGCGGCGCTGGGAGAGTCCGGCCGGCGACGTCGCCCAGGCTCCGATCGTCTCCGGCGGGCGAGTGGTGCTGCTCTCGGTGGGCGGACGCGTCACCGCGATCGAGGCCGCCTCGGGCGACGAAGCCTGGAACACGCGCGTCGAAGGCGTGCATCCGGGGCCGGCCAGCGCCGCCCTCACGGCCGGGGGGCTCTTCACGCTCTCGGCGGAAGGGACGCTGGTGCGCCTGGATCCGAGCTCCGGCGACCGCCTCGCCTCGCGCCGTACCGGCCGGAGCTCGGTCGCGGTGCTCGCCACGCCCGGCGGCGAGTCGGTGCTGGCCGTCGGCCACGACGGCACCGTGCAGGCCTTCGGCCGCGAGGCCGATCCGCTGGGCCCGCCGTTCCCGACGGCGGCCATGCTGCACGCTCCGGCGGCGGCGGGAGACCGGCTCGTCGTGCCCGGCTCCGACCGCGTGCTGCGGTCGTTCGCGCTGCCCTCCGGCGAGCCGCTCTGGGAGCGCGCGTTCGAGGTGGCGTTCGCGGCCCCGCCGGTCTTCTCGCCCGACGCGGCACGAGTCGCCGTCGGCGATCTGGCCGGCGGTCTCTGGACGCTGGACGCCGCCGCCGGAACGCTCCTCTCGCGCACGACGGGACCGCGCGCCGCGGTCGTGCCGACCTGGGCGGATGGCGTGCTGGCCACCGTCGCCCCGGGCGGCGACCTGCTCGTCCTGCATCCGGAGCCGGGCGAGCGCGAGGTCCGCGCGAGCTCGCCCTCGGCGCCTCAGTAGTTGAAGCCCACGAAGAAGTCGACCCGGTTCTTGTCGAACTCGTAGATGCGCAGGTCGCGTTCGTCCTCGATCTCGAAGATCCGCGAGAAGTCCAGCCGCAGGACGACCGGCCCGCCGAGGCTCATCCTCAGCCCCAGCCCGTAGCTCCCCAGGATCCCGGGGAAACCCAGCCGCTCCTCCTCCACCTCCTCCCAGGCGTTCCCCACGTCGAGGAACAGGGCGCCCTGCACACCCGGGAATCCGAGCGTGCCGAGGATCGGGGCGCCGATCGCGAGCCCCGACAGCAGCGGGAAGCGGATCTCCTGGTTCACGAGCAGCGAGCGCGATCCGCGCAGCCCGAAGCGCGGGTAGCCGCGAAGACTGCCCGAGCCGCCCAGCACGAAGCGGGTGGGGAGCAGCCCGTCCGAGTACAGGAATTGGCCGCGCACGGCGTAGGCGCTCTGCAGGCCGAGCCGGAAATAGCGCCGATAGTCGAGGATCCCGAAGAAGCTCTCGCCCTCGAAGTCCGAGACGTTCCAGGTGCCGCCGAGCGTCAGGTTGTAGCGCTCGCCGTCGATCGGGCCGGTGGGCAGCCACAGCGTGTTGTCCTTGATGTAGGCGGCGCTGGCGACGCTCACGACCCCCTCGCGATCGACGGTGCCGCCTTCGAACGACCCGCCGAACCCGAGGATGTCGCTGCTCTCGAGGTTGATCCGCCCCTCCAGGCGCCGGAACTTCGAGAACGGGTAGCTGAGGAGCCCGCCCGCGCCGTAGCGGTTGACGCGGTAGACCTCCGGACCCGTGTTCAGCGTCCCGATCGTGCTGAAGGCGGCCTTGAGGCGATAGCCCGTGCCGCCCCAGTTCAGCCGCTGCTTCAGGTTCAGGTAGGTGACCTGCCCCCCGAAGGAGTCGAACAGGTCGCCTCCGCCCTGTGCGGTGCTGAAGAGCTCCGCCAGTACCAGGTGGTCGCCGAGGAAGTCGCTGAACACGGCCTGCACCGCCTCCGCGTTCGCGCCTCCTCCGATCGCCGCGCCTCCCTGGGCGAGGTCGAGGGAGAAGCGGCGGCGGTAGGGCACCGACGCCACGGCGCGGCCGGAGTCCGGCAGGACGGAGGCCCAGTCCCAGTCCAGCGGCGGGATGGAATCCGGGAGCGCGATCCGCTCCAGCGGCGGGAGGCCGTCGGCGGGCGTCACGGGACCGGCGGGCGCGGGCCCCGTGTCTTCCTCCTGATCCTCCTCGTCGGCCGCGTCCGTCGGCGCGCGAGGCGCGGGAGCCGACGCCTCGCGTGCCGCCGACGACGTGTCGCCCGGCGCGAACCCGGGGGGAAGGTCCATCCGATAGATGCGCGCCGAGGAGCTCTCGTAGCCCGCCAGGAGCACGGCGTCGCGCTCCCGGCCGTCCACGTCCAGGTAGCGAAAGGGCTGCGCGTCGAAGACACCGCCGGTGATGTCGGTCACGCGGCGGCCGCGCCCGGCCAGGTCCACGGCGTACACGTCGGGCGCGCCCGCGCGATCCGACGTGAAGAGCAGCCAGGCCCCGTCGCTCGACCACCGCGGGCCGGCGTCGCGCCACGGCCCCGACGTGAGCTGACGCGTCTCGCCGGTGCGCGGCTCGCGCACGAAGAGGTTCGTCCAGCCCAGGTCTCCACCCTTCACCCGGTCGGTGACGTAGGCGATCCAGCGCCCGTCCGGCGACCACGCGGGGCTCGCCTCGAGGAAGCGGTCGTCGGTCAGGCGCTCGAGGCCGTCGGACGCCAGGCGATACACGTACAGGTCGGAGAATCCGGCCCGCGAGAGGCCGACGAAAGCGATCGACTCCCCCGCCGGGTCCCAGGTCGGGCTGGACAGCGAGACGAGGTCCTCGAACTGGCGCCGCAGCCGCACCTCCTCGGACTCGAGGTCGAGCACGTTCAGCGCGTCGCTCTGCCCGTACTTCGAGACGAAGGCCAGCTCGCCCGCGGCATTGACGTCGAGGTTCGACGTGAAGCCGTGGATCGACTCGAACTCCGGCGTGCGCTCGCTCTCGAGAACGGTGTCGACGTCCCGCTCGCGGCCCTCCAGCGAGGCGCAGTAGACGTTCGTGAATCCGGTGCGCGGCGAGACGTAGCAGAAGCGTCCCGGCAGGCTGTCGGGTCGCGGGACGATCGTGGGCTTGAAACTGGCCCAGGACCGCGCGGTGAGCGCGCGGGCGTCGACCTCCACGGGCCGCGACCGCGTCACGCGGGGGAAGTAGCGACGCTCCAGGTCGTAGCGCCAGCGCGCGTCCAGCTCCTCGAGCGACACGCCATACACCGCCCGGAACGCCGCATCGAGGCTGTCGTACTTCCAGAGGCTCTCCAGGAGCAGCACGAGGCGGGCGTCGCCGTACGTGCGCGCCAGGTGGTCGTGCACGGACTCGCCGAGCTTGTAGAGCACGAAGGTCCCGTTGTAGCGCGAGAGCTGGGTCAGGGGCGGGAGGCTGCCGCTGAGCACGAGGGCGCCCACGAACAGGTCGCCGTCGGAATCCCACTCGCCCGACCAGTGCTCGGCCAGTCCCTCGGTGAACCACAGCGGAAGGGGCGGGAAGCCGCCTCGCGGGTGCAGCTCGCGCTCGTGCGCGACCTTCCGCAGCTGGAAGACGTGCACCATCTCGTGCTGGATCACCTTGCGGAAGTCGCGGAACGAGCCGTTGAACGGGATCGCCACGCGGCCCTTGAGGAACTCGGTGAAGCCGGCCACGCCCTCGGGGATGAACCCCGGGGTGACGTTGGTCTGCTCGAAGTGCTGGTGCGAGCTGTAGATGATCATCGGGACGCGCTCGGCGGGGTGGAAGTCGAACTTCACCTCCAGCTCGCGATAGGCGCGCTCCGCCTCCTGCAGCGCCAGCTGGGCCAGCTCCGCCTCGTCGGGATAGAAGTAGAGGTCGACGTGCTCCCCCTGGAGCACGTGCCACTCGAAGTCCTCGTACTGGATCTTGTTCTTTCCGAAGGGGATGATCTGGGCCGCGGCGGGCGCGGCGAGGGCGAGCAGGGCGAGGGCCGCGGCCGCCACCGGGGGACGCCACCGGAGGCATGGGCGGCCGCAGAGCCGAGCGCCGGACCAGGTCGTCGCGCTGCGAGTCACGCCAGGAGCGCGACACGCGGCTCGCGCGCGGCCGGCGCGGAGCGGATCGCCCCCTGCAGGTCGGCGAAGAGCGGTCCCGGGATCCTGCACGGCCGGCGCTCGCGGTCGAGCGCCACGACGCTGACCTCGCCCGTGGCGGCGCGGGCGCCGTTCTCGACGGCGACGTCGTAGGCGAACGTCACGCGGCGGCTGCGCACCTGGGCCAGCTCGGTCGTGACGACCACCGTGTCGCCGTAGCGCGCCGAGCCGGGGAAGCGGCAGCGCACGTCCGAGACCGCGAACAGGAGCCCGGCGCGTTCCAGCTCGTCATAGGGATGACCCAGCGTCCGCAGCAGCTCCGTGCGCCCTACCTCCATCCAGATCAGGTAGTGCGCGTGGTAGACCACGCCCATCTGGTCGGTCTCGGCGTAACGCACGCGGACGTGGAGGCGATGGCGGGCGCTCATGCGCGAGTCCCGTCCGCCCGCCGCAAGCACGCCTCGAGCTCGGCGCGCCGGTCCTGGGGCGCATGCCGCAGCGCCGCTTCGCGAGCGGCGGCGCACGCGAGCGCCGGCTCGAGGCCGACCGCGGTGGCGCCGCGCAGGTGCGCCTCGAGCTGGCGCGCCGCCCCGCGGGCGGCGAGTGCCGCCACGGCGCAGATCTCGCGCGCCGCGGGGGAGAGCCCGGGGCGGGAGAGCGTCTTGCCGTAGCCTTCGACCACCATCCACTCGTCGAGCGCGGGATGGAGCTCGCGCATGCGGGCTCGCAGGCGCGGGTAGCGCTCCCCGTAGACGCGCGCGCAGAGCTCCTCGCCTCGTGCACGCCAATCCTCCCATCCGCCGGCGAGCGCGGCCAGACGCGCGAGGAGACGCAGCGGATCGGGAGCCATGGCGGGCTCCGGCCCGGGATCGGCGAGGGGCGAGGGGGGGGCGATGGGGAGCACCGGGGTCACCGGCGGAACATAGGCCGCCGCGGGCGAGCCGTTCAAGCAGAGCCGGCCAGGCGGAAGCACGCGCGGGACTCGCCGACCGGCGTGCCGGCGTGGTTGCGCACGTCCCCGGCGCGGAACTCCGCCAGCGCTCGCAGCTCGTCCTCGCGCAGGACGTCGAGCTGCGCCAACGCTTCGAGGAGCGCCTGGCCGGCGGCGCGGGCCGAGCCGTCCTCGACCTTCAGCGCCACGCCCCATCCGCGCTCGCGCAGGGCGGCGCAGTAGACGCCGGCCGCCCCCACCTTGGCGACCACGCGCTCGCCGGCGACCTCCGCCAGCCGCGTGCACAGCCGGCCCGTGCCGGCGATGAACCACGGCTCCGCGGCCATGCCCTCCAGGATCGACCGCAGCGGATCGCGCCACTCCTCGGGCGCGCCCTCGCCTCCCGCCAGCCGGGCGTAGGCCGTCGCCATCCCGCGGAGCGAGAGGTGGAACGCCGGCACGCCGCAGCCGTCGATGCCCAGGCCGATCTCCTCCGCCCGCTCTCCGGTGAGGCGGGCGACCGCGCCGGCGATGTCGTGCTGGAGCGGGTGCTCGGCGGAGAGGTAGTCGGTGGTGGCCCAGCCGCGGCACCGGCAGTGCGCGAGCATCCCGGCGTGCTTTCCCGAGCAGTTGTTCCAGAGCGGCGTCGGTGCGCGGCCGGTGCGTCCCAGCTCCCGCCAGGCCGCCTCGTTGTCGGGCACGTGCGCCCCGCAGAGCAGGTGGCTTTCGCCCAGACCGGCGGCGGCCAGGATGTCCGCCGCGGCGGCGCGGTGCGCCGCCTCTCCGTTGTGCGAGGCCGCCATCACCGCGACCGCGCGCGCGCCGAAGCCGTATGCCGCCACGCCGCCGGAGGCCATGAAGGGCAGGAGCTGGAAGGGCTTCGCCGCCGAGCGCCAGTACGTCCGCTGCGCCGGCTCGCCGCAGGAGGCGACCAGGCTCCCGCGACCGTCGGCGACAGCGATCGAGACGCGATGCACGGTCTCGAGCTCGCCCCCCCGCCGGACCTCGACACGCGCCGCATTCGTCATGCGCGGGCTCTCGGCGCCCGCGTGCCCCGCGCGCGAGGCGGGACGCCCCAGGCGAGGAGGATGCCCGCCAGTACGAGCAGCCCTCCCAGGAACACGTGCGGCGAGAGGCGCTCGCCGAAGAGCAGGAGTGCGAGCAGCGTGGCGCCGAGCGGTTCTCCCAGGGTCGCCACGTTCACCTCGTAGGCCTTCCGGTAGCGCAGCGCCCAGTTGAGCAGGGTGTGGCCGACGACGGTGGGTCCGAGGGCCAGCAGGAAGAAGGCCCCGTAGCTCGCGGACGCGAACCCTGCCAGCGGCTCGCCGGCCACGGCCGCCGCGCCGAACAGCAGGAGCGCGGCCAGCGGGTTCACGACGCAGACCAGCGGCAGGAGATCCACGGCGGCCCGGAGGCGACGCACGAGAAGGTAATGCGCGGCCACGGCCGCCGCGCCGCCCAGCGCCAGCAGGTCTCCGCGCCAGGCGCCTCCCGCGAGCCGCACGTCGCCGCCCGCGATCGTCGCCGACCCCGCCAGAGCCACCGCGATCCCCGCGGCGGCGCTGCGCGGCACGCGCTCACCGAGCACCGCGTAGCCCAGGACCGCGACGAACACCGGCTGCGTCGCCACGAGCAGGACGGAGCTCGCCACCGTGGTGAGTCCCAGCGAGGCGATCCACAGCCCGAAGTGCAGGGCCAGGAAGGCCGCGGCCACCGCTCCCTCGGCGAGCCGGCGGGGGGTCCAGCCCGAGAGCGGCGAGACGCGCGCGATCGCCGCGGCGCCCCAGAACAGGAGCGAGGCCATGCCGAGCCGGTGGGCGCCGGTCACGAGCGGCGGCGCCTGCGCCAGGCGAACGAGGATGGCGGCCCAGCTGATCGCGAGCACGGCGCATGCCATGGCGAGCCGGGGACGGACCGCCGGCGCGCCGGGCGCCGGGCGCGCCGTGGCCGGCGCGCGACTCACCGCCCTTGCGGCGGCCTCGGCCGCTCGGCCGGCACGTCCGCGGCGGCGGTGGAGCCCTCACGCGATCCCGCCGTCAGGCCACGGCTCCTGCACCATGCGCGCGTGCGCCGGAACGCCGGCACCGGGCGGCGCGCCCAGTCCAGCAGGTCCTCCAGGACGTCGAGGTCGCGCAGGACGGGGAGCGTCGCGGCCTGGATCCCCGCCTCCGCCAGCCGCTCACGGGTTCGAAGGGCCACTTCCGGTGTCGACCACGGGATGTCCCGGAAGACGTCCGGCTGGACGCGGGAGAGCCCGAGGCACCAGTAGCCGCCGTCCCGGGCCTCGCCGAGCGCCGCCCCGCGGCGGGCGAGCGCTCGCAGGGCGTCGCGGACGAGGCCCGGCGTCAGGTCCGGACAGTCCGAGCCCAGCGCCAGGACGCCCGAGTGCGTCGCCAGCAGCCGCTCGAACACCCGCTCCAGCCGCTCTCCCAACCCGCCGCTCCCCTGCGGGAGGATCCGGAAGGGGGGCGGCAGCGACGGTCCCAGGTGATCCGCGTCGTCGGGCTGCGCTGCTGCGCACCACAGCGCCGGCCGCGGGGCGTGCCGGCGTGCGGCGTGCAGCACGACCTCGAGCGTGTCCCCCAGGAGCGCGGCCTGCAGCGCCGCCGCCTCCGCCGCGCCGATGTGGCGGGCGAGGCGCGTCTTCACCCTGCCCGGCACCGGAGCCTTGGCGAACACGACCACGGCGAGCCGCCCCGCCACCGCAGCCGGGCCGCGAGCGGCCGGGCTCGCCTCGGGCTCGGGAGTCACGTGGGGAGGTCGGTCGCCGGCGGCAGCCGCTCCGGGTCCGGCCCCGCCACGCGCCGCAGGAGCAACCCCACGCCGAGCGCCACGACGGAAACGGCGGCCACCGCGCCGAAGACGGCCGAGGTCCCCTGCGCCTCCGCCAGTGCCCCGCCCGCGGCTGCAGCGCCCGCGCCCACTCCGAACGAGAGGGCGAACGAGAGCCCGTAGACGCGGCTGCGCACCCGCGGCCGCGAGCTCGCCGCGAGCAGCGTGTTGGTGAGGGGCTGATGCGAGAAGTGGACGACGACGAAGAGGAACACCACCGCGACCAACGCGGTGCCCTCCAGCAGCGCGATCCCCGCCGCAAGCGGCACCGCGGCCGCGAGGACGCTCACCAGCACCGTCTCGGCGGGCCAGCGCGCCAGCGACCGGCCGGCGAGGAACTGGCCCGCCATGCCGCCCAGGAGGGCCGCACTCGTCACGAGCCCCGCTCGCGCCAGGCCATCCCCGGGCTCGGCCGCCAGCCGGTCGAGGAGATGGATCGGCAGGAACGTCATGGTGCCGCGGTAGACGAGCCCCAGCAGCGTCCCCAGTGCCAGCAGCAGCACGAGGGAGGTGCGCGCGGGGCGCGCCAGCGGCTCCCGATCCGCTGCGGCCACCGCCGGAGCGGAGGAGCGTTCGAGGGAGAGCAGCGCCAGGGCGAGCGGGAGCGCCACGGCCGAGAGCACGAGGTACGGCGCGCGCCACCCGAACGCTTCCGTGAGCGCGGCCGCCGCGAAGGGGGTGGCGGCGAGGCCCGCGTTCCCCGCCATTCCGTGGACCGCGAGGGCCGGACCGAGCGGGCGCACGCGGTGCGAGAGGAGTCCCAGGCCCGCCGGATGGTAGAGGCTGGCGGCCGCGCCGAGCGCGACGTAGCCGGCGGCGACCGCGGCCACGCCGCGGGCGGTCCCGAGGCCGAGCAGGGCGGCCGTGCTGCCAAGCAGACAGGCAACCAGCACCCGCCGCGCGCCGAAGCGGTCGGCGAGCCAGCCGGCGGCGGGCGCGCCCGCGCCGAAGCAGGCGTACGACAGAGTGCCGAGAACGCCGAGCTCACCGAGCGAGAGGCTCAGCTCGCGCGCCAGCGGCGGGAGCACCACCGCGAAGACGAGCATCTCGGCGTGGACGAGCGCGTGCGCGGCGGAGGTGAGTGCCAGGATGCGCCGCGCGGCGGGCTCGCGGAGCTCCACGCGGCGCGGGCCCGCCTCGCCGGCCGGAAGCCTCGCGAGCCGCGCGCTCAGAAGCCGATCAGGCGCGTGATGTCGCTGGTGACCGCCCAGGCCATGAGGAGCCCCACCATGACCCAGCCCGCGAGCGCGATCCGGGTCTTCAGCTGCAGCGACAGCGGGCGCCCGCGGACGGCCTCGGGAAGCAGGAAGAACACGACGTGCCCCCCGTCGAGCACGGGGATCGGAAGCAGGTTCAGGATGGCGAGGTTGATGCTGAAGAGGCCCATCCACCAGAGGAGCTGCTCGAAGCCCTGGCGCTGGTAGTATCCCGTGATCTGGCCGATCGCCACCGGCCCGCCGATCGAGTCGAACGAGACCTGGCCGGTCACGAGCTGGCCCAGCCCCTCCATGATGAGCCCTCCGGCCCGCAGGGTGGCCTGGGTGCCCTGCTGCACCGCCTCGCCTAGACCGATCGGCCGCACGTCGAGCCGCGCCGAGACGCCGAGGAAGCCCACCTCGACGAACTTGTTGTCGGCGCCCGGCGCGCGCTCGCGCGCGGGCACGACCGTCAGGTCGAGAGTGCGCTCGCCACCCCGCTCCCCGGGGGTGGCGTCGCGCTCGACGCGCACGAGGATCCGCTCGCCCGCACGCTTGCGGACGTAGTCCGGCACGTCCTCCCAGATCGTCACCGGCCGCCCATCCAGCTCGAGGATGCGGTCGCCGGGCCGGATCCGGGCGCGAGCCGCGGGCCCGCCGTCCTGCACCCGTCCGACCACTGGGGCGAAGGCGGGCGCGAGACCGGCCGCGAGCGACGAGGGACTCACGGCCCGGTCCACGGCGTCCTCGCCCGCGCCGGCGAAGCGCACGCGAAGCGGCTCGCCCGCCGCCGCCCCTTCGAGCCGTGTCAGGAGCTCGTCCCAGGTCGAGACCTCCTCGCCGTTCACCGCCTGGACCGTGCGGCCGCGCCAGGCTTCCAGCTCGGGGTCGAGCCGGACCAGCTCCGGATCGACGCTGCCCAGCGTCGTGGGCACGAGCGGCTCGCCCTGACTCCACGAGAGCCAGACGAAGACGACGAAGCCGAACACGAAGTTCATCGTCACGCCAGCCAGGATCACGATCAGGCGCACCCAGAGCGGCTTCGTGTCGAAGCCCGCGGACCGTTCGCGCCCGCGGCGGAGAGCGTCCTCGGGCTCCTCCGCGCCGGCGTCCGGCACCCAGAACCCCGCGACCTCCTCCCGCTCGTGGCCCTCGCCGTCACCGGGCGGGTGGCCGGCGCGATCTCCCTCCACCCACTCCCCCACCTCGTCCCCCTCGGTTCCGGCCATCTTCACGTAGCCGCCGAAGGGAATTGCCGACAGGCAGTAGTCCGTCTCGCCGATTCGGAAACCAACCAGCCGCGGGCCCAGCCCCAGCGAGAAGCGCGGCACGCCGATGCCAGCCCACTTGGCGGCCAGGAAGTGGCCGAGCTCGTGGACGAAGATCAGCACGCCGAGGAGCAGCAGCGTGGTGAGGAAGGTCTCCATGGTCAGCTCGTCCGGGCTGCGGTTGCGCCGTCCACCCGCCGCCACGCCGCGGCGCGCGCGCGCCGGTCGGCGTGGATCACGTCCGCCACCTCTCGCACGGCTTCACGGGGGACCCGCTCGAGCGCGTGCTCGAGCACGTCGGGGATGTCGTTGAAGGCGAGCCGGCCCTCGCGGAATGCCTGGTTCGCGACCTCGTTTGCGGCGTTGTAGACCGCGGGTGCCGTGCCTCCCGCCTCGCCCGCCCGCCGCGCCAGGGTCAGCGCGGGGAACGCCGCCTCGTCGGCGGCCTCGAACGTGAGGCTCCCCAGCTCGCGCAGCGAGAGGCGGCTCCGGCCCAGCGCCGCGCGGCTCGGATAGGTCAGGGCGTACTGGATCGGGAGCTCCATCGTCGGCGCCCCCAGATGGGCAAGGAACGAGCCATCCACGAGCTCCACGAGGCCATGGACGACGGACTGCGGATGGATGACGACCGAGATCGCGTCGTACGGGAGGTCGAACAGGACGTGCGCCTCGATGATCTCGAGACCCTTGTTGGCGAGCGTCGCGGAGTCGACGGTGATCTTCGGGCCCATGCTCCACGTCGGGTGCGCCAGCGCCTCTGCGGGCGTGACGCCCGAGAGCTCCTCGCGCGATCGCCCGCGGAAGGGTCCGCCGGATGCGGTCAGCACGACCCGCCGGATCTCCGCCCGCGGCCGTCCGTCGAGGAGCTGGAAGAGCGAGCTGTGCTCGCTGTCGACGGGCACCAGCTCGGCCCCGCGCCGCTGGAGGGCGCCGCGGACGAGCGAGCCGCCCATGACGAGGGCCTCCTTGTTGGCGAGCGCCACGCGCTTGCCGGCCTCCAGCGCGCGGAGGGTGGGCAGGAGGCCCACGGAGCCGACGAGCGCGTTCAGCACGACGTCCACCTCGGGCTCCGTCGCCAGGTCCGCCAGGGCGGCCTCCCCGGCGTCCACCCGCCATCCCCCCGCCCCCGAGGACATCCGCCGCGCGGCCTCGAGGTCGCAGAGCACGACGCGCTCCGGCCCGAACTCGGCGCAGCAGGCGCGCACGCCGTCCACGCTGCTGTTCGCCGCGACGCCGTAGAGCTCGAACCTCTCACGGAGCGAGCGGAGCACCGCCAGGGCGGCGGCTCCGATCGAGCCGGTGCAGCCCAGCAGCGCGACGCGCACGGGGCGAGTGCGGGCACCGGCCGCCGGGGCGAAGCCCGTCTCCGGCAGCGGGACGGCTCCGCGCGCGCTCACCCGAGCACCCCCAGGAAGAGCGCGTACGCAGCGGGGGCGGTGAACAGCACCGCGTCGAAGCGGTCCAGCACTCCGCCGTGGCCGGGGATGAGCGCGCCGCTGTCCTTCGCGCCGGCGGCACGCTTCAGCAGCGACTCGGCGAGATCGCCGGCCTGCGCCAGCACGCTGGCCACGGCACCGGCCACGGCCCCGGCAGCCCATCCAAGGCGGGGCAGCGCACCGGGGGCCCATGCGAAGAGCGCGGCGCCCACGAGTGCGGCACACAGCACCGCCCCGACCGCGCCGGCGAGGGTCTTTCCCGGGCTGATGTGCGGCAGGAGCCTGCGCCGGCCCCACGCGCGGCCGACGAAGTAGGCCGCCACGTCCGTGGTCCAGGTCAGGAGGAGCGGAGCGAGCACGAGGGCCAGCCCTCCGCGATACGGTGTGAGAGGAAGCGCCCGCGGCAGCTCGCGCAACCCGACGAGGAACGAGAAGAGCCATCCCACGTACAGCGCTCCCAGCAGGGCGAGGGTCGCAGTCCGCAACCCGGCCGCCGGCGAGCCGGCGCGCAGCCCGAGCAGCAGCGCACCCACGGTCGCGGCCGAGACCAGCACCTCCACCCACCCGCCTCCCACCGGCGCCGCGTAGCGCCCTCCGACGGCCGCCAGCGCGGCGCCGAGCACCAGCGCCAGGGCCGCGGGCTCGCCCGGCAGGAGCAGCCGGCAGTACTCTCGCGCCCCCAGCGCGGCCAGCCCGGCCACGACCACGACGAACACCGGTCCCCCGACCCACGCGGCGGCCAGGAAGGCGGGCGCCAGCACGGCGGCCGAGAGGACCCGGACCGGCAGCGCGGCGTCCTTCGCTATCGCAGGACCTGGCCGAAGCGGCGCTCCCGGCGCTGGAAGTCGGCCACGGCCTCGTAGAAGTCCTCCTCCGCGAAGTCCGGCCAGAGGACCTCGGTGACGTGGATCTCGGTGTAGGCGATCTGCCAGAGGAGGAAGTTCGAGATCCGCAGCTCGCCGCTCGTGCGGATCAGGAGATCGGGGTCCGGCAGCCCTTCGGTCGCCAGCGCGGTGGCGAAGCAGGTCTCGTCGATGGAGTCGGGCTCGAGCTCGCCGGCTGCGACCCGTCGCGCCAGCCGCCGGGCCGCGCGCGCGATCTCCCACCTGCCGCCGTAGCTGATCCCCAGGTTGAGGATCATGCGATCCCCCGAGGCGGTGGCGTCCAGCAGGTCCTCGAGCGCAGCGCGGGCCCACGCCGCCAGCCGGTCGATCTCGCCCATCACACGCACCTGCACGCCGCGCTCGACGAGCTCCCGGCGCTCGGACTCGATGTAGCGCGCGAGAAGCTCCATCAAGGCCTCGATCTCGCCGCGCGGGCGGTTCCAGTTCTCCTGCGAGAACGCATAGAGCGAGAGCACGCCCACCCCCGTCTCCCCCGCCGCCTGGACGGCGCGCTTCACCGCCTTCATCCCCTCCTGGTGGCCGAACACGCGTGGCTGCCCGCGCTCCTGCGCCCAGCGCCCGTTGCCGTCCATGATGATCGCGACGTGCTCGGGCACGGCGCCGTGCGCGCGAACCTCCTCCGCGGTTGCGGTCATCACACTTCCATGATCTCAGCTTCCTTGCGTTTCACGACCGCGTCGACGTCCCCGATCGCACCGTCCGTGCGCTCCTGCACGTCCTTCAGCGCGCGGCGCGCGTCGTCGGCCGAGAGCTCGCCCTTCTTCTCGCGCTCCTTGATCCTGTGGTTCGCCTCCTGGCGCGCATGGCGGATCGCGATGCGCCCGTCCTCCGCCATCTTGTGCGTGAGCTTCACCAGCTCCCTGCGGCGCTCCTCGGTGAGCGGCGGGATGGGGATCCGCACGACCGAGCCGTCGCTCGAGGGCGTGAGGCCCAGGTCGGAGGTCTGGATCGCGCGCTCGATCGCGCCGATCGTCGACCGGTCGTAGGGGCTGACCAGGATCAGGCGCGGCTCGGGGGCGCTGACGGTGGCGACCTGGTTGAGCGGCATGAGCGACCCGTAGGCCTCGACGCGCACGCGGTCGAGCAGCGCCGTGGACGCCTTCCCGCTGCGGACCGTGGCCAGCTCGTGGCGCACGGCCTCCACCGCCAGCCGCATGTGCTCGCCGGCTTCCTTCAGCAGGGGGTCATTCATAGGCGGGGGCTCCACTATGGGCGTGGCCTCGCTCGGGCAGAGCCATCGCTCGGCACGACCGACCGTTCACGATGCAGCGGGGGCTCGCTCTCGGGCTACGTCCTCGCTCGACTCGGCTGCCGACCGGGCTCACATCGTGCCCACGAGCGAGCCGATCTGCTCGCCCAGGGCGATTCGGCGGATGGCGTTCTTCTCGTGGATGTTGAACACGACGACGGGCACGTTGTTCTCCATGCAAAGCGTCACGGCGGTCGTGTCCATGACGCGCAGCCCGCGCCGCACCATGTCCATGAAGTCGATGCGCTGGATGAACTCCGCGCCCGCGTCCGTCCGCGGGTCGGCGGTGTAGACGCCATCGACGCCGGTGGCCTTGAGGATCACTTCGGCCTCGATCTCGATGGCGCGCAGCACGGCCGCGGTGTCGGTGGAGAAGTAGGGATTGCCGGTGCCGCCGGCGAAGAAGACGACGCGGCCCTTCTCGAGGTGGCGCAGCGCCCGGCGGCGGATGTAGGGCTCGGCGAGCTGCTCCATCCGGATCGCGGTGAGGACCCGCGTCTCGACGCCCTTGCTCTCGAGGCGGTCCTGCAGGGCGAGGGCGTTGATCACGGTGGCGAGCATGCCCATGTAGTCCGCCGTGACCCGCTCCATCCCCTGCTGGCTGGCGACCGTGCCGCGCACGATGTTGCCGCCCCCCACCACGACGCCCAGGCTCACCCCCAGGCGGGCGACTTCGCGGATCTCCTCCGTGAGACGATCCACCACGGGGGGGTCGATCCCGAACTTGCGGTCGCCCGCGAGGGCTTCGCCCGAGAGCTTGAGGAGGATCCGGGAGAAGCGCGGGCGGTCCGGAGCGCCGTCCCCACCCGCCACGTCAGGCGCCTACGGCGAAACGGACGAAGCGCCGCACGACGAGATTCTCGCCGAGCTTGGCCGCGGCCTCCTCCACGACGTCGCGCACCTTGCGGTCCGGATCGCGGATGTAGGGCTGCTCGAGCAGCACCACGTCGGCGTAGTACTTCTCGACTTTCCCGCCGACGATCTTCTCGACGACGGCCTCCGGCTTGCCCGTCGCACGCGCCTGCTCCTCGTAGATGCCGCGCTCGCGCTGGAGCACCTCGGCGGGAACGGCTTCCCGGTCCACGGAGAGCGGATCGGCCGCGGCGACCTGCATCGCGAGATGCCGCGCCAGCGACTTGAACTCGTCCGTCTTGGCGACGAAGTCGGTCTCGCAGTTCACCTCGATCAGGACGCCGATCTTGCCGCCCAGGTGCACGTAGGCCTCGACGACTCCCTCGCTCGCGACGCGGCCCGCGCGCTTGGCCACGCCCGCCGCTCCCTTCTTCCGCAGCACGTCCATCGCCTTCTCGAGGTCGCCCTCCGACTCCTCGAGCGCGCGCTTGCACTCCATCATCCCCGCGCCGGAGCGCTGGCGGAGCTCCTTCACGACGTCGGCGGTGATCATGATCTCCCCTCCACCGACCCCGCCTCGGCCTGCTCCAGGGCCTCCTCGCCGGGCGCCCCGCGCCCCGACATCCCGTCGTTCGCGTCCGCTCCCGCACCCTCGACCGGCCCTTCGGCGTGCGTGCCGGCCGCCGCCTCCGTGCCGCCCGGCCGTGTGTCGCCGCTCACGCGCCGCGGCTGCGACGGACCGCCGGTCTGGTCTGCGGGGGCGGCCTCGCGGCTCATCTCGTCCGCGCTCACGCCCCGGTGGCTGCGAACCTTGCGCACCTTCCGCGGCGCCTCTTCGGCGGGTGCCTGTGGCTCGGGCGCCTCCTCCTTCACCATCTCGCGCCGAGCGTCCTCGACGGCGTCGGCGATCATGCGCAGCAGGAGCCGGACGGACTTGATGGCGTCGTCGTTGCCCGGGATCGGCACCGTGATCGGATCGGGATCCGCGTTCGTGTCGACGATGGCGATGATGGGAATGCCCAGCCGATCGGCCTCGGCGACGGCGATCTTCTCCTTCTTGGCGTCCACCACGAACACCGCGCCCGGCAGCTGGTCCATGTCCTTGATGCCGCCGAGGTTGCGGTGGAGCTTCTCGGCCTCGCGCTGCAGCGAGAGGACCTCCTTCTTGGGGAGCAGGGCGGCGGTCCCGTCCTCGTGGATCCCTTCGAGCTCCTTCAGCCGCTCGAGGTTCTTCCGCATGGTCTGCCAGTTCGTGAGCGTGCCGCCGAGCCAGCGGTTCACGACGAAGAACTGGCCGCAGCGCTCCGCCTCCTCGCGCACGATCTCCTTCAGCTGCCGCTTCGTGCAGACGAAGAGGATCTGCTTCCCCTGACGCACCAGGTTCGCGGCGAGGGCCTGTGCCTCCTCCACCTGACGCAGGGTCTTCTTCAGGTCGATGATGTAGATCCCGTTGCGCTCGGCGAAGATGAACTTGCGCATCTTCGGGTTCCAGCGGCGGGTCTGGTGCCCGAAGTGCACCCCCGCTTCGAGCAGCTCCTTCAGTTGGTCGGTGATCGCCATTCCGTCTCCCGAACTGCGAGTGGTTGTCCGCCACGCGGCGTCAGCCCCCGCGGCGATCCCGCGGGAGTAGCTCCCCCGAAGGACACCCGCCGCGAAGTCGGCCGGTGTGTGAGATGTCGTTCGGCTAGCGCTTGCTGAACTGGAAGCGCTTGCGCGCCTTGGGGCGCCCGTACTTCTTGCGCTCCACCATCCGCGCATCCCGCGTCAGCAGGTCGCGCGTCTTGAGCGTGCGCTTGAGGCCTTCGTCCATCACCACCAGAGCGCGCGCGACGCCGAGCTGGATCGCATCGGCCTGACCCGTCAGGCCGCCGCCCTCGACGTTCACCGTTACGTCCAGGCGACCCGCCTGCTCCGCGGCCGCCAGGGGCTTCTCGCACGCCTGAACGTGGACCAGCCGCCGGAAGTACTCCTTCAGCGGCCGGCCGTTGATCGACCATTCTCCCCGGCCGGGGCGGAGCACGACGCGCGCCACCGAGGTCTTGCGCCGCCCCACGGCGACGGCCTGCTGCTCAGCCATTCTGCCCTCCTCTCTCGTTCATGCGCATCCCCCGCGGGTCCTCCGGGAGGGGCCGCGGCTGCTGCGCCGAGTGCGGGTGCTCGGGACCGGCGTAGACCCGCAGGTTCCCGCGGAGCTTTCGGCCGAGCTTCGTCTTGGGGAGCATGCCCCACACCGCGTACTCGACGGCGCGCTCGGGGTGATCGCGGAGGAGCTTCGAGTACTGCACCTCCTTGAGGCCACCCGGATAGCCGGTGTGATAGCGGTGGAACTTCTGGTCGAGCTTCTTGCCGGTGAGCCTGACGCGCGAGGCGTTGACCACCACCACGTGGTCTCCGCCCTCGACGTGGGGAGCGTAGTCCGGCCGGTGCTTCCCGCGCAGCACCGTGGCCACCCGGGTCGCCAGCCGCCCCAGGACCTTGCCGTCCGCGTCCACCGCGTACCACGCGGGCCCCGCCGCCGGCTGCCGTTCCCGGATCGCCATGCGCGAATCCTCGTCGTTCAGGTGTGGCCGCATTCCTGCAAAGTCTGGCATAGTAGGGAGGTCGCCCAGGGGGGTCAAGTCGAGGCGGATGATCCACGACCCGGCGCCTGCGCTGCGCGGCTTTCGCCGTCCCCCCCGGTGCCGCGCTGCGTGAGCATCCCCGAGCCGGGGTCGTAGCCCACGCCCAGCTCCGCCAGGAGCTCCAGCAGCCGACCGACGGGCAGCCCCATCACGTTGTAGAAGCATCCCTCCACGCTCCGCACGAGCGCGGCTCCCCGATCCTGGATCCCGTACGCCCCCGCCTTGTCGAGAGGCGCGCCGGTGGCCACGTACCCGTGGATCGCGCCCGCCGAGAGCGGCCGGAAATTCACGCGCGTGCGATCGAACCCGGCGCGCTCGCGCCCCTCCAGCCCTACCGCTACCCCCGTGATCACCTCGTGAGTGCGACCCGACAGCTCGCCGAGCATGGCCCGCGCGGCGCCGGCGTCCCCGGGCTTCCCCAGCACCCGGCCGTCCAGGACGACCACCGTGTCGGCGGCGACCACCACCGCCCCCGGCGCCTCCTCCGCGGCGGGTCGCAGCTTGGCCAGCGCCTGGTCCGTGGCATACGCGGCAGGATCCTGGAGGCCGTCGTGCGGCCGCTCCGCGTCGATGGGAGCGACGACTCGCGGCGCCAGCCCGAGCATCCCGAGGATGGTCGCGCGGCGCGGGGAGGCCGACGCGAGGATCAGCTCGACGGCTGGCGGCTCTTGCATGGACCCGCTGGCGCTCTGAGACGACGGGGACGTTTCACCGGCGGCCTCCTGTCCGCGACTTCAGCGGTCCCAGGCGAAGCTCCGCCCCAGGAGCTGATAGAGCCGCTCGTTCTGTGGGCGGAACTGCTCCACCAGCCGCGCGCGGGTGGCGGGATGCATGGGCGGGTAGCTGTAGGCGTGGTGGCGTACCCGCGTCGCGAGCGGGACGGGCCGCAGGCCGAGGAAGCGCTGCACCGCCTCGAACGCGCCCTGCGGATCGGAGGTGAGCCGCGAGGACTCGAGCACCAGCAGCTGCTCGCGCGGGAAGAGCGCCAGCCAGCGCTCCAGCTGCTCGGCGTAGCGCCCACGTGCCTGATACGAGTAGCGCAGCAGGCGCCGCGCGTCGTGATCGGGATCCCGTGCCAGACGCCGCCGCTCTCCGCGCAACCGCTCCGGCTCGCGCTCGAGCGCGGCTTCGAAGGACAGCGGCTCGTAGCCCCAGCGGACCCCGTGCTGGTAGTGGGAGTACGCCCGGTCCACGGGGTTGCGCAGCAGAGCGATGAGCCGTGCGTCCGGAAGGGTCTGGCGCACGCGCCCCGGAACCAGCGGGTGGAACACGTAGGAGGGGCTCGCCTCACCCGTCAGCCGTCCCCGCCGGCGGCCGGCCCGCAGCGGGAAGTGGCCGCGGTACCAGTCGGGACCGCGCGACCAGTTGTGATCGAAGAAATGGACCTCCTTGACGAGGGCGGGCGCCACGTCGGGATGAGCGGCGAGCCAGCGGAAGACCGAGGTCGTCGCGGACTTCTGCACCCCCACCACCAGGAAGTCGGGGAGCGGTCGCCAGCGGCGGGTCAGCCGCAGGCCGGGCGCCAGCACGGCCATGCGCGCGCGCTGCAGCGTGGGCCCGTGGCCGTGTCGCCGGAGGATGTCGGCCGGCGACCTCATCCGCGCTCGAGCACGAACGTGGCCGGTCCGTCGTTCACGAGTGCGACCCGCATGCGAACGCCGAAGACACCCTGACGCACGCGCTGGTGCCGGCGTTCCAGCCGCTCGACGAAGCCGTCGTAGAGCGGCCGCGCGAGCCCGGCCGTGGCCGCGCCCGCGAAGTCGGGACGGCGGCCACGGTACAGCCCCGCGAGCAGCGTGAACTGGCTGACGACGAGGATCTCGCTCTCCATCTCGACCACCGATCGATCGAACCCTCCCTCCGCGCCGAAGATCCGCAGCGCGAGAACCTTGTCGGCCGCCCAATCCAGGTCCGCCGGCGTCTCGCCCCCGCCGAAGCCCACCAGCACGAGCAGACCCCGGCCGATGCGGGCGGTCTCGGTCCACGTCCGCGCCTCCCCGGCTGCGCATGCCTCCGCCATCTCCGGCGTGCGGGGCTCCCACGCCACGGAGACGGAGGCCTCGCGTACGCGCTGCAGGACCGCGCGCACGCTCAGGGCCCCACGCCGCCGCGCGTCACTCGATCGTGACGCTCTTGGCGAGGTTGCGCGGGCGGTCCACGTCGCAGCCGCGGAGGACGGCGATGTGGTAGGCGAGCAGCTGCAGGGGGACCGCCGTGAGGACCGGCGTCAGCAGGTCGAGCGTGGTGGGCACCGTGAAGATGTGGTCGGCGAGCTCGAAGAGCTCGCCGTTGGCGTCGTTCGCGATGGCCAGAATCCGGCCGCGGCGGGCCTTCACCTCCTGGATGTTCGAGAGCACCTTGCTGTAGACCGCGTCGCGGATCGCGAGCACCACGACCGGCATGTTCTCGTCGATCAGCGCGATCGGACCGTGCTTCATCTCGGCCGCCGGATATCCCTCCGCGTGGATGTAGGAGATCTCCTTGAGCTTCAGCGCCCCCTCGAGCGCCACCGGGAAGTTGTAGCCCCGTCCCAGATAGAGCGCGTTCGTCGCCTCGTAGTGGACCCGCGCCATCTCGCGGATCTCCTCCTCCTTGGCGAGGATCTCCCGCACCTGGTCGGGCAGCTTCTCCATCGCCAGCACGATCTCGCGCCCGCGCTCGGCCGACATCCGGCTGCGCCGGCCGAGGAAGAGGGTGAGCAGCGCGAGCACCATGATCTGCGAGGTGAAGGCCTTCGTGGACGCGACTCCGATCTCCGGACCGGCGTGGAGATAGATGCCGCCGTCCGCCTCGCGGGCGATGGTCGAGCCCACGACGTTGATGATTCCCAGCGCCTTGGCGCCCCGCCGGCGGGCTTCCCGCATCGCCATCTGCGTGTCCGCGGTCTCCCCCGACTGGCTGATCACGATCACCAGCGTGCGGGGGTTCACGATGGGATTGCGGTAGCGGAACTCCGAGGCGTACTCCACCTCGACCGGGATCCCCGTCGCGTCCTCCAGCATGTACTCGCCGACGAGCGCGGCGTGCCAGGAGGTGCCGCAGGCGGTGATCACGATGCGCTCGATCCGCGACAGCTCCTCGTCGCTCAGGTTCAAGCCGCCGAGGTGGGCCGTGCCGTCCTTGCGAACGAGGCGGCCGCGGATGGCATTCGTGAGGGAGTCCGGCTGCTCGTGGATCTCCTTCAGCATGAAGTGCGGATAGCCGCCCTTCTGGATCTCCTTCACGTCCCACGAGATCTGCGAGATCGCCTTGTCGACGTGGGTGTTCTGCAAGTCCGTCGTCTTGTATCCGTCGCGCGTCACGACAGCCATCTCGCCGTCCTCGAGGTACACCACGCGGCGCGTGTGTCCGACGACGGCGGACGCGTCGGAGGCGACGTACTGCGCGTCGCGGCCCAGTCCGATCAGGAGCGGGCTCCCCATCCGCGCCGCGACGATGCGGTCGGGCTCGCCGGCGTGGACCACCGCCAGGCCGTACGTGCCCTCGACACGGGCCAGGGCCGCCCGCACCGCCGTCTCGACGTCGCCGTCGTAGTGCTCCTCGATGAGGTGCGCGAGCACCTCGGTGTCCGTGGCGCTGCGGAAGCAGTGGCCCTGCTCCAGCAGCCGCTGCTTGAGCGCCCCGGCGTTCTCGATGATGCCGTTGTGGACGAGGGCGATCCTGCCGTCGCAGGAGACGTGCGGATGCGCGTTGTCCCGCGTGGGCGCTCCGTGCGTGGCCCAGCGCGTATGCGCGATCCCCAGCTGCCCCGCGGGCATCCGCGTCCCGACCTCGCGCTCGAGGATCGCGAGGTGCCCCGCCTCCTTGGCGACCTCGACCTGCCCGCCGTTGACGATCGCGAGACCCGTCGAGTCGTAGCCGCGGTACTCCAGCTTGCGCAGACCCTCGAGGAGGATGGGGGCGGCCGGGTCGGGGCCGACGTAGCCGATGATCCCGCACATGTCTCGCCCTCCGGTGCGCGTGTCAGCCGCGCGCGGCGGCGGCCCCCGTGGGCCGCGGTTCGAGGATCTGGCGGGCGCGCGCGACGAGCTGCTGCGCCCGCTCCCGCGACGGCGCCTCGGCGATGAGGCGCGCGATGGGCTCGGTCCCGGAGCGGCGGACGTGCAGCCACGCGCGCTCCGCCTCCCACGCGAAGCGCATCCCGTCCTGGACGTCCACGCTCGCGTCCGCGAAGGCCTGCCCGAGGGCGGCCGCGTCGAGGGCGCGGTCAGCTTCCAGCCCCAGCGTCTCCTTCACGATGCCGTACGAAGGATACCCCGCCACGGCCTCCACGAGCCCCGTGCCCTTGGCGGCCAGGAGCGAGAGCACGAGGGCCGCCGCCGCTCCCGCGTCCCGCGTCGGGTGGACCTCCGGGTAAATCACGCCCCCGTTTCCCTCGCCGCCGACCACGCTGCCGAGATCGAGCATCCGCTGCGCCACGTGGATCTCACCCACCGGCGTGCGTACGACTTCGGCCCCATGAGCCGCGGCGACGTCCTCCACGATCCGGCTGGTGGAGAGGTTGGTGACCACCGGCGGCGGAGGCGACGCCGCCTCGCCGCGATGCGTCAGCACGCGCTCCACCGCCAGCGTGAGCGTGAGGTCCTCCCCCACCGCACGTCCCTGCTCGGAGACCAGGGCGAGACGGTCGCCGTCGGGATCCAGGGCCAGCCCCACGTCGGCGCGGCACCCGCGCACCCGGGCCTCGAGCTCTCCCAGGTTCGCCGGCGCCGGGTCGGGGTTGCGCGGGAAGAGGCCGCTCGGCTCGGAGTGCAGGGATTCGACCCTGCAGCCCAGCCGCCGGAGCAGCGGCTCGAGGAGCAGGCCGGCCACCCCGTGGCAGACGTCCAGGACAACGCGGAAGCCCCGCGCCTCCACGGCGGGCGGGTCCACGGCCGGAGAGCGGAGGATGCGCTCCACGTGGTGCTCGAGGTAACCGTCCAGTGGACGGAGCCGCCCCACGTCCCTCCAGCCGACCCGCGGCGGCCCCCCCGACTCGAACACGGCGAGGGTTCGGAGGCTTTCCTCGCGCGTGAGAAAGAGGCCCCGTCCGGATACGAGCTTGGCGGCGTTCCACTCCACGGGGTTGTGGCTGGCCGTGATCACGATGCCTCCGAGCGCACCCAGGAGTCTGACCGTCAGGAGGACCGTGGGCGTGGGAGCGAGGCCCAGATCGAGCACGTCGCAGCCGACGGAGAGCAGCCCCGCGACGGCGGCATCCCTGAACATCGGGCCCGAGGTGCGTGAATCGCGTCCGAGGACGACGGCAGGGCTGACCGAGCGGCCGCCGGAAGCCTCCGCCCGGGCACGCTCCAGGAGAGCGGCTCCGTGCGCGGCGGCGAGGCACGTCATCACCTCCGGCGTGAGGCCCTCGCCGACGCGCCCGCGGACGCCCGAGACGCCCGACATCAGCTTCCCCGAGGGAGCGCTCGCCGTCATGGTGGGGAAGAGTGGCCGCGCGCAATCCGGATCACAGAGCAGTTCAGGGGCATTCCGAGGGTGGAGCCACCGAGCGGACTTGAACCTCTAACCTGCTGATTACGAATCAGCTGCTCTACCATTGAGCTACGGTGGCTCGAGGCGCCGGGCAAGGAACCCCGTCTGGCGGCTGGACGCGGGCCCAGGGGCGCTCGGGGGGACCCCGAAGCTAAGGCGCAACTTGCGACTCTACAAGGGCCCGGGCCCCTCGCTTCGCGCCCGAGCGGCAGCTCGGCGCCTCTCGCCAGCCGACGGCCGGAGGGCGGAAGGTTTTTGCTTTACAGGCCTTCGGCCCACGGCTACATTGCCTCTCGGGTGGCGGATGAGCTCGGGGTCGGAACCCGAGCTTTTTCATTGGTGCCGCTCCGTCCGCCACGCGGTTGTACCGGGCGGGAAGGAACTTCCGCCCGCCACCGTAGTAGTAAGCGAACCCGCGTCCGTCCCTGTGGCGGACGCCCGAGAGCAAGACCTTCGACCATAAAGCAAGTTACGAACCTCTTCGTAAAGGTAGTCGAGCGATGAGATACCACATCGAGGGAGACCGGGTCGTGCTGGATCTCTCCTGGGAAGAGCTCGAGAAGATCCCGGAGGATCTGCCGGTCCATTGGGAGGTCGGCACCGGCTACGTCATGCCGAACGATCCCGAGGTCCTCGCTCGGGTCAAGGACGCCGTGCGGCGGCCGCTGCAGCCGCGCGTGCGCGAGCTCATCCGCTGACTCCGCCGGCAGGCGGCTTCGGCCGCTGCCGGGTCAGCAGACCGTGACGACGAGCGCTCCGCCACCGCGGGGCGCTTCCGTTTTCCTCCGGCTCGCACGTTCGCGCTTCCCTGCCGCGCTCCCGGCGCCTAAGCTCCGTGCGTGGACGTCCTCGCGCTCGGCATCCTGCTGCCTCTCGTTCCGCTCTTCCTGGCCCCGCTCGTCCTCGTGGCCGCCGTGTGGATGAACCGCCGGCGCCGCGTTCACGGCGCGGGGCGTCCTCGAGCCAAACGCACCCGGAGCTGAGGCTCGCGCGTGTCGGCCGATCGCCGGGACGGCGCACGCGGTGTCCTTCTCACGTCGTGCCCGGTGACGCCGTACCGCTCGTCTCCTGCGCGAGACGCTCGAGCCGCCGCGCGACGCCCGGAGGAAACCGCTTCGACCCCACCAGGCTCCCCAGCAGGAGCACCGCCCGGCTGCCGTCGGCTCCCAGCACGAACGCCGGGCGTAGGAGCAGCGCCGCCGCCAGGGCCACGCCTGTGACGCCGAACGTCAGCAGGAGAAGCGGCGCGGGCGGCAGGACCTCGACCAGAGCGGAACGCACGGGCCATGCACAGGCGATGGCCAGCCCGGCGAGCGTCAGGCCCGGGAGCTGAGACCGCAGGTAGTCGCCCCAGCCGCACTCGAGCGGCCGCAGGCTCATGGCCGCCGCCAGGACGTAGTTGACCAGCACCGCGCCGAGGATGCCCACGGAGACGCCCGGGAGCCCCCAGCGCAGCCCGGCGAGGCTGCCGGCCAGCACCAGACCGGCGTAGACCGCCTCGCGCTTGCTGCGCTCGTACATGATGCCCAGCGCGCGAGCCAGCGAGTCGCCCGTCATGTAGCCGGCGCGAAACAGAATGCCCACCGAGAGGATCTGGAAGGGCAGCACGGCGGCGTCCCAACCGGGCCCGAGGAGCACGCGCACGAGCTCCGGAGCGGTGATCACGAGGAGCGCGCTGAGCGGCGCCGTCACGAGCGCGATGATCGCGGAGCCGGTCAGGTACGTCGTTCGCAACCGTCCCGGCTGGTCCTGCATCCGCGCCATCACCGGGAAGAGTACCTTCGTCAGCACGCGCGCGAAGTAGGCGACGGGGAGCATCATCAGGCGGTACGCGCGCGTGTAGAGACCCAGCGCGCCGGCGCCCAGGACCCGGCCCACCACGAGGTAGTCGCCCTGGTTGCCGACGTAGTTGAAGACGCGCGCGAGGGTGAAGCCTCCCGCCAGCGACAGGAGCTCGCCCGCTTCCTTGCGCGCCACGAGCGGGCGGCGCGGATGCGGGCGCAGGGTGCAGACCACGGCCGAGCGGATCAGGTGCTGCCCCCAGGACCCGCCCACGAGGGCCCAGGGCCCGAAGCCCAGCGCCGCCAGGACGATCGCCGTCAGGCTGGTGCCGAGCGAGAGCGCCGCCACGTCCGCCCAGAGCAGCTTGCCGTACTCCAGCTCGCGCTCGAGCAGCGCCTGAGCGACGACCCCCAGGCTCACGAGCACGAAGTTGAAGCTGAGCGCGCGGATGATCGGGATCACGGCTTCGGTCCGGAAGAACCGCCCCATCCACGGAGCGATCCCCCATCCGACCAGCGTCATCAGGACGCCCATCGCGAGCGAGAGCGTGACCGCGACGCGGACGTGCTCGGGGCTCAGCTCCCGCCGCTGGATGAGTGCGGGGGCGACCCCCATCTGCGAGAGCAGCGCCGCGAAGCCCACGAAGACGGTGGCCATGCCGATCAGCCCGAAGTCCTCCGGGCGCAGCAGCCGCGAGAGGACCGCCAGCGTGACCACGCCGAGCACGGCCTGCACCAGCACGAACGTGTACTGAGAGGCGAGACCCAGGAAGGTGGAGCGGAGGAGCGCCCGGCGCGGGGGGGCGCTGCTCACCGAGCCGAAAGCTCCTCGTAGATCTCCTGCAGCGCATCGACCGTGCGGCGCACGTCGTAGGCTGCGCTCCGTGCGTAAGCCTGCGCGGCGAGCCGTTGCGCCAGCGGCCGGTCGTCGAGGAGCCGCACGAGCGCGCCCGAGAGGGCGGCGGGGTCTCGGGGCGGCACCAGCAGCGCGGTCGCTTCGTGACTCAGGACCTCCGCCAACCCGTCGATGCGCGTGGCGACGATCGGCCGCCCCATGGCCATCGCCTCGAAGACCGTCAGCGGCGTGCCTTCCCAGATCGACGGGAAGGCCTGGACCTCCATGACCGATTGGAGGAGCGGGATCTCCGTCGCGAACCCCGCGAAGAGGACCCGGTCGGACACGCCCAGGCGCCGGCACTCGAGGCGGTGCCGTTCCATCAGCTCCCCTTCCCCGACGAGCAGCAGCCTGGCCTCGGGGTGTCGCTCGAGGACTGCCGGCCACGCGGCGATCAGGAACTCGACGCCCTTCTGCGCGTCGAGACGCCCCACGACCCCGACGATCCGGTCCTCGGGCCGCAGCCCCCACCGCCGGCGTGCCTCGGCGACCTCTGCCTGCGACCGCGGCCGGAACTCGTCGAGAGGCGCACCATTGAATACCACGCGGATCCGATCCGGGCGCATGAAGCGGCGCCGCACCATGAACTCGCGCGTGGACTCCGAGACGGCGATCCCGACGTCGAGGATGGGCGCCATCAGCCGGTCCACGGCCGCCTGGTAGGCCGGGACGTGCGGGAACGCCGCATGCTCGTGCAGGACGAGCTTCACGCGCTCGAGTCGCGCGATCGGCCGGCCGTAGTTGGCGCCCACGTAGCCGTGCACGTGGAGCACGTGCGGCCGGTGCCGCCGGACGAGCCGATGCAGCGCCGTCCAGGTCGTGGGATCGAACTTCCGCTTCCCCAGGGAGATCGAGTCGACGCCTTGGGAGGCGAGGAGGCGGGCCGACTCGTCCCGTCCCTTCAGATGAACGAGCTGCACGTCGAAGCGCGCGGCATCGAACCGGGGCATCCACCAGGAGAAGAGTCGGGAGACGCCGTGCATCCGCGAGCCGCGTACCCCGAACTTGTCGCAGACGTGCATCACGCGGATTCGCCCGTCGCCGCCGGATCCGGGACGCGCGCTCACGCCACCTCCCGCCGCAGCGCGAAGCCGTAGGCCAGGAGCAGGGGCCAGGTCAGCGCCGTCACGAGCGTCCGCTGCCCGGCGGGCATGGCCTGCCGCCATTCGGTGTCCGCGCTGACCGGCGTCCAGCCGCGCGTGAACCGCACCGGATTGCCGGCCACGAGGTGGTTCTCCGCCAGCTCGAGTCCGCCGTCGCGCAGGAAAGCCACGTCGGGTGACGGCTCGCCGGTAGCGGAGATCACCCGCCGCAGCGCCTCGGCGGGGCGGCGCACGACGTCCTCGTAGCGCAGGCGCACGTAGCTCCGGGCACGCGACGCGAGGAGTCCGATCGCGGCGTTCTCCCGTGCCCAGTGAAACGCGCTTCGCGCCGGACTCTTCCGGGGCATGTGCTCCACCTTCCAGTGGACTTCCGGCAGGCGCTTCACACGCTGCCACGAGTGGGCGACGGCCCGGCTGTCGCGGACGACGTGCACGACGTGGAGCTCCACGTCGTGGGCGCTCGCCAGCGCGAGACCGTGCGTGGCGTACTTCGACGAGTCGACGACCAGGCGCGCTCCCGAGACGTCTGCCGCGGCGTGGAGGACACGTCCCAGCGCGTCCGCATAGGCCGCCAGCTCCCCGCGCGCCCGCTGCCCGCGGGACGCCCGCAGCAGGCGGGGCAAGGCGGCCGGGCGTGAGAGACGCTCCCGCACGGCGAGCATCGCACCCGCGTCGGGCACGGCGCCCTCGCGGGCGAGGCGGTCGAGCACGCCACCCCAGAAGGGACAGTTCGAGAACGGCCGGAGGCAGCCGCACAGCTGGTTCTCCAGCATTCCCCGGTCCCAGAGGTAGCGCACCTCTCCGAGGGATCGGACGCCCGCGACATGGCCGAGCAAGAGGTCGAGCAGGGTGCTGCCGCTGCGGCTCCAGCTCGCGACGAAGATCACGCGCGTCACGGCGACTCCGCGGGCGGGATCTCGAGCGCGGTGCCGGCGCAGAGGGGCGTCTCCGTCGGCAGGGCGGCCGGCGGCCTAAGCCGCTCGGGCTCGAGCAGGCTGTAGCCCCAGCGCCGCGCGTCGGCCTCCGAGCGACGCCCCACCCAGTGTGCGTAGGGGGCCCGCAGGGGGTTTTGCCGACGTCGTGCCCAGCGTTCGAAGTAGCGGGCGTTCGCGTCGCGGATGGGCAGGTCCGGCGTGTGCCGCGGCAGCCCCAGGAAGCGCAGCAGCTCGCGATGGATCTCCCGCGGCTCGGCCAGCCAGCACTCGTAGCGGACCACGAAGAGGCGGCGCAGCCGGGGCGCGTCTGCGCGCAGCGCCTCGTGACAGACGAACCAGTGGTCGAGGAGGCGATGGATCGGACGGTGCGACCACTTCCACGTCGCCAGCGACACCGCGAGGGGATGGCGGACGATCATGACGAACGCCGAGTCGGGGAACAAAGCCTGGAGGAAGCCCGCTCGCATGAGGTTCGGCGGTGATTTTTCCAGCAGGATCCTGCGCGAGAGGTCCCAATGCGGCGTCCACGCCGAGAGCAGACGGCGCGTCGCGTCGCGCGAGACGAGCGCGGAGTCCTCCGTCAGGTGCGCCTCCTCGTGGAACCCGAACCGGCCGGGCCCGCCCAGCGCGCGCGCCGTGGGATAGACGTCCTGCAGGTGCTGGCCCTCGTCCTCGGGCGCACCGGTGCCGCGAAGGCCGCTCACGTCCGGATGCTCGGCCAGGACGCGGGCGAGCAGCGACGTGCCGCTCCGGTGCAGCCCGCCTACGAAGACGTATCGCGGAGACACGCGGGTCAGCGAAGCCTGAGCTCCTGCAAGGAAGTGACCCGCGGCTCGGGGTGGGCACGAGACGTCACGCGCCGGGACTGCGCGAGCAACACGCCCGGAGCGGGAAATCCCGCGGCCTAGGCCGGACCCTCGGTGAGACGGCTGTAGGAGCTGAACGGGAGCAGGTCGCGGAAGCGGCGCTCCCACGTCTCGAGCTCGTGGTCGTCTCGCCGGAAACGGGGACGGCCGTCGAGATAGTAGCGCCATCCCGGCGGCGTGATGCGTACGGCCGGCGAGATGCCGCCTTCGGAGCGGCAACGCAGCATTTCGAGGAGCCCCAATCCCTGAAGCGCCACGAGCTGCCGAGTGAGCGTGATCCGATCCGTGGAGAAGATCTGGCCCAGGCGTTCGAGCGAAACGGCGCTCGTGCTCTGGGCACATATCTCCAGGATCAGTTGGACGAAATCGGCCAACACGTCTCTCGCGTCGGAGTGGGGTGTCCAATGTGCTCCCCCGCTTCGAGGGCCGCAAGCACGGGACGTCCTCCGGGAGTGCCGAGGAGCGGGAAGACGCGCTCCGCCGCGGGGATCGCGCGGCTCGCGCCACGGAGGTAATCTCCCTCCGCCATGCAGCGACGCCCGACAGCGACTCCCGAGTCCCTACCGCCCGTCACGATCGGCGTCGTCTCGCACAACACCGAAGCGGTGATCGGCGACTGCCTGGATTCCTTGACACGTCTCGACTATCCCCGTTACGAGCTCCTGTTCGTCGACAACGCCTCGAGCGACGGCACCCCGCACCGAATCCGCGAGCGTTTCCCCGGAGCACGCCTGATCCGGCTTGCGAAGAACGAGGGGCCGAACCCGGCCCGGAACCTGATCCTGCGGACCGCGGCGCACCGGCACGTCCTGCTGGTCGAGGACGATGTCCTCTTCGAGCCGGGGGCGCTGCGCGGTCTCGTTGCAGCCATGACCGCTGACCCTCGATGCGGCATCGCCATGGGACGCATCCTCTTCGCGGATTCCGGCGCGATCCAGTACAGCGACATCCACCCGCACTTCCTCGGCGAGGTCACGATCCGGAACCAGGGAAAGCCGCCGGCAGCCTGCACGTCGGCGACTCGCCCGACGACGCTCGCGCCCGGCTGCTTTCTACTCGTCGACAGAGTCAAGGCGAGCGAGATCGGCGGGTTCGACGAGTACTACGTGTTCGGCAAGGAGGACAGCGACTTCGCCTTCCGCATGACCCTGGCCGGGTACACGAACCTGGAGGTCCCCGCGACCCTGGTCCGGCACAAGGTCAAGCCGCGCGGCTTCACGCGCTCCTACCATCAGCTCCGAAACCGCTGGTACTGGATCCTGAAGCTCTTCTCGACCCGCACGCTCCTGCTGACGGCACCCGCGCTACTCGTCCACGAGCTGGTCACCCTGGCTTTCTTCGTGAGAGCGCGCCAGCTCGGGGATTATTCGAGGGCCCTCGCCGCGTTTCCCGCGAGTCTGCCCGAGGCGCTGCGCGCGCGGCGGCGCACGCTGGCTCTCAAGTGCGTGCCGGACCGGGCCGTCCTCACGGCGGAGGCCATGCAAGTGCGGAGCGATGTCCTGCGACCCGGCTCGACCGCGTGGAAGCTGAAGCGGAATTACGATGCGGGGATGGCGCTGTACTGGCGGTTGGTGCGCCGGTTGCTTTGACCGCCCGAGTCTCGGGCGAGCGTCCCCCGGGACTGGCGAGACTACGGCGAACGCTTCGGGAGAGACCTCTTCATTCTGCCGAGGCGGCGCACGAGATTGCCGGCCGTGTGGAGGCCGTCCCCGACGTGCGATCGCAGCTCTTCCGTGCGGGTGGGGGCCGCCGCGGCGACCCCGAAGAGTCTTTCGTACCCGAGATAGCCGAGGAGGTCTCCCGTGAGCCCCTCGAAGATCTCGATCTCGCGCGCCGTCAGCGTCTGGCGCCAGGCCTCGGCTCGCCCGCGTTGCGGCTCCCCGCCGATGAGGGCGTGATGCGCCGCGGTGTAGCGCGGGACTCGGAAACCCGTGGGGTTCCGCATCTCCGGCACGAAATCCAGCTCGAGAAAGTCGCAGAGGCTGCGTAGCGGAGCCTCCGAATCCACGAGCAGATCCTCGAAGCGCACTCTGCGGACGCGCGCTTCGCTCCAGCGGGCCTCCGCGGCGAGGCCGTAGGCCAGGTTCTTGGGCCACCAGGCGGCGGCATGTAGGATCGAGTTGGGCCCCCAATCCAGGGGAAGGACGGACGCCGCCACTCCACGTCCGTCGCGGACGAGATGGATCATCTTGGCCGTCTCGAAGCGCTCGAACAGCGTGTGGGCGTAGCGCGTATTCCCGGGCGTGTGATCCACCCACACGTCAGCCTGGGGCTTTCCGACGGCGGCGGCGTAGCCGCGCACCAGGCTCTCCAGCGTGAGGCGATACCTCTCCGGCGCTGCACCGTGGCCGGTCTCCGGCAGGTCCTCGAGATCGACGTTCCAGAATCGATACCGCCAGTGGCGCTGGAGCGCCGCCGCGATTTCGGAGCGCGGGGGACCGCCTCCGGCCCAGGAGCACTCGCGCAGCAGCTCGATCTTGAAGGGCATCTCCGGCACACAGACGCACGCCGGGTGAGCGCCGAGCATGGCACCCAGCATCGTCGTCCCGCTCCGCGGGCAGCCCCCGATGAAGACCGCCTTCAAGGGACCTCCCGTCACCTCGGTCGGCCCGCTCGTGGAAGGCGCCGACTCGGGGTCGACGCTCTGGGCCAGGGAGCGCTCTTCATCTGGCGCGTCGGAACGACCCAGCCAGCCTCCTGCGCGCGGCGAACGCCACATGGTCGAGGCTCTTGACGAGGTGCACCGGGTCCGCCGCCACGGAACGCGCCTTACGAAGTGGGGCTTCGACCCTCCGGCGGAAGAACTCCTCCATCGGCGAAAGCGTGGCCTGCGGCACCACGCGCTCATAGCCGTAGCGCTCCAGCGTGCGCCCTGCCACGGCCTCGAAGATGCGCATCTCCCCCACGCTCATCGCCGTGCGCCACTTCTCCACGTTTCCGCGGAGCAGCGGCCGCCGCAGGTTCGCGGCGTTCACCTCCTCCCGGCGATACCGCCCCTCGTCCCGGTGGTACTCGAGCATGTCGGGGACGAACGTCTCCCCCAGGAACTCGCAGACCCGGGTCAGCTCTCGCTCCGGGTTCGCCAGCAGATCTTCGTAGCGCAGCACGAAAGCGCCGGCACTGCCACCGGCGACGTCGAGCCGCTCCACGCGCTGGACGTACGCTGCCCAGCGCCCGGCCGCGGCGTACACGCTCTTGGGGCCGAAGGATGCGCGCAGCGTGGAGAGTGCGACATCACGCCCGTCGCGGATGATGTGGACCGCCTTGGCTCCCGGAAAACACGTGCGGATCTGCCGCCAGTACCGGACGTGCTGCGGGGTCTTCTCGCCCCACCGCGCCTTGCCGCGGTCGCGTGCCCACGTTCCCAGGAGCGCGCCGACGATTCCGCCGAAATCGTGCTCGCCGATCGAGGCCAACACACGATCGCGGTCGGGCCGAGGAGACCAGAACGCCACGGGGCGCCGATGCAGCATGTCGGTGACCATGCGCTCACGGCACGCGCGGTGGCTCAGATCGCCATAGTGGTTTCGCAGCGGGTAGAAGCGGGTGAAGAGATGCGACTCGTTGGGAATCGCGATGCGCGGATGCTGGTCCAGCATGCGTGACAGGAGCGACGTGCCCGAACGCGGGCAGCCGAACACGAAGAACGGTGGCTCCCCGGCCTCGTGCAGGGTCTGGCGAGTCGCATCGGGAGCGTTCATGGACTGGAACGCAGCGTCAGGGTAGCCGCCGGCGCGTCAGCGGAGTCAGTCCGCGAGCCGAACCCAGGGATTCCCTCCGCCGACGAAACCCGAGCCCGTCCTCAAGGTTGGTATCCCAGCTCGAGGAGCAGGTCCTGCTGGAGCGCGGTGACGCGCTCGATCTGCTCGGGGGTGAACCGGCTGCGCCATTTGTCGTTCCTGCTCTCGAGCCGTTCGGGGAAGCGCTCGATCACGGCGGGTCCCGCCGGCAGCTCCGCGAACGAGAACGCCCTACCCAGGACCCCGCGGCAATCACGGCAGAGGTCCTCGTAGCGGAATTCATGATAGCGCCCGTCCAGCGCGTCACGCGTGGCGCGCACGTGGCTCACGATCCTGACCCAATCCAATGCCGCGTGCTCCAACGGATCCGCCGGTCCGCGCGGGTCCCCACCTTCCGGGGGCTTCACGAACTTCATCCCGAATTCCTCGCGCAGGCGCCACATCGACTCGGCGACCGCGCGGCCATCCCGGATCACGTGCACGAATACGGCATCCGGGAACACGGCGCGAACGAAGTCGATGCGGATTGAGTTGAAGGGCGACTTGTTGAAGAAGCGCTTGGCGTGGTGGAGCCACTGGTGGAACGCGAAGCGCGAGTGCAGCCGCTCGACCTCCTCGGGAGTGGCGTCGTGCGCCGTTCGGACGTCGCTCTTCGGCAGCCGACCCTGCAGCAGGCCCGGATCCCACACCGCGCGAGCCTCCGAGAGATTCGCGACGTCCGGATGTGCGGCGAAGAGTCGCGTCGCGATCGTGGTGCCCGATCGCGGCGAGCCGATCATGAAGATGGGCCGGTCGAGCCGCTTGCCGCGTCCGAGCGTGCGGCGCCACACCTGGTAGAGCGGATATTGGAGGGCCCACCGCGCCTGGGGCCCGAGCTCCTTTCCGCGCAGGGCGGACGGCGCGAGACGCTTGAGCGTCTCGTTCATCGCAGTCCGGCGGAAGTCGGCGCTCATCGGCTCGACCCCGGGCAGGAGTTCCGTCAAACCAGCGCCGGGGCCGACACCTCGCGCGCCGACTGGAGCCATCCTTCGGCCTGCAGGTACTCGAGCACCCGCAGCGCGCTCTGCTCCGGGCTGTCGGGATGCGTGGTCAGGACGAGGCTCGCCTCCACCGGCGCCTCGTAGGGATCGCTCACGCCGGTGAAGTTCTTGATCTCCCCCGCCAGCGCCTTGGCGTAGAGGCCCTTCACGTCCCGCTCGATGCACACCTCCAGCGGACAGTCCACGAACACCTCGATGAACCGCTCCGCGCCGACGATCGAGCGGGCCAGATCGCGCTCCTCGCGGTAGGGCGAGATCGCGGCGACCATCACCGGCACCCCATTCCTCACGAGCAGCTGCGAGACGAAGGCGATGCGGCGGATGTTCAGGTCCCGGTCCTGCTTGGTGAACCCGAGCTCGGGCGAGAGGTTCGCGCGCACCACGTCGCCGTCCAGGATCTCGATGGACGTCCCCGACTCGCGGAACTGCCGCGCGAGGATCCGCGTGATCGTGGACTTGCCCGCGCCCGAGAGTCCCGTGAACCACAGCGCGAAACCACCCCGCCCCGTCCCGCCGTGGCGTCCGTTCATGCCTGCCGTCCCGGTGGAGGTTGCGGCCGTGCCCGCGCCGTCCCGCGCGGCGGCCTGAATGTCGATTCGCCCCGCGTTCACGAGGCGGCCCCCGCGGCGCGGTAGTGACGGCCGAGGATCTCGGCGATCTCCACGCGCGTGAACTCCAGCGGCAGCGGCTCGCCCGCGGCCAGGTTCTCCCGTACCTGCGTGCCGCTCAGCATGACCCGCTGCTGAGACGGGTGTGGGCAGGTCTTCTCGGAGGCCATGTGGCCGCAGCTGCGGCACCAGAACGTGTTGTCGAAGAAGAGCGGCGTGATTCCCAGGTCCGCGGCCGGAATGTCGCGCAGCAGCTCCTGCGCGGCGTACGTCCCGTAGTAGCCCCCCACGCCCGCGTGGTCGCGGCCAACGATGAAGTGCGTGCAGCCGTAGTTCTTCCGCGCCAGCGCGTGGAACACTGCCTCGCGCGGACCGGCATAGCGCATGGCCGCCGGATAGACGCCCATCAGCGTCCGCCGCGCGGGATAGTAGTTCTCGAGCAAGGCCTCGTAGCAGCGCATGCGCACCTCGGCGGGCACGTCCTCCGAGCGCGTCTCCCCCACCAGCGGGTGCAGGAAGAGCCCGTCCACGATCTCGAGCGCGCACTTCTGGATGTACTCGTGCGCGCGATGGATCGGATTGCGGGTCTGGAACGCCACGACCGTCCGCCAACCGCGCTCCGCGAAGAGCGCGCGGGACTCGAGCGGACGGCTGGGGTAGCCGGGATACGGCGCGGGGATCGCATCGGGGATGAGCGTGATGGCGCCCGCCAGGTTCAGCGTGCCTCCGGACACCAGGCGCGCGACGCCGGGATGCTTCGTCTCTTCGGTGCCGTAGACCCGCCGCGCCTCGCGGAGCGGATCGATGCGGTAGCGCTCCTCGATCTCGATCCAGCCCACCGGCTTCCCCTCGGGGCTTTCGAGGACCAGCACGTGGGGCGTGCGCCCCGCCGCGTGCTCCTCGTCCGTGACGGTGAGCGTCACCGGGATCGGCCACAGCGTGCCGTCCTCCAGCCGCATGTCCTCGACGACCGTCTGCCAATCGCGGGAGCCTAGGAACCCCGTCAGCGGACTGAACGCGCCGCAGGCGATGAGGACCGCGTCGGAGAGCTGGTGGGCGGTGAGCCGCACGCGGCCGGCGCCGCGCCAGTTCTCGAGCACCTGTGCCGTCTCCTCAGCTGTGGCCCAGCGCTGGACCAGCGCGCCGCCGTGGGCTGGACGAGGCGTCGTCTTACCGGCGCTCGCCGGCTCCATGTCGGTGACTTGGGACGATATGGCAGGCATAACCCTCGATCTGGGCAGTGGTTGGGTCTCGATGGGCAGGACGGGCGTCAGCGTATACCCGCAGGCTCGGGCAAGGTGCCACGACGGCGGGAACGCCAGAATCGGCCATGGGATGTAGATCGCCGGTCCGCCGGGCTACCCCATCCGGTCCGAGACTGCTGCGAGCGGCGCGGCCACGGAATTTAGGCTTGCGTCCGCCAGATTCCAGCGGGCAGCGGTGTGCTCGACGTGGAAACGCTGCCGTGCCGTGGAATCGGCGGTGGCCGAGGGAGGACTGCGGTGGCGGGGCCCGGCTACTTCACGTTGATGATGACCGCGGGCGAGTACCGGGACGCTTTACCGTTGGAGAGCTTTCTCAACCTCGCGCGGAACTGATACTTGCCGATTCCTATATCCGGCGTGAAGCTCGTACCGAGGACGGTCTGGGCCGTCAACCAGGGGGAGAACACGGTGGCTCCCGGGCGGCGGATCTGCACGTCGACGACATATCCGGAAGGCAGACTCGACGCCCACACGAGCTGGAAGGTGGTCGTGGTCTTTCCCGAGGTGGGCGTCACGCGGACCGGCAGCTTCACGCTGCCGTAGACCGACGTGTGCTTGGCGCAGTTGTACAGGTAGGAGCCGGCCACCGTGAACGGGAACGAATACTTCGCGCCTGACGCCTGAACTCCCGAATCGAACAGCGCCATGCCGGATTTATCCTTGATTCCGTGCAGACCTGACCCGTCGAAGCTCCACTGTACGATTATCCCGAACGCTGCCCGCAGAGCGCTCGGTGAGAATTGGGTGTCGAGCACCGACACGATCGAGGTCGGCATGGACGAGACGGTGATGCTGGCGTTCGTGCCCGCGCTGGCCCCGTCGTCGTCGGTCACCGTCAGGCGCACGGTGTAGGTGCCGCCCGTGGCGTAGCTGTGCGATGGGTTGCGAAGGGCCGAGACGGCGCTGTCGCCGAAGTCCCAGCTCCAGGCCGCCAGCGTCCCGTCGCTGTCGGAGCTGCCGTCCGTGAAGCTGCACGAGAGCCCCGAGCAGGCGGACGTGAACGCCGCCGTCGGCGGATTGTTCGCCGCCGAGACGGTGATCGACTGGTTCGTCATGGCGCTCGCGCCGTCGTCGTCCGTCACCGTCAGCCGCACCGTGTACGTCCCGCCCGTGGCGTAGCTGTGCGAGGGGTTGCGCACGCTAGAGGTGCCACCGTCGCCGAAGTCCCAGCTCCAGGCCGCCAGCGTCCCGTCGCTGTCGGAGCTGCCGTCGGTGAAGCTGCACGAGAGCCCCGTGCAGGCCGGGGTGAACGCCGCCGTCGGCGCCGCGTTCGCGGCCTGCACCGTCACGGCCTGGCTCGTCACGGCGTTCGCCCCATCGTCGTCGGTGACCGTCAGCCGCACCGTGTACGTGCCCCCCACGGCGTATGTGTGCGATGGATTGCGCACGCTCGACGTCGCACCGTCGCCGAAGTCCCAGCTCCAGCTCGCCAGCGTCCCGTCGCTGTCGCTGCTGCCGTCGGTGAAGCTGCACGAGAGCCCCGTGCAGGCCGAGGTGAACGCCGCCGTCGGTGCGGCGTTTGCGGCCGAGCTGTCACCCTGCAGGACCGCGAGGCGTTGATCCAGGTCCGTTCGAGTTCCCGCGTAGGCAGGGTCGTTCACGGCGTTCGTCAGCTGCCACGGGTCCGCCGCCAAATCGTAGAGCTCACGGTCTCCGTTGTCGTACTCCACATAGACGTACCGTTGTGTGCGGATCGCGCTGAACTGTCGCTTCACATCCAGGTTCCCGCTCGCGTCACCGACCATTTGCTCCAGAAGCGCATCGTCGCGCCAGCTAAGCTGCGGGTTCTGCAGCATCGCGACCATGCTCTGGCCGTCGACGCTCGCGGGCACCGGGAGCCCCGCCCAAGTGGCGATCGAGGGCGCGAGGTCCACGTTGAGCAGCACCCGGTCCTCGACGCGCGGGAGGACGCCCGGTGCCTTCACCACGAACGGCACCCGCGTGCAATCCTCGTAGACGCAGGCCTTCGGCTTCCAGCGGTGCGCGCCGAGTGCTAGGCCATTGTCGGACGTGAAGATCACCACGGCGTTGTTCCACCGGCCGGTGCGCTGGAGCGCATCCGCGATCGCCGCCACCCCCCGATCCACGGGCTGCAGGGACCGGAGCATCTTGCGATACAGCACGTCCAGGGCGCTGATCGAGTCGGCGGGCAGCTGGGGACGCTGCTGGACCCACTGTGGCTTGTCCGATACGTCCGCCTCGTTGAAATTCGGCGGACGCCAGATGTCGCTCGGGAACTTGTCTTTGTCCTCCGCGACGAAATCCGCCGGCTCATGGGGTGCGAACGGCGTGTACATCAGGAACAGGGGCGTGCCCGCGGGGGTGGACTCGATGAACTCGACCGCCTTGTCCGTCAGCACGTCCGTCGAATAGATGCCCGCGCCGCCGTAATACACTTCCACTCCGTCCTCCACGAGCGTGAACGGCCGGTAGTCCGGGGTGTGGAACGCCACCCAGCGATCCCATCCCGGAGGGACGTACGGCCATGGGAGGATCCGCTTGTACTCGTTCATGTACTTGCCGATGAGAGCCGTGCGGTAGCCGGCGGCGTCGAGCCAGGTCGCGAGGGTCGAGGTGTCGTTGAACTTCGTGGCCCCGCCTCTCGGCGCGTCGTTGCTGAGCACGCCGTGGGTGTGGACGAACTGGCCGGTGAGGATCGAGGCGCGGCTCGGGCAGCAGATGGCCGTCGAGACGAGGAAATTCGTGCCACTGACGCCCGTGCGGGCCAGCAGGGAATCCACCGCCGGCATGACGTCCAGCGTGTAATGCGGCTGATCGTCGGTGAGGATGAGCACGACGTCGTGCCGGGTCTGCGCGTGGGTCGGGGCGACGGACAGCGCGAGGGCGATCAGCGCCGTCAGGACGGATGGCAACCCGCTCCGGGCGCCGGGCCGAAACTCCAGCGGTGGCCTCGGCGCCGGGCGCACGCGCCGGCAGCCCCTCATGGCGGATTCTTGCGGAGGAGGATTCGCAGCGGCTCCACGTGCCGCAGACCCGTGGGGTTCGGAGCTTCCCCCGCCGAATCGAGACCGTCTCGGCGAGGGAGGCGTCCAACGCTTGGAGGACGGAAAAGAGAGTGGGATTCCGCCCATCGGCGCACCATCGGCCAGAGGACTCAAACCAACTCGGTCGCAGGGCGTATGTCGAGGGCTGTGGAGACCGGGGTTCCAGGCCAGCCTTCGTCCCTAGCTCGGGCGCGGGCGACGTACAACCGTTCCAACGTGAGGCTGCGGTCCTCTGGCCTGTCCCTATCCCAGCCGGAGCGACCAGCGGCTGGAGGTGTACTGGCGAGCAGCCGGCGACCTACCGGGCACCTGAGGCCCCGCTCCGACAGGATGACATGACGGACCCGCGAGCGAGGGGCTATCTGCACGAGGCGTACGTCGAGGCCCTGCGTGAGTTCGGGACTCCGCGGCGACTCCCCGCCAGCGGAGGCTGGATCCTCGAGCGCGAGATTCCGGGTACCCGGCACCGCGACGCCATCGGCTGCTATCCCCTGTTTACGTGCCTGAATTGGCAGCGATTGCGCGAGGATCTCGAGCAACTCCAAGGCGAGCTCGTTTCGCTCACCATTGTGGCCGACCCGCTCGCCGCTCCCGACAGGAGCGAGCTTGTGCGCGCCTTTCCCGACCTCGCGCGGCCCTTCAAGGAGCACTACAT
>JBHENL010000107.1:0-16374 GCA_046262075.1 Gemmatimonadota bacterium
CCCGCCGCGAGGGCACGATGCTACGTGGTCAGCTGCCGCTCGTGCTGCTCCACCGTATAGGCCTCGAGCACGTCGCCCACCTTGACGTCCTGGAAGTTCTCGACGCCGATGCCGCACTCGAAGCCGGACTTCACCTCGCGCACGTCGTCCTTGAACCGGCGCAGCGAGCCGATCCTGCCCGTGTAGACCTCCACCCCGTCGCGGATCACCCGCAGGTTGGCCGAGCGCGGGATCGAGCCGCTCGTGACGAAGCAGCCGGCGATCTGGCCGATCTTCGGGATCTTGAAGACGTTGCGCACCTCGGCCGTGCCCTGCACGACCTCGCGCTCCTCGGGGGCGAGCAGGCCCTGCATGGCGGCGCGCACCTCCTGCACCGCCTCGTAGATCACGCGATAGAGGCGGATGTCCACGCCCTCGCGTTGCGCCGCCTCGCGGGCGCGCACGTCCGGCCGCACGTGGAAGCCGATGACGATCGCGTTCGACGCGGCGGCGAGCATCACGTCGCTCTCGCTGATGGCCCCGACGCCGCGGTGGATCACCGAGACCCGGACCTCGTCGCCCGAGAGCTCCTCCAGCGAGTCGGCGAGCGCCTCCACGGAGCCGTCCACGTCGCCCTTGAGGATCAGTCGCAGCTCGGACTGCCCGGCCTCGAGCTGCGAGTAGAACTCGTCGAGCGTGACCTTGCGCGAGCGGCGGAACTCCTGCTCTCGCTGGAGACGCTGGCGCACCTGGCTGATGTCCTTGGCCTCGCGCTCCTCGGTGAGCACGGCGAACGTATCGCCGGCCTGGGGCACGCCGCTGAAGCCCAGGATCCGCACCGGCACCGCGGGGCCGGCCTCTTCCACGGTGCGGCCGACCTCGTCGTGCATCGCGCGCACCTTGCCCGAGTGCACGCCGCAGATGAAGGCGTCGCCCACGCGCAGCGTCCCGCGCGTGACCAGGACCGTCGCCACGGGCCCCATGCCGCGATCGAGCTCGGCCTCGACCACGACGCCCTGTGCGGCGAGATCGGGGTTGGCGCGCAGCTCCAGCAGCTCGGCCTGGAGCAGCACCTTCTCGACCAGATCCTCCACGCCCTGTCCCGTCTTCGCCGAGACCTCCGCCGAGAGGACCTCGCCGCCGAAGTCCTCGACGAGCACGCCGCGCGCGGCCAGGTCCTGCTTCACCTTCGCCGGGTTCGCGGCCGGCAGGTCGATCTTGTTGATCGCCACCACGAGCGGCACGCCCGCCGCCTTGGCGTGGTCGATCGCCTCGACCGTCTGCGGCATCACCTGATCGTCGGCTGCCACCACGAGGATCACCAGATCGGTGACCTGGGCACCCCGGGCCCGCATCGCCGTGAACGCCTCGTGGCCGGGCGTGTCGAGAAAGGTGATGCGCCCGCGCGGAGTCTCGACCTCGTAGGCGCCGATGTGCTGCGTGATCCCTCCGGACTCGCCGGCGATCACGTTCGTCTTCCGCAGGTAGTCCAGCAGCGACGTCTTGCCGTGGTCCACGTGACCCATGACGGTGACGATGGGGGGCCGCGGCTGCGTCTGCCCCCCCTCCTCCTCCGTCTTCTCGAAGCGGGCCGCGCCGTACTCTTCCTCGCGGCGGGCCGTGAAGCCGAACTCGTCGCAGATCAGGCTGATCGTGTCGAAGTCGAGGCGCTGGTTGATCGTGACCATCAGCCCGAGCTCCATGCAGGTCTGCACGATGCGCGTGGCGGGAACGTGCAGCAGGTCCGCCAGCTCGGCGACGGAGACGAACTCGTTCACCTTCAGGATCGTGGCCGGATCGACGTCGTCGGCGATCGGCGCCGCCTCCTCGCGCTCGCGCCGCTTGCGGCGCTTCGGGGCGCGCGACTCCATCTTGATCAGGGTCTTGCGGATGTTCTCCTCGACCACCCGCTGGTCCACCCGGCGCCGCCGCCGGCGCCGCGTACGCTTGCGACCGTCGCCGTCGACGGCAGCCGAGGCGGCGCCGTTGCCCGCGGAGGCGGCGGTCGGCGGCGGCGCCGCAGGTCGGGGGGGCGCCACCTCGGCCACGACGCGAGGCTGAGCGGAGGGAGCTCGCGGGATCGCGGGTCGCGGCGCTGCGGTGCTGGCTGGCGCACGCGGCGGGGAAGCGCCCTCGGCCGGTCGCTCGCCGGCCGGTGCCATGCCTGGCGCTTCCGCGTGCGGCGGAGCCGTCGGGAGGCCGGCTGCGGCCGGCGGCGCGACCTCGGCAGCCGGCGCTGCGGCAGCCGAGCGCGCCGAGGTCGTCCCCACCGCCGCTGCGGGTGGGCTCTCGGAGCGCGGCTTCTGGCGCTTGGCGGCTTCGAACTTCTTGCGGCGGCCTTCCTCCTCGTGCTTCACCGCCTCCTTCTCTTCCGCGAACTTGGCGACGACCAGCCGGACCACGTCGTCCTCGATGCTCGACATGTGATTCTTCACCGGGATGCCCATGCCCCGGATGAGGTTCACCATCGCCTCGCTCGAGACGTGGAACTTCTTCGCGACTTCGTAGATCCGGTGCTTGGCCACGCCTACCTCGTTTGAATTCCCATCGAGTCCCTCGATTCCGACTAGCGATAATAGATCGAGATGCTGTCGATGTGCGGCCCCAGGTGCCGATCCAGGTACCCGATGAAGGCCTGCAGCAGCTGCCCGTCCGATGCGCCCCGCTTGGGGCGGATCTCCGCGATCAGGAACCCTCCCGTTCCTTCACTCCACACGATCGATCCCGGATGCTTCACGTGCACCCACGTGCCTTCGCTCTTGCGGCTGAACGTCGTCTTTCCTCGCAGTTCACGTTCCTTGTCTTTCAGCAGCTTCTTCAGACGGATCTTTTCGTTGGCCACCGGTACGACCTGCAGGATCTTCATCCCACCCTCCCCGCGAAGTCACGCCCGAGAGACGATCCAGATCGACCTCCGTTCGTCCGGGCGCGGTCGCACCTCGTGCCGGTGCAGTCACCGCGCGCTCGGCGACGCGTCGGCCTCGGAGGTCGCGTCGAGGATTGCCGCCATGCCGCGCGCCAGAGCATCGTCGAGCACCCCCACGGCGCCGGTCGGGCCACGATCCAGCAGCCTGCCGAGCTCCGTCTGCCGCCAGCCGCCGAGCCAGGCCACGCCGCGCGAGCCCGCCGCACGGACGAGCCGCTCCGACCGGCCGGGAGCGAGGTCGTCGGCCAGCAGGACGAAGCGGACGGTTCCGTTCGCCAGCCCCTGACGCGTGAGCGCCACCCCGGGCGTGACCCGGCCGGCCTTCACCGCGAAGCCGAGAAGGGACTGGATGCGCTGGCGGAGGTCGTCGCGGGAAGCGCTCGGGAGATCGCCTGCAGGAGCCGGATGGGCCGGGAAGGCCTCACTTCTCCGGCTGCTCGGGCGCGGCTTGGGCCTCATCATACTCCTCGTCGTCTTCCTCTGTCAATTCTTCGATGAGGCGCACCAACACGTTAGCCGCTTCCGGCGGCAGACCGGGGATGGCTCGCAGCTCCTCCTCCTCCAGGTCCAGGATGTCGTCGAACGTGCGGAAACCGGCGTCGGCCAGCTTCGTCACGACGTCCGGCTCCAGCCCCGGCACCTCGCCCAGCGGGAAGTTCTCCCCGGAGAAGCGGGTGGCCATCTCGGTGGCCGCATCCACGGGCCCGGCGGGGGCCGCGCTCGCGAGAGTCCACTCCCCCACCCCGGCGCTCGCCGCGGCCTGCTCGTCGGCCGCGGGGACGGGCTTGAAGATGTCCTTCTTGCCGCCGAAGAGGAGCTCCTTCTCGCGCGCGATGTACTCTTCCTTGCTGATCAGGTCCAGCCGGTAGCCGGTCAGCTTGGAGGCGAGCCGCACGTTCTGGCCGGAGCGGCCGATGGCCAGCGACAGCTGGTCCGGGGCGACGACGACCGTGGCCGCCTTCTCGCCCACGGCCTCCTCGTCCTGCAGGATGATGCGATAGACCTCGGCCGGGCTGAGGGCCCGCTCGATGAAGGTCTTGGACTCGTCGGTCCACTGCACGATGTCGATGCGCTCGCCGGCGAGCTCGCTCACGACGGCCTGCACGCGCGATCCCTTCAGTCCCACGCAGGCGCCGACGGGGTCGACGTGATCGTCCCGCGACCAGACGGCGATCTTGGAGCGGCTGCCGGGCTCGCGTGCCAGCGCCCGGATCTCGACGATCCCCTGCATGATCTCGGGGACCTCGAGCTGGAAGAGCGCCTTCAGGAAGGCTGGCGCGACGCGGGAGAGGATGAGCTGCGGCCCCTTCGTCGTCTCGCGGATGTCGATGAGCGCGGCGCGCACCGTGTCGCCCTGCCGCCAGTGCTCGCGGCGGACCTGCTCGCGCGCCGGGAGGATGGCCTCGGTCTGCCGGTTGAGGAAGATCAGGCAGTTGCCTCGCTCCACCTGCTGGACGGTACCCGAGAGCAGCTCCCCCACCCGATGCGCGTACTCGGCGCGGACCTTGTTCCGCTCCTCCTCGCGCACCTTCTGGATGATCATCTGCTTGACGGCCTGCACCGCGTTTCGGCCGAACTCCGCGATGTCGATCTCCCACTCCGGGGACGAGACGGTGTCGCCGACCTTCACCTCCTCCTTGCCCTCGAGGTCCAGCTCGCGGGCCTCCTCGACGGAGATCTGGCCGGCCGGGTTCTCGACCAGCTCGACGACCTCCTTCACCAGGAAGATGCGGATGGCGCCGCTGGAGGGGTCGACCGAGATGTCGGCGTTCGCCTCGGCGCCGAGCTTGCGCTTCACGCCCGCCAGCAGTCCGGCCTTGAGCATCTCGAGCAGCTCGTCGCGATTGATCGCGCGCTCGCGCGTGATCTGGCCCAGCGCGTCCAGCATGTTCACCGTCATCGGGACTCCCTTCCGCGATGTCTCGCGGCTCCTCTCGCAGCTCTCACGACGTCCTCACCATTGCACGTGGGGCTTCGCGGATGCGATCTGCTCCGCACCCAGGCGGAGCTCGCCGCCGGCCCGGCGCTCCGGCCGCAGCCGGATCCAGAAGCCCCCCGAGGCCTCGCCGCCCCCCACCTCCTCCAGTACGCCCACGATCTGCCTCCCGCCCCCTCCCTCCTCGCGCAGACGCAACGCGATCCTGCGCCCGCGGAGCCGCTCGAAGTCGCGGCGCGTGCGCAGCGGCCGGTCGAGGCCGGGACTCGACACCTCGAGCGTGTAGCGCGCGGCCACGAGCCCGCTCGTCTCGAGGCGTTGCTCGATCCGCCGGCTGATCTCGGCGCAGGCTTCCGCCGTGGTCCCGCCGGGCACGTCCACGTAGGCGCGCACCAGCGGCTTGCGGGCGGAGCCCACCACCTGGACCTCGACCAGCTCGCCGCCCCACTCCTCCACGGCGGCGCCGACCAGCGCCGTGATCTCGCCTGCCGGTGGCTCGTGCCGGCGGCCGGGGGAAGGTGCGTCGGGATGTCCCACGAGGTCCTGGCGGAGCGAGGCCCAACAACAGAAAACGCGGGGCGGCGAGCACCCCACGTCGATGTGATGCTAGTGGACTTGCCGCTCCGGCGCAAGAGCGACGCCGTCACGGGTGGCACCTTCGTCCGAGCGCCGGCCGGCGGCGCGCTCCTTCCTCAGGCGCGGGCGCGCCCGAGGAAAGCCAGCATCAGCCGCCGCGCCACGGGCTCGCCGCTCGCTCGAAAGGAGTGAAAGCCTCGACCGCAGGCGGTGCAGCTCGCCGACGCGGTCACGCCCTCGGGCGGCACGCCCAGCCGCCGCGCGCGCAGGACGAGCGCGCGCTTCAGGTCCACCCACCACCGGCTGCCGGGGGCAGGACGTGCGGCTAGGTCCCGGTCCTGCGCCAGATCGGGCGGGAAGAGCGCCGCCACCACTTCCGGACCCACCTCGTAGCAGCAGCCGGCTATGGAGGGTCCGACGTGCACTCGCAGCTCCGCCGCGGGAACGCCCGCCGCGCGCGCTCCGGCCTCGAGGATCCCGGCTGCCGTTCCCCGCCAGCCCGCGTGCAGCAGCGCATGACCTCCGGGCCAGGCCAGGAAGACCGGCGCGCAGTCCGCCACCGTCACGGTGAGCAGCCCCGGCCCGGCGGCCGCGTCCCGGCGCAGCAGACCGTCCGCTCCGCCCAGCGTGAGCCCGCCGGGCGCGCCCGCAGCAGTCGCCGCGCAAGCCACCTCCAGCACCCGCGCTCCGTGGAGCTGCTCGACGCGCACCCAGCCGCCGAAGGGCTGGGCGAAGGCGGCGAGCTCCTCGTAGGCCGAGGCGACCGCCTGGTCGGCAGAGCGGTCGCGGAAGCGTAGGTTCCGCTCGCTCGTCGTGATCCCGCCCACGAGGCCGTCCACGAAGCCCTCGAGCAGGAGCGCCGGGAGCGGGCCCGCGCAGCCGGGCGCCTCGCGGACGCGGCCGGCCCCGACCCTGGGCGCCCCCGGCATCACTCCGGCCCCGGGGGCGACGCCTCCTCGGTGGGCTGCGCCGCCACCCCGGCCGAGGCCGCCTGTGCGGCGGAGAACTCCGGCTCGTCCCCGACGTGCACGGTGACCTGCGGGAAGGGGATCTCGATGCCTGCGGCGTCGAGCGCGGCCTTCACCTTCTCGAGGTAGCGCAGGCGCGCCTGGATCTCGGTGCGCGGGTCCTTCAGCCACACCCGCAGCTCCATGTTCACGCTCGAGGAGGCGAGCTCCGTCACGACCACCGCGGGCTCCGGCTTCGGGCGCACGGCGTCGTCGCCCGCGACGGTCGCCAGCACCACTTCGCGCGCGGCCTTCACGTCCTCCCCGTAGGCGATCCCGAAGGGGACGTCGACACGCAGACTGGGGCGCATCGTGTGGTTCACGATCTTCTCCGTCACCATGGTCTGGTTCGGCAGGATCACCACCTCGTTGCGGACGGTGTCCAGCCGCGTCGTGCGCAGCGTGATCTTGCGGACGATGCCCGTGCTGCCGGCCACGTCGATGCGGTCGCCGACGCGGAAGGGCCGGTCCCACAGGATCGTGATCCCGGCGATGAAGTTCGCCAGGCTGTCCTTCGCCGCGAATCCGAGCGCGATCCCCGCGATGCCGAGGCCCGCGATCACCGAGGTGACGTTGAAGCCGAGATTCTCGAGCGCGACCATCGCGCCGAAGCCGATCACGACGTAGCGCGCGAGCGTGAGGAGCAGGTCCGCGACGTCCTTCTCCAGGTGCGTGCGGGCGAAGACGCGTCGCAGCAGCAGCGTGATGACGAGCGACAGCCCGACGAACGCGAGCAGGACCATCAGCGCCAGCGCCACCCGGGGGACCAGCCGGAACGCCGTGTCCAGCGCCAGGTCGAAGAAGTCACGGGCGTTCGTGACGAGCCCGCCGGAACCACTCTCGGGCCGCGGGACCTGCGCCGCGGCGGCCGCGAGCGCGGGCGCCCGTGGTGCGCGCGAGGAGCGAGGCACCGCGCGGGAGGTCACGCGATCCGGATCGCCCGGACTTCGAGGGGGAGGAAGGCGCTCCAGCGGGGATCGGGAAGCGCGCCCAGGAGCGCCATCGAGCCGAGGGCGCGGGGCGGCACGGGCGCACGCAGGAGGTGCATGCCCGCTTCCCGAGGCGTGTGGTTGCCCTTGCGCCGATTGCAGGCGGCGCAGGCGCAGACCAGGTTGCGCCACGAGTCGGTCCCGCCCTGCGAGCGCGGCACGACGTGATCCGTCGTCATCTTCGACTGCGTGGCGCCGCAGTACTGGCAGCGGTGCCCGTCGCGCCGCAGCACGTTCTTCTTCGTGAGCGCCACCGCGCGGCGGTGGGGCCGAACGGGCCGCGCGATGCGGATCACGCTGGGGATCGGGAACACGGCCACGGCGGAGCGAACGCTGACGTCCGAGGCCTCGATGACCTCGGCCCGACCGAGGATCACGAGCACGAGAGCGCGACGGGCGTGGCACACCGTGAGCGGCTCGTAGTGGCCGTTCAGGATGAGCACCGATCGCGAGAGTGGGCTCACGCGCCGGCTCCGGTCATCGCGAGCGGCGGGCAGTCCCCGGAGCCGCCGTCTCCCTCTCGAGCGGAGCCGCAGCGGCGGCGCGATGGCCCTTTCCAGCACAGGCGAAGCAGAACCGAGGCCGTGGACGGCGCAGCGAGCAGGCGGCGCAGGGGACTGCCCGCCGCTCGTATTGCCGGCGCCGCGGCCACTCGGGACGCGCTCATTGGGGCTCGTCCAGCAGGAGCGCCTGGACCTCCGGGTGGAAGGTCAGCGTGCGCCGGTATCCCGGAAGCTGCACGTCCTGGCTCCACTGGGTCGAGATCGTCACGTGCTCGCGCCCACGCCGGATCACGATGTCGCGAGCCTCCAGCGGGATGTCGAGCCGAACGGCGCTCTCGGCCAGGAAGGAGCGGATCTCGGCGTCGGTGTTCGTCTCCGCGGCGGCCCCCTGCCCCTGGATGGCGTCCTCGAACCGCCAGGCCTGGACGTAGGGCCGGCCCAGCTGGAGCGCCACGTAGCCCGCCCCCACCAGCAGCACCAGCCAGAGCAGGCACCCCAACGCGCCGCCGCGCTCGTCGCGCGGCGCTCCCGCGCCCGGCGGCGGGACGTCTCGCCGGCCCCTCTCAGAAGTCCTGCGCCGCACTGCCCAAGATGGTCTCGGCGAGCTTCTCCACGGCGCGCGCGACGCCGCGGTCCCGTCCCTCCTCCTCGCTGAACTCACCGAACTCGCTCAGCGTCGGGTTGGACCACAGCACGCGATTTTCGACCCGGTCCAGAAGCTCCACGTCCATCGTGATCACGACCTGCCGTGTGAAGACGTTCACGTTCTCCCCGGCCTCGAAGGTGACCGCGCGCTCGTTGAAGCCGGTGATCGTGCCGCGCAGCTCGGCGTCGGCGCCGTCCTCGGTGCCGGGGCGGAGCCCGGAGCGGTTGAGGAACTCGGTCGTGAGCACGTCCGTGAGCGTCTGCGTCAACTGGAACTCGCTGGTCTCGTTCGCCAGGGTCGGGATGTAGATGGTCCGCAGGTGCGGCGCCAGCTGCGAGCGGAAGCTGTAGCCGCACGCGCCCGCCGCCAGGAGGAGCGTGATCGACGCGGCCCTCGTGAAGACCCGGCTCCTAGAGCGCATCGACCCGGAACGCATCGTTCCCCGGCGGCACCCGGAAGGTCTCCTGGCGCACCTGCACCCGCACGGTGCGACGCCCCTCGACGTCCTGCAGCTCGATCCGGAACGGCCGCGACAGCCCCTCCACGTCGCGGTAGTCCGAGAACCGCACCCGGTACGCCGCGCGCCCGTCACGCTCCTGGCGGTAGCCGAGGAGCGCCGAGTCTGCGCGCGCGTACGTGAAGCGGTGCGCACGCTCCGGCTCGAGCAGCGTCACGACCCACTCTCCGCCCGCGGCGAACCCGACCGTGTCCGCCCGCGCCCCGAGCAGCGCCTCCACGTCGTAGGCCCCGAGCAGCGCGCCCAGGACCTCGTGCCCCGTGAAGCCGCGACCTTCGGTGAGCTCCGCGAACGCCGGATCCCCCACCGCGCCGGAGACGACGCGCCGCTCCTCGGGGAGCCGCACGGCCATGCTGTCCCGATCCTGTGCGAGAGAGAGGACGAGCGTCGCGTGGGGGCCGAACACGTCCAGGCGCAGCTGGGTCGGTCGCGTCCGGTAGAGCAGGGCACCCTCTCCGTTCAGCACGCGGACGCGCTCGGAGAGGCGAATATCGAAGATGCGCTTCCCCTCTTCAAGCCGGCTCCAGGCCCGCCCGAGCAGCCGGCCGGCCTCTCCCGGCGCGAGTCTTCGCTCCGCCCGCAGCGCCTCCTCCCGGATCGTCGCACCGCACCCGGCCTGCAACACGACCAGTCCCAGAATCGCGCCCGCGCGGGTGAGAGGCAGAGTGGCGAGGATGGAGAAGCGCGGCGCGTCGCGCCGGACGTTGGGGCGAGTGGCGAGCGTTCCCCGGAGGCGCCCCTCCCCACGACAGTAGCGAGCGGCGGGCAGTCCCCGGAGCCGCCGTTTCCCATTCGGCCGTAGCCGCATCAGACGTTCACACGCGGCGGAGGCCGCAGGCGGCGCAGGGGACTGCCCGCCGCTCGCGGGCTTCCAGTGCTCATTCCCACTCCACCGTGGCCGGCGGCTTCGAGCTCACGTCGTAGGTGACGCGGTTCACCCCCCGCACCTCGTTGATGATCCGGCCGGAGATCCGCGCCAGCGCGTCACGGGGAAAGTCGAACCAGTCCGCGGTCATGCCGTCCGTCGAGGTCACCGCGCGCAGGGCGACCACGTTCTCGTACGTGCGGTGGTCGCCCATCACGCCGACGGAGCGCACCGGCAGGAGCACGGCGAAGGCCTGCCAGATCGCGTCGTACAGGCCCGCCACGCGGATCTCCTGCAGGAAGATCGCGTCGGCCTGTCGCAGCAGGTCGAGCCGCTCCCGCGTGACCTCCCCGAGGACGCGAATCGCCAGGCCCGGCCCGGGGAAGGGGTGGCGCCCCACCAGCTCCTCGGGCAGGCCCAGCTCGCGCCCGACCTGCCGGACCTCGTCCTTGAAGAGCTCGCGCAGCGGTTCCACGACACTCAGCCGCATGTTCTCGGGCAGGCCGCCGACGTTGTGGTGCGTCTTGATCGTCACGGCGGGCCCGCCGCCGGAGGCGGACTCCACGACGTCGGGGTACAGCGTCCCCTGAACCAGGAACTGCACGTCGCGGCCCAGCTTCGCGGCTTCGGCGTCGAACACCTCCACGAAGGCGCGTCCCACCCGCCGCCGCTTCTCCTCGGGGTCGGTGACTCCCAGTAGGGCGTCGAGGAAGCGCCGGCCGGCGTCGACCGCCACCAGGTTCAGCCGCATGTGGCGGCCGAGGGTGTTCACGACCTGCTCGGCCTCGTGCAGCCGCAGGAGCCCGGTGTCCACGAAGAGGCACGTCAGCCGGTCGCCGACCGCGCGCTGCACGAGGCTCGCCGCGACCGCGGAATCCACGCCGCCCGAGAGCGCGCAGATCGCGCGCCCTTCGCCGATGCGCTCCGCGGCGGCCGCGACCGCTTCGTCCACGAAGGACGCCATGGTCCACGTGGGCGTGAAGCCGCAGATGCCGAACAGGAAGTTCTCGAGGAGCGCGGCGCCGCGCTCGGTGTGCGCCACCTCTGGATGGAAGAGGAGGCCGAAGATGCGCCGGCGCGGGTCGGCGAGGGCGGCGGGCGACGAGTCCGACACGGCCAGGACGTCGAAGCCCGGCGGCAGCTCGCCGAGGTCGTCGCCGTGGCTCATCCAGGTCGCCAGCGTCTCGCCGCGCTCGAAGCCGGCGAAGAGCTCGCTCTCGCGCGCGATGCGCACCGGCATGCGGCCGTACTCGCGCGTGCCTCCCGGCCTTGTGGTCCCGCCCAGGTCGCGAGCGAGCAGCTGCATGCCGTAGCAGATGCCGAGGAGCGGCACACCCGCCGCGAGCACGCCCGGCGCCAGGCTGGGGGCGCCGGCGTCGTCGACGCTCGCGGGACCGCCCGAGAGCACGACGCCCCTCGGCCGCAGCCGCTCCAGCGCCTCTGCCGCGCGGGTCCAGGGATGGATCTCGCAGTAGACGCGGAGCTCCCGCACACGGCGCGCGATGAGCTGCGTGTATTGCGATCCGAAGTCGAGGATCAGCAGGGTCTCGCGCATTCAGGCGCCCCCATCGCCGGCGAGGGCCTGGCGCAGCACGGCCGCGAGCTCACCCGCCGGGGCCTCGCGCTCGTCCCCGCGCAGGAGGTCGCGGGCGCGCAGCCGGCCGGACGTGCGCTCCGCCTCACCCACGACGACCGCGAAGCGCGCGCCCGCAGCCGCCGCCCGGCCGAGCTGCTTGCCCACCGCCTGCCGGCGCAGCGCGGTCTCGACGCGGAGCCCTCCCCCCCGCAGAGTGCGGGCCAGCGCGTGGGCATCGGGCGCGTCCTCCTCGCGCGCCGGCACGACGACGACGTCGAGGCCGCGCTTCAGCACCGGAGCGCGGTCCAGCTCGCGCAGCAGCTCTTCCAGCACCGCGTCCCCCATTCCGAATCCCGCCGCGGGAAGCGACGAGCCGCCGAGCCCCTCGAGCAGGCGGTCGTAGCGTCCTCCGCCGCAGATCGCGCGCAGGCCGCCCACGGTGGCGAAGACCTCGAAGACGATGCCCGTGTAATACGCCAGTCCGCGCACCACGCGCGGGTTCAGTACGAGAACCGGGCCCGCTCCTCCGGCGACGGCGAGTCGCCACATGCGCTCGAGGGGCTGCAGGGCACGCGCCACCTTTCCTTCCGGCGGTGTCGCGGCGGCGATCGACCGCGGGTCCGCGCGAAAGAGATCGAGCGCGCGCTCGGCCTCGGCGCGCGCGAAGCCCTCCCGCTCCAGCGTGCCGGCGGCCTCCTGCGGCGAGCGCTCCAGCTTGTCGATCGCGGCGAGCAGCGCCGGGCGGCGCGCGCCCTCGACGCCGCCGGCATCGAGCAGGGCCTCGACGAGGCGCCGGTCGTTCACGTGGATCCGGAACTCGTCGTCCGTGAGGCCCACGGCACGCAGCGCGTCGGCCGCGGCGCACACCAGCTCCGCGTCCGCGCTCTCGTCGGCGACGCCATAGAGGTCCAGGTTGAGCTGGAAGAACTCGCGCAGGCGGCCGCGCTGCGGGCGCTCGTAGCGGAACAGGCGCGGGATCGAGTACCAGCGGACGGGCTTGGGGAGCGACGCCTCGCGACCCGCCAGCATGCGCGCGAGCGTGGGGGTCATCTCGGGCCGCAGCGCGAGCTCGCGGCCCGCGCCGTCGTTCAGGCGGTAGAGCTGGCGCACGATCTCGGCGCCCGACTTGCGGGTGTAGAGCTCGATCGGCTCGAGGACGGGGCCGTCCACCTCCTCGTAGCCGTAGCGCTCGGCGACTTCGCGCCAGCGTGCCTCCAGCCAGCGCCGGAAGCGCATCTCATCCGGAAAGAAGTCGCGGGTCCCCTTGAGTCCCTCCATCCTACGCGCGCACGGGGTCGACCCCGGTCGCGCGCATCGCCTCGCCAACCGACGTGAAGGAGCCGGTGAGGACGGCCACGCCATCGGGCGTGCCAGCCAGCCACGCCCGGAGGCGGCGCAGCCCGCCGTCCGCGTCGCCGATCCACTCGGCTCCGCTCCGATCGGCGCCGGCGAGCGCGGACCAGTCCGCTTCTCGCAGACGGCGCGATCGCGGAGCGCTCGCGGCGGAGCCGACCAGGACCGGCGCCTGGAGCCCTTCGACGCGCCGCAGCGCGGCCAGCGAGCCGGCGAGGTCCTTGTCCCGCAGCATGGCCAACAGCACGCGCTTGGGCCGGCGGGGAAAGACCTGCGTCAGCGTGCGCGCCAGCGACGCCACGGCGTCGGGATTGTGCGCCACGTCGAGCACGAGGCTCCCCGCACCTTCCGCGAGCGTCTGGAAGCGGCCGGGCACGACCACACCGGCCACGGCCTCCACCAGGCGGGCCGGCGGCTGATCCGGCAGCAGCGCGCTCAGCGTCTCGAGCGCCAGGGTCGCGTTCTGCGCCTGGTGCTCGCCGGGCATCCGCAGGCGCACGCGCTCGCCGCGCCAGGTCAGCGCCGTCGCTGCCTCCGCCACCTCGACGTCCGCGGGCCGGGGCACGAACGTCACGCGCGATCCCGCGGCGTGCGCACGCTCGCGGATCACGCGCTCGGCCGTGGGGCTCTGGGGCGCGGAGAAGCCCGGCGCGCCGCCGCGCAGGATCGCCGCCTTCTCCCCCGCGATCGCGGCCAGGGTCTCTCCCAGGTACTCCCTGTGGTCGAAGGCGATGCGGGTGATCACGCAGAGCTCCGCCTCGGTGGCGGTGACCGAGTCGAGCCGGCCGCCGAGGCCGGTCTCGAGCACCGCGACCTCCACGCCGCTCCTGGCGAAGTGCGCGAGCGCGATCGCCGTGTTCGCCTCGAAGAAGGTCATGCTCCGCCGCTCCACCTCGGGCCACACCTCGTGCCAGCCGTGCACGACCTCGTCCTCCGAGATGGGGCGGCCGTCCACGCGCACCCGTTCGCGGAAGTCCACCAGGTGCGGCGAGGTGAAGAGCCCGACTCGCAGCCCCGCGGAGCGCAGCCCGGCGGCGAGGAAGCTCGCCGTAGAGCCCTTCCCGTTGGTGCCCGCGACCTGGACGATCCGGCAGCGGCGATCGGGAGCGCCGATGGCGTCCAGCAGGGCCCGCATGTTCTCGAGCCCCAGCTTGATGCCGCGGCCCTGCAGGGCGAACAGCTCGGCGGTGGCCTCGGCGTAGGCCGCGGCGGCGGGCGCGGGGAGCGTGTCGGGTGCGGGAATGGGAGGCTCTCCGGAAGGCGGGGGCCGGCGGCGCGCCCGACCCTACTCCTCTGCCGCGAGAGCGGGTAGGCGGCGGAGGTGGCGGAGCACCCGCGCCACGGTCTCGCGCAGCTCGCCGCGGTCGACGACGGCGTCCAGCAGTCCGTGGTCGAGCAGGAACTCGGACGTCTGGAACCCCTCGGGGAGGTCCTGCCCGATGGTCTGCTTGATCACGCGCGGGCCGGCGAAGCCGATGCGGGCACCCGGCTCCGCCAGGACGACGTCACCGAGTGAGGCGTAGCTCGCCGTGACGCCCCCGGTCGTGGGATCGGTGAGGACGGAGACGAACGGAATCGCGCGTTCGTGGAGCACGGCGAGCAGCGCGGCCGTCTTCGCCATCTGCATGAGCGAGAGGATCCCCTCCATCATCCGCGCACCCCCCGAGGCCGACACGACGACCACCGCGCGGTCCCCGGACAAGCCCCGCTCCACCGTGCGAGCCACCTTCTCTCCGACCACCGACCCCATGCTGCCGCCGATGAACGAGAAGTCCATGACGGCGAGGGACACCGGAACGCGTCCGATCTCGGCGTCGCCCGAGACCACCGCCTCGTTGCGTCCGGTGCGGCGGCGGTATTCGTCGAGCCGCGCGACGTACGGCTTGCGGTCGACGAACTCCAGCGGGTCGACGGGCAGGAGCCCGGCGTCCGTCTCACGGAACGTGCCCGGATCCGTCAGCAGCTCGATGTAGTCCGTGCAGGAGATCCGGAAGTGGTAGCGGCACTTGCCGCAGACCCAGAGGTTCCGCGCCAGCTCCTTCTTGAAGATGATCTCGCCACAGCCCTCGCACTTGATCCAGACGTCCGAGGGAATCTCCCGCCGCTCGGCGGGCGTGGCGGGCTTGTTCTTGCGCTTACGGAACCAGGCCATCGGCAAGGCTAGACGGCGCCGGGGCGGGCTGTCAATTCCGCGGCAGCCGCGCGCGGAAGAGGAGCGCGTCCTCGCGCGGGTTCTGGTAGTAGCCGCGCCGCCGTCCCACCGCCTCGAACCCGTGGCGGCGGTACAGCCGCTGCGCGGCCGCGTTCGACGCCCGCACCTCGAGCGAGACGCTGCGCGCGCCACGCGCGGCGCACGTTCCGAGCGTCCAGCGCAGCAGGTCCGCGCCGAGGGCGCGGCGGCGATGCGACGGCGCCACGGCCAGGTTCATCAGCTCGGCCTCTCCGGCCGCGCACCAGCCGAGCGCGTACCCCACCACCTCCCGTCCCGCCAGCGCCACGCGCGAGAACCAGGGCCCGCGGCCGAGGAAGGCGTCGAACGCCTGCGAGTCCCAGGGCGTGGCGAAAACGCCGCGCTCGATCGCGACGAGCTGCGGGACGTCGCCTGCGCGCAGCTCGCGGAACTCGATGCCGTGCAGCGCGGACGGCTCGGCCGCGGCAGCAGCAGCGGTCTCGGAAGGCTCAGCCATTCGCATCCACCCGGCCCTCGGTCGCGGCGCTGCCCGCGCCTGCGGCGCTGCCGCCGACGGCGCTCACCGCAGCGGCGGAGCGCCGCCCGACGGCCTGGGGCTGTCGCAGGTACTCCAGGAAGAAGGTGGCGGCGTCCCTGCGGTACGTCGCGGGTTCGGCGGCCGCCAGGCGGACCAGGGCGAGCGCCAGCGGCGCGTCGGGACGCTCGAATCCCGGTAGCGCCGAGTCCATTCCCGCGCGAACGAGCATCGGCCGGCCATCTCCGACGACGACTCCTGCACTTGCCAGCCGCGCGGACGCCTCGCCCAGCGGCAGCGCGAGAGGGCCCTCGACCAGCCGCGGCCGAGGCGAACCGTCCCGAGCAGCCTGCCGGAACGCGGCGGCGTAGAGCTCGCCGCGACGCGCGTCGAGGACCACCCAGAGCGCCCCCGCGGCTCCGGCCTGCGCTGAGCCCTCCGCGGCTTCCCCGTCGGGCCCGGGCACGGACCGGGCGCCGGCTGCGGCAGCCGCGACCTGCGCCAACGCGGCCGCCGCCCAGACGTGCAGCGTGCCGGCGGCGAAGAGCGCGGCCCCGCCGCCACGAGCCAGCCCGAGAGCTGTGCCGGCCCCGATCCGCAGTCCGGTGAACGAGCCCGGCCCCTCGGCGAGCGCCACGCCGTCGAGGCCGCCGGGAAGGATGCCGGCCCCGCAGAGCAGCTCGTCCGCCAGCGGGACGAGCCGCTCGAGCGTCCGCCCCGGCTCGATCTCGCGGCTGATCACGCTGGAGGAGGTGAGGAGCGCGACCGAGGCGGGCTCGCTCGCCGTGTACAGCGC
>JBHENL010000108.1:0-9960 GCA_046262075.1 Gemmatimonadota bacterium
CACCCGCCGTGAAGACGCTGAGCCTCTGGGCCAGCCCTGCCGCGAGGAAGGCGTCGGTCAGGAGTGGGCCGCCCTCGACGAGCACGCCACTGACTCCGAGAGCGCCGAGCAGATCCAGCGCTTCGTCGAGATCCACACCCCCCGGGGCCGCGCGCACCCGTGCCACGTCCACCCCGCGCCGGCGCAGAGCCTCCTCGGGCACGAGAGGGGCATCGCGCTGCGCGATCACGAGCGGCGGGGGTCCGTCCAGCGAAGGGAGGAGCGCACGGGATTCGAGGGAGAGGTCGAGCCGCGCGCTGAGCACCACGCGGCGCGGCTGCCACGGCTCTACGGCGGTGCCCGCTGGGAGCTCCCGCACCGTGAGCCGCGGATCGTCCGTCCGCACGGTGGCGCCGCCGACCAGGACAGCCGGGGCGAGGTGGCGCCAGAGGTGCACCCTCCGCCGCGCCTCGGGGCCGGAGATCTCGGCCGGTCCCCCGGCCCCGCGGTGCACGATGCCATCCGGGAGCATCGCCACCTTGAGGTGCACGAACGGGCGGCCGCTCCGGACCCGATGGACGAAGCCTTCGTTCAGTCGCCGGGCGGCGTCCTCGCGGACCCCCTCCTGGACGTCCACCCCCGCCGATCGGAGCAGCTGCACTCCGCGGCCGTCCACGCGCGGGTCCGGATCGCGCATCGCCGTCACCACGCGGACGAAGCCTGCCTCGACGAGGCGCGGCGCGCAGGGCGGCGTCCGGCCCCGATGGGCGCAGGGTTCCAGGTTCACGACGAGCGTCGCGCCGCGCAGGTCCACGCCGCCCCGGCGCGACTCCGAGAGGAGCGCCGCCTCCGCGTGCGGCTCGCCGGCCGCGGAGTGGAACCCCTCCGCCAGCACGCCGCCGAGCGCGTCGAGGGCCACCGCCCCCACCATCGGGTTCGGCGAGGTGCGTCCGCCGGCGCGTGCGGCGAGGGCCAGCGCCCGGTCCATCGCGGCCTCGACCCGGAGCGCGGTCTCGGCCATCCGTCTCAGCCGCCGCGCCCCGCGAGACGCAGGACTGCGCGCCCACTTCCCTCGAGCACACGCCCCACCACGCGCGGCTCCTCGCCCGCGCCGGCGAGCAGCGCGTGCGCCCGCTCGACGTCGGCGGGTGCGACGAAGAGCAGGAATCCGATGCCCATGTTGAAGACGCGGTACATCTCCGCGGAGGCTACGCCCCCCGCCCGCTGGAGGAAGCGGAAGAGCGGCGGTGGCTCCCAGGCCGCGGCGTCGATGTGGCAGTCGACGTCCCGCGGGAGGACGCGGCGAACGTTGCCCTCGAACCCGCCCCCCGTGACGTGGACCATCCCGTGGACGATCTCCGCCTCGAGCAGGGGCGTCACGGTGGCGAGGTAGCTCCGATGGACGGCGAGCAGCGCGTCGGCGACGGACGTCCCGGTGCCGGGCAGCTCGTCCTCGGGAGCGAGCCCCCCCTCCTCGAACACGATGCGCCGGGCCAGCGTATAGCCGTTCGTGTGCAGGCCCGAGGAGCCGAGGCCGAGAACGCGGTCGCCGGGGCGGATCGCGCTGCCGTCGACGAGCCGCTCGCGCTCGACCACGCCCACCACGAAGCCGGCGAGGTCGTACGCCTCTCCGCCGTAGAGGCCCGGCATCTCGGCCGTCTCCCCGCCGAGGAGCGCGCAGCCGTTCGTGCGGCAGCCGCGGGCGAAGCCCGATACGATCTGGGCGATGCGCTCGGGATCCAGGCGCCCGCAGCCGATGTAGTCGAGGAAGAAGAGCGGGCGCGCGCCCTGCGCCAGGACGTCGTCGACGCAGTGGTTGACGAGGTCCTCGCCCAGCGTGTCGTGGCGCGCCGCGCGCAGAGCGACCTCGAGCTTCGTCCCCACGCCGTCGGCGGAGGCGACGAGCAGCGTAGCGCCTCCCGCCGCGCGCCGGAGGTCGAACCCGCCGCCGAATCCGCCGAACCCTCCGACGACCCCCTCGGTGAAGGTGCCTTCCACGAGCCCGCGAATGCGTTCGGTCGCCCGCTCGGCCCGCTCCAGGCTCACGCCCGCCGCCGAGTAGCGCGAGCCCTCCGCTCCCGGCGCCGCGGGGCCGCTCGGGCTCACCGCGTCGCGCGCGCCGCGCGCTCGCCCACCTGCGTGAGCTCGAGAAAGGCGTCGAAGCGCTGCTCGACCTCGTCGCGCGTGAGGGAGCGCAGCCGCTCGACGCCGAAGGCCTCGACGCAGAACGAGCCCAGCACGCAGCCGTAGACGACGGCCCGGCGCACGCCACCGGGCGCCCCCGCGCCGCCCTCCGCCAGCGAGCCCACGAACCCCCCCGCGAAGGCGTCGCCCGCGCCGGTCGGGTCCACGATCGTCTCGAGCGGGAAGCCCGCCGCCGCGAAGATGCCGTCCGGCCCGAAGAGCACCGCGCCATGCTCGCCCTTCTTGATCACGACCTGCTCCGTCCCGAGTGCACGGATCGCCGCGGCTGCCTGGCGCAGGTGCGGCGTCCCCGAAAGCTGGCGCGCCTCCTCGTCGTTCACGATCAGCACGTCCACGCGCGCGAGCACCCGCTCGAGCTCGGGCCGCCGCCTCTCGATCCAGTAGTTCATCGTGTCGCAGGTCGAGAGCCGTGCCGCCGGCACCTGGGCGAGGACGTCCAGCTGGAGCCGCGGGTCGATGTTGCCGAGGAACACGGCCTCGCTGTCGCGGAACCGCTCGGGGATCTCGGCCCGGAAGGACTCGAACACGTTGAGGTGCGTCGCCAGGGTCTCGCGCGTGTTCAGGTCGAATCCGTAGCGGCCCGCCCACCGGAAGGTGCGGCCGTCGGCCTTCACGAGCCCGCCGAGGTCCACGCCGCGCTCCCGCAGCATGGTGACGTCGGACTCCGCGAAGTCGTCGCCCACCACTCCCACGAGCCGCACGTCGGAGAACAGCGAAGCGGCGAGCGCGAAGTAAACGGCCGAGCCGCCGAGCGCGTCCTCGGCGGTGCCGAAGGGCGTCTCGATCGAGTCGTACGCCACGGAGCCGACGGCGACGATGCTCACCCGCGCCCCGCTCGAATCCCGTGCGCGCAGGGGATCACGCTCCGGCCTCCGCGCCGCCGGCTTCGCGCGGCATGGACTCCGGCGCCGAGATCCCGAGCAGCGCGAGCCCTCGGCGCACGGCGACCTGCACCCCACGCGCGAGAGCGAGCCGCGCCCGGGAGAGCTCCGGCTCCTCGCCGAGGATCCGCACCTCGTGATACCAGGCGTGGAACTCCTTCGCGAGCCGCTCGAGGAACGCCGCCACCCGGTGGGGCTCCAGTGCCGCGGCGGCCTCGCGCACGAGTGCGGGGAAGTCGGTGAGCAGGCGCAGCAGCTCGGCTTCGCGGGGATGGGAGAGTCGACCCAGCTCCGCCTCCGCGAGCTCCCGCGGCTCCGGCGGGTCGCCGTTCGCGCCCGTCCGCTCGCCCAGCCGCGCGAACACGCTGGCCGCGCGCGCGTGCGCGTACTGGACGTAGTACACCGGGTTCTCGTCCGACTGGGCGCGGGCCACGTCCATGTCGAAGTTCAGGTGCGTGTCGGCTCGGCGCATGAGGAGGAAGTAGCGTGTCACGTCGGCCCCCACCTCCTCGATCAGCTCACGCAGCGTGACGAAGCGCGCCTTGCGGGTCGAGATCTTCACCGGCTGACCGTGCTCGAGCAGCGTCACCGCCTGATAGACGATGCAGTGCAGCCACCCCGGCTCGTAGCCGAGAGCCGCCATCGCGGCCTGCATCCTGGGGACGTAGCCGTGGTGGTCGGCGCCCCAGACGTTCACCGCCCGCGCGAAGCCGCGGTCGTGCTTGTCCACGTGGTAGGCGACGTCGGGCAGGAAGTACGTGGGCTGGCCGCTCGACTTCACCAGCACGCGGTCTTCGGGATCTCCCCAGGCCGAGGCACGGAACCAGACGGCTCCGTCCTTCTCGTAGACCGCGGCCCGTTCGCGGAGACGCCGGAGCGCGTCCTCGAGCCGGTCCTCGGCGTAGAGCCGCGACTCCCGGAACCAGCCGTCGAAACGCACCCCGAAGAGCGCGAGGTCCTCCTCGATCGAGCGCGTCATGGCCTCGGTGGCGCGGACCTGAAGGATCGGCAGCGCCGCCTCGGGCCGTGTCGGGTCCACGACGCCATCCCCCAGATCGTCCCTGAGCCCGCGGGCGAGCTCGATCAGGTACTCGCCCTCGTAGCCGTCCTCGGGAAAGGGGGAGCCTGGGCTGGAGAGCTGGACGTAGCGCGCCAGGAGCGAGCGCCCGAGTGTTTCCATCTGACGTCCCGCGTCGTTGTAGTAGTATTCCCGCGTCACGCCCCAGCCGGCCGACTCGAGCAGGTTTGCGACGGCGTCGCCCAGGGCGGCGTTGCGGCCGTGGCCGATGTGCAGGGGCCCGGTGGGATTCGAGGAGACGAACTCCACGATGACCCGCCGTCCCGCGCCCTCGTTGGAGCGCAGGTACGCCTCGGGCTCGAGCAGGATCCGCCGCAGCGCGTCGGCGTGAACGTCCTCGCGCACGCGGAAGTTCACGAACCCCGGCCCGGCGACCGACACTTCCGAGACGAGGGCGGGGTCGGGGTCCCAGCCGCGCACCAGCTCCTCCGCGATCTCGCGCGGCTTCCTCCGCAGCGGGCGCGCGAGCGCCAGGGCCAGGTTCGTCGCCCAGTCCCCGTGCGCGGGATCGCGCGGGCGCTCCACGAGGATCTCGGCCGGCGCGTCCCAGCCCAGCTCCTCCAGCCGGCGCCGCAGAACGTCTCGCAGCCGCCGCTCCATTCAGCTCTTCCCCTCGCCACCCTCGGCCTTCGGGGTCTTGCCGGACGGCTTCGCCTTCGGATCCGAGGCGGCGGGCTTCTCCTTGCGCGGCGGGGAGCTCGCGCTCGCGGAGCCCTCCGTCGTCGCGCCGCCTTCGACGACCTTGCCCCCGGGAGCCTCGGGCGAGGGGCCGGTGTCGCTCTTCGCGGCCTTCTTGTAGCTCTCGCTGCGATAGTCCGTGAGGTAGAAGCCCCCACCCTTGAACAGCAGGCCGCCGCCGCCGGTGATCACGCGCTCGGCGGGCGAGCCGCAGGCCGGGCAGGCGGCGCCGGCGGGGTCGCTGATCCTCTGCCAGAGGTCGAACTCGTGGCCGCAGACCGGACAGCGATAGGCATACGTGGGCATGGGCGTCCTCTAGATGGACGTGGGACCGGGAACGGCCGCAGCCGCGCCGGCGTCCTGGGCGATCACGCGGGTCGATGCACGCCGGCGACGCGGCGGAACACGTCGGAGATCTCTCCCACCGTGGCACCCGCGCGGCAAGCCTCCAGGATGCGCGGGAAGAGCGGGGCGTCGGGCTGGGCCGACGCCGCCTCGAGTGCCTCGAGCGACCGGCGGGCCGTGACGCCGTCGCGCTGCCCGCGGTGGGCGGCCAGCGCCCGGCGCTGACGGGCCTCGAGCTCCGGAAGCCCCGCCAGCCCGCCGGCGTCCTGCAGGACGTCTTCTTCGTCGTCGTCGTCGTCGTCGTCGGCTCGGAACCGGTTCACCCCCACCACGACGTCCTCGCCGCTCTCGACGCGGAGCTGGCCGGCGTAGGCCTGCTGCGCGATCTCGCTCGCGAAGAACCCGGCCTCGATCGCCTGCACCGAGCCGCCGAGCTCGTCCACGCGCGCCAGGTGCCGCTCGGCGGCGGCCTCCAGGTCGCGCGTGAGCGCCTCGACGTACCAGCTGCCGCCGAGCGGGTCGGCGACGTCGGCCACGCCGCTCTCGAAGGCCAGCACCTGCTGGGTCCTGAGCGCGAGCTGGGCCGAGACGGCCGACGGCAGGCCGAGGGCTTCGTCGAACGCGTTCGTGTGCAGGCTCTGCGTCCCGCCGAGCACGGCGGCGAGCGCCTGCAGCGTGACGCGCACGACGTTGTTCAGCGGCTGCTGGGCGGTGAGCGTGACGCCGTCGGTCTGGGCGTGGAACCGCAGCCGCAACGAGCCCTCCCGGCGCGCGCCGAGCCGGTCGCGGGCGATCCGCGACCAGAGCCGCCGCGCCGCGCGGAACTTCGCGACCTCCTCGAAGAGGTGGCTGTGAGAGCCGAAGAAGAACGACAGCCGCGGCGCGAAGTCGTCGATCTCCAGGCCCGCCGCGCGCGCGGTCTCGCAGTAGCAGATCGCGTTCGAGAACGTGAACGCCAGCTCCTGCGCCGCGGAGGCGCCCGCCTCGCGAATGTGGTAGCCGCTGATCGAGATCGGGTTCCACGGCAGGCGCTCGCGCGCGCAGTGCGCGATCAGGTCGACGGCGAGCCGCAGCGAGAACTGCGGCGGATGGATGTACGTGCCGCGCGCGATGTATTCCTTCAGGACGTCGTTCTGGACCGTGCCGTTCAGCGCCGTCGCCGGCACGCCCTGCTCCTCGCCGACGAGAAAGTAGAGCGCCAGCAGGATCGGGGCGGTCGAGTTGATCGTCATCGACGTGCTCACGCGCTCCAGCGGGATCCCCTCGAGCAGCATTCGCATGTCGGCGAGGGAGTCGATGGCGACGCCCACGCGCCCGACCTCGCCCGCGGCGCGCGGGTGGTCGGAGTCCAGGCCCATCTGCGTCGGCAGGTCGAACGCCACCGAGAGTCCCGTCTGGCCCCGCTCCAGGAGGAACCGGAAGCGCCGGTTCGTCTCCTCCGCCGTCCCGTAGCCGGCGTACTGCCGCATCGTCCACAGCCGCCCCCGGTACATGGAGCCGTACGGTCCACGGGTGTAGGGGAAGCGGCCCGGATCCCCGAGGTCGCGCTCGTAGCGCAGGTCCTCCACGTCCGCCGGCCGGTAGACGGGTGCCAGCGGGATCCCGCTGGTCGTTGCCGCCGGCGGCATGGCCCGCTCGGGGCCGGCAGACTCGCGCGCCGGCCCCGCCGTGCCTTCCGCTCCCGGACCCGCGGGCCCGGACGATCGAGCCGCCTGCACCCCCGCGAGCGGGCGCGTCACCGCTCCCTCTCGGACAGCGGAGCGCCGGCTCCCCCGCCGGCGACGAGATCGCACAAGGGCTGGTCACCCTCCACGGCGTCGCCGGCCGCCACGCGCAGGCCCCGGACCACCCCGTCGGCGGGAGCTCGCACCTCGTTCTCCATCTTCATGGCCTCGATGATGAAGAGGGCCTCGCCCCTGCGCACCGGCCGGCCCTCGCGCGCCTCCACGACAAGGACCCGTCCGGGCATCGGCGCCCGCACGCTGGCGCGGCCGCTCCCTCCCCGGCTGCCGGTCCCGCGCTCCGCGAGCGCGGCCTCGGCCTCGGTCAGGACGTCCACCCGCCACGCCTCGCCCGACACGTGCAGCGTGCGCTCGTCGCCCCGGTCCCCGGAGACGGTGGCCTCGACCGGCACGCCGTCCAGGAGCACGCCGCGCGTTCCGGTCCGCTCCACCTCGAAGCGGCGGACGGCGCCGCGGGCGTCCTCCACGGACACCCACCTGCTCCGGCCGCCGGAGCTCAGACGCACCCGGTACTCGCCACCAGCCACCCGCACGACGCGCACCAGCTCCATTCAGCCCATCCAGACGAAAGGCCGCCGCTCGGCACGCCAGGCCGACGGGCGGGAGGGGGACTCGCCGTTGGCCGCGGGCGCGGCGGCGCTCGCGCGGCGCTCGAGCTCGAGCACGGCGGCGGCGGCCAGCCGCTCGCGGTCGGCGGGTTCCTGCGCGTTCAGGGCACCCCGGCGCTCGGCCACGAACCCGGTGTGCAGTGCGCCGCGGCGGAAGACGTCATCCTCCAGCAGCCGGCGCAGGAATCCGAGGTTCGTCGTCACGCCCTCGATGCGCAGCTCCGCGAGTGCCGCGGCCATGCGCCCGAGCGCGTCGCTTCCGTCGTGGCCGCGCGTGATCACCTTTCCCAGCAGGGAATCGTAGTGCGGCGTGACGCGGGTGCCCTCGACGACCCCCCCGTCCCAGCGCACGCCCGGCCCGCCCGGCAGCCGCAGCCGCCGCACCGTCCCCGTGGCCGGCAGGAAGTCGCGCGCCGGGTCCTCGGCGCAGAGGCGACACTCGATCGCCCAACCCTCCGGCTCCGGGCACGCGTAGGCCGGCGCCAGCGTCTCCCCGGCCGCGATCCGGAGCTGCGCTTCGACGAGGTCCAGCCCGGTCACCATCTCCGTGACGGGGTGCTCCACCTGGAGCCGGGCGTTCACCTCGATGAAGTGCAGGCCCTCACGCTCGTCCAGCAGGAACTCGACGGTGCCGGCGTTGCGATAGCCCACTGCTCCCGCCGCGCGCAGCGCCGCATCGAGCAGACGCACGCGCAGCTCCGGCCCGACCGCCGGGGAGGGGCTCTCCTCCACGAGCTTCTGGTGACGCCGCTGGAGCGAGCACTCGCGCTCGCCGAGTGTCCGCACGCCGTCCGAGGTCCCCAGGATCTGCACCTCGACGTGACGCACCCGCCCCAGGTGGCGCTCCACGTAGACTCGCGGATCGCCGAACGCCTTCTCGGCCTCCCGGGCGGCGGCGGCGAGCTCGCGCTCGAGCGCCCGGGCGTCGCCGACCAGCCGCATGCCCTTTCCGCCGCCGCCGCCGGCGGGCTTCAGCAACACGGGCCAGCCGACCTCGTCGGCGACCCGCAGCGCCTCCGACGCGCCTTCCACCGGGCCGTCGCTCCCGGGCACGACCGGCACCCCGGCGCGGGCCATCCTCGCGCGCGCCGCCGTCTTGTCGCCGACGGCCTCCAGCGTGTCCGCGGAGGGGCCGACGAAGACCAGGCCCGCCGCTTCCACGGCGCCGGCGAAGGCCGGGTTCTCCGAGAGGAACCCGTAGCCCGGGTGCACGGCCTCGGCTCCCGTGCGCCGCGCGGCCGCGAGGATCGCCTCGGCGTGGAGGTAGCTCTCGGCGGGGGTCGCCGGCCCGATCCGCACCGCCTCGTCGGCCAGCCACACGTGCGGCGCATCCGCGTCGGCCTCGGAGAAGACCGCGACCGAGCGCACGCCGAGGGAGCGCGCCGTCCGGATCACGCGCAGGGCGATCTCGCCGCGGTTCGCCACCAGCAGCTTGCGGAACATCGGCTCAGCCCGCCACGGCGGCGGAGCCCGCGGGACGCCGGGCGCCGTAGAGGAACCGGAGCGCGAGCGGCAGTCTGCGGGCCCACGCCTCCTCCCCGTGCGTCGCCCCCTCCTCGACCACGGTCAGCAGGCGGTCGTCCCCGAGGCCGCGATCGCGCAGGACTCGCTCGAGCTCCCGCACGTCCGCGACCATGCGCGCACTCGCCTCCGGCCGACCCGCTTCCTTCGTGCCCACGGACAGGAACACCCTCCGCGGCCAACGGCGGCAGGTCTCGCTCTCCCGGAGGAGCTGGCGGTCGGCTAGGAAGAGCGAGGGGCTCTCCACGAGCAGCCTCCCGAACACCCCGGGACGGGCGATCGCCGTGTAGAGGGCGATCGCGGCACCGAGCGAGGAGCCGCCCAGGCCCGTGTTCCCGGGCCCCTTGCGAGTGCGGAAGCGCGCGTTCACGTACGGCATCACCTCGTGCGTGAGGAATACCGGGTACTTGCCCCCCTCCGGGACCCGGATCGGCAGATCGCGGCTCTTCCACGGGACGTACTCGCGCGCCCGGCGCCGGCCGCCGTGATCGATGCCCACCACGATCAGCGGGGGGATCTCGCGCTGCGCCACGAGCGCCCGCACCGTCTCGTCCACGCGCCAGTCGACGTGCCCGAAGGCCGTGGTCGGATCGAAGAGGTTCTGGCCATCGTTGAGGTAGAGGACGGGATAGCGCCGCCCGCGCGCGGCTCCGTCGGCATAGCCCGGCGGCAGGAGCACGCGCAGCCAGCGCGTGCCGTCGAAGACGCGGCTGGAGAAGCGCAGCAGCTGCAGGTCGCCGGCCGCGATCGCTTCGGTCACGGGAGGGCTCCGGGGCCCGGGACCGTCGGAGCGAGCGACCTCACCATCCGCACGGCGGGGATGCGGAAGCCTCTCGGAGACTCGTAGATCGTCCGCCGCAGGGTGCGCCACCCGCGAGCCAGGTAGAAGGTCCGCGCCGTGAGCGACGCGGTGCAGCGCAGGA
>JBHENL010000109.1:0-6266 GCA_046262075.1 Gemmatimonadota bacterium
CCTCGCCGCAGTAGCGCCCGACCGTCTGGAGCAGATCGTCCAGGTCCACGGGTTTCTGGAGGTAGGCGTCGGCCTGCAGGGAGGCGGCGCGGTCGGAGACGTTCGGGACCGCCGAGAGCACGACCACGGGGATCTCCGCGAGGCCGGGATCGTCCTTCTGGCGCGCGCGGAATTGCCAGCCGTCCATCACCGGCATCATCAGGTCCAGCAGGATGACGCAGGGCCGCCGCATCGCGCGCAGGCGCGTCATCGCCTCGAGCCCGTTGCTGGCGGTGGCGACGTCGTAGCCCTCGTGACTCAGGATCGCCGTCATCACGTGGCGGATCTCGACGTCATCGTCCACGAGCACCACCGTCTTGCGGCACGCAGCGGGCATTCGTCCTGCCGTTTCCCTTTCCAGCGCTCGAGCCTCGAGAGCCGCCTCGCGGCTCGAGGGACCCGATCCGAGCCCGGATCACCGCCGTGCGGCGGCGTCCACGCCCGGAGGAAGCTACCGCCGGGGGCTCAGGCGGCGGCCCGGGCGCGGTCGTCCCGCGCCGTGAAGCCGAAGAACGCGAGGGGGGGACCGAGCAGCAGGTGCAGCCAGATGTCGTTGCCGCCGATCGGCACGAGCCCGAACGTGGTGGGCGAGACGAACGCCAGCAAGATGAGGAGGATGTACACGACGCCGCTCACCCGGCAGTAGGTCTTCGCAGCCGCCCAGCTGCGCGCGGCGAGCAGCCCCCAGACGCCGAACGCCAGATGGATCAGGCTGCCATCCTCCCCCTCCTCGGTGACGTTCCGCTGCGCGCACAGGGAAGCTGCGGGCCGTCCGCCTTCCGCCCGCTACGCGCGCAAGAGAGCGGATCGCGTTCCGACCCGCACGATGACGCCTTGAAGAACGTGTGGCAACGCCGACCTGTGCGGAGCCGGTGCCCCTGGAGGACGCTCTCCCGTCCGGCGCTCAGGGGGCGGAGAAGAGCGCCAGCGGGACGCCTGCGCTCGCGCGCATCGCGCCACCTCGCCGCGCGAGGAGCGCCTCGAGCTCGTCCGCGGCCACGGCCTCGCGGCCCGACGCGGCATCCGCTGTGCGGAGGTCGCGGAACCTCGTTCCCTCGCGAGCCGCCAGCGGCACGCCGTCGCGATAGAGGACTCGGCGCCAGGGAAGCGCGGCGACACGCTCACCCGGCGTGAGGATCCCCGCCTGGTTCAGGGGATCGCCGGCGGCGACCACCGTCGTCGCCCCGTCGGGGGCCGAGCGCCGTGTGGCGCGCAGCCGCTCCAGCGCCTCGGGGAGGGCGAACTGCTCCCCGCCGATCCCCTGCACGAACCGGCCGCCGCGGACCTCCCCGCGCATCTCGAGGCGGCGGAGGACCCGGAGCAGCTCGCGCCAGGGCGCCGGCAGCGGCTCGCGCTCGAGGAGCGGGCGCACGAGCACCCCGTAGCGGGCGAGCAGCTGTCGCGCCAGCCTCTCGATCGCCGCCTCGCGCTCCTCCGCCGCCCTCGGACGCTCCTCGGAGCCCGGCGGAAGGGGCGGCGGCGTCCCGGGGGCCGCCTCGGGCTCCCGCACCAGCGACCAGCGGCCGGCGACCTGCGCGGTCCCCGACCGCCGCGCACCGCGTCGCGTGCGGAAGCCGCGGCGGCCCGGTCGCGGCGCCGGGGGAGCGAGCAGCGCTCGCAGCCCGGCCACGCCGTCTGAAGCCACGAGCCCCCACGCGACGAGCTCCGCCAGCGCGCGGTGCACGTCCTCGGAGCCGAGGCCGGTGCGGCCGGCGAGCTCCTGCAGGAACGAGGCTCCGCGAGCGTGGAGCGCGCGGAACACGCGCCAGCCGCCCTCGCTGAGGCTCTCGGCTCCGACCGGTGGGGCGGGTGCCAGACGCAGCCAGCTCTCCAGGTCCTCGCGGAGGGCGAACGCCAGCGGCGAGGCGCGCACCAGGCCGGAGCGCGCCCGCGGCCGGCCTGCGTCCCGGGCCGCCGGTGGCGCGGGCACGAGCCGCGCCCACGTCACCTCGCCGGAGAGGCAGAGCGCGTCGAGCCAGGCCGGGTCGTAGTCCGGGACCCGCGCGGGGAGGATGTCTCGCTCCCAGGCCACGGCCGGCGCCTGGAAGCCCTGCAGCTGCGCGAGCACCTCCCGCACTCCGCGGGGGCCCTCGAGCCGACTCCCGGACGTGGCGTGCTGCCAGGCGAAGAGGAAGCGCATGAGCTCCGCCGGCGTGACCGGCTCGATCTCCGCGCGCAGACGCTCGACCGTCGCGCGATGGATGCGAGCCAGGAGGCGCCGGTGACACCACTCCACCGGCGCGGAGCCGTCCGGCCCCGCGAGACCCGGGGTGACGTGGCCGCGCAGCACCACACCCTCGGACTCGAGCGCGGCGAGCGCCGAGTCGATCGCGGCTCGCGCCAATCCGAGCGTGTCCGCCAGCGCGGCCGCCGTCACGGGACCGAGCGCCTCCATCCTGCCGCGCAACAGGTCCACCAGTGCCTCGCCTTCCTGCCACGTGCGTCGCCCGGAGAGCCGGCCGAGGTCGGCCGCCGGGTGGACGCACGCCTCGCGGAACACCGCGGCGACCTGGGGCAGGCGCTCCGCGGTGACGCGGAGGAGCGGCCCCGATGCCGGCTCCACCCGCAGCACTCGACCCTCGGCCTCGAGCTGGTCGAGCCACCGCAGCCAGGGCGCCGCCTCCGTCTCGGTCACCAGGCCCATCCAGGCCAGCGCGTCGTGCGCTTCGTCGGCGTCGCGCGGGTCGGGCCACGCCTCAGTGCGCACGCGCTCGATCGCGGCGGCGTCGAGGGTGCCCAGCTCGTCCGCCGCGCGCACGTCCAGGCTCCTGCGGGTCGCCACCGCGAGCGTGCGCCGCTCCTCCGCGGGCGCGTCGTCCAGGAACGCGTAGGGCCGGGCGTTGAGGATCTCGTGCGCCAGCGGGGACGGCTCGGGCACGTCGCGCGCGACTAGACGCAGCTCGTCACGCTCGATCCTCCCGAGGAGTGCTTCGAGTGCCTCGATGTCCATCGCCTCGACGAGGCAGTCCTCCACCGTCTGGCGCACGAGGGGGTGATCGGGGACCTCGATGTCGCCGACGATGTGCTCCAGACACGCGGCGGCCTGGGGGAAGGCCGCCGCGAGTAGGTCCTCGGTGCGCATGCGCAGGATCTGCGGTGCCAGCTTGCGCCCGTTCTGCCGCCGCAGGACCCCGAGCGCGCGTCCGGCGTTCCAGCGCCAGCGCACCTGGAACATGGGTGCGGCGAGCAGGGCCTGGACGAGGAGGTCACGGGCCGTGGCGGTGGAGAGGTAGCGGAAGACGTCGACGAGCGGGAAGGAGTGCTGCGGGCCCAGCGAGAGCACGATCGCGTCCTCGTTCGCCGCTGCCTGCAGCTCGAAGTTGAACGAGCGGCAGAAGCGTTTCCGGAGTGCGAGGCCCCACGCCCGGTTGAGGCGCCCGCCGAAGGGCGAGTGGACCACGAGCTGCATGCCGCCGGCCGAGTCGAAGAAGCGCTCCAGCACGAGCGTCTCCTGCGTCGGCACGACCGTCAGGACCGCGCGCGCGGCGGCCAGGTACTCGACCACCTGCGCGGCGGCCTCGGGCGGGAGTCCCGCCGCCTGCACGAGCCAGCCGCTGGCCTCCGCCGGACGCGCGAGCCGCCGCTCGACCTCCGCCCGAACCCGCGAGACCTGACGCGAGAGCTCCGGCGTGCGCGACGGCGCCTCTCCGAGCCAGAACGGGATCGAGGGCGGCTGGCCATGCGCGTCCTCGACGCGGACCCGTCCGGCCTCGACGCGCAGGATGCGCCACGAGTGGTTCCCCAGCTGGAATACGTCGCCCTGCATGGACTCGATCGCGAAGTCCTCGTTCAGCGTGCCGATCGAGGTCCCCTCGGGGTCGAGCACGACCTCGAAGTCGCTGGTGTCGGGGATGGCACCCCCGCACGAGACGACCGCCAGGCGGGCGCCGCGGCGCCCGCGGATGCGCCCGTTCACGACGTCCTGATGGATCCAGGCGCCGCGGCGGCCGCGCGCGGTGGCGTAGCCCTGCGCCAGCATGCGGACGACGGCGTCGAAGTCGGGACGCTCGAGGTCGTGGAAGGAGTAGGCGCCGCGCACGAGCTCGAACAGCTCCTCCTCCGGCCAATCGCGCGTCGCGCCCGCGGCCACGATCTGTTGCGCCAGGATGTCCAGCGGGCGCATCGGCACGACCAGGCGGTCCAGCAGCCCCTCGCGCACGGAGAGCTGGAGCGCCGCGCACTCCACCAGCTCGTCACGACTCAGCGCGAAGAGGCGCCCGCGGGCGAGCGCCCCCATGCGCCGGCCGGAGCGGCCCACGCGCTGGACGAGGGCGGCGATCGTGTGCGGCGAGCCGATCTGGCAGACGAGGTCGACGCTCCCGATGTCGATCCCCAGCTCGAGAGAGGCGGTGGCGACGAGCGCGCGCAGCTCGCCGGCCTTCAGCCGCTGCTCCGCGCGCAGGCGCCGCTCGCGCGAGAGGCTGCCGTGGTGCGAGGTGACGAGCTCGTCGCCCAGCCGCTTCGAGAGATGGTGGACCGTGCGCTCGGCGAGCCGGCGGGTGTTCACGAAGACGAGGGTCGTGCGGTGCTGGAGGATCAGCTCCGCGAGCCGGTCGTAGACCTCCTCCCACGCCTCAGCCGCCGCGAGCGCCTCCAGCGGCGAGCCGGGCACCTCCACGCGCAGGTCCATCTCGCGGACGTGTCCCTCGTCCACGATCGCGCAGCGCTCCGCACCGCGGCCGACCAGGAAGCGCGCCACCTCCTCGATCGGCTGCTGCGTGGCCGAGAGGCCGATGCGCACGGCGGGCTTCCCCGCGTGAGGCATGCGGGTCCGTGGCAGGCGGCGCGGCGGCGAGCTCGGTCCTCGCTGGCCGCCGCACGACTCCGCTCCCCCCCTCTCCGACGGGCGGGAAGCGTGATCTTCGTGGAGAGAGGGAGCATTCGGGTCGGCCGGCTCGGAACGACCCCCCGCCGCGCCGTCCCCACCGTTCGCAGCCGCCGTGGTCTCCGGCTGCGGAAGAGCCGGCGCGGCGGCTTCGAACAGGTCGTCGACCACCTCGGCTGGAGCAGCCTCGGCAGCGGGGGCCCGACGGTCGCCCGCGGTGCCGTGCACGAGCAGGTGGTCCAGCCGCTCCAGCGTGAGTGCCAGGTGTGCGCCCCGCTTGTCGTCCGCCACGGCGTGGATCTCATCGACGATCACCGTGCGGACCGTCTGCAGCGCCTCGCGCCCGCGATCCGTGGCGAGCAGGATGAACAGCGACTCCGGCGTCGTGACCAGGATGTGTGGGGGCCGGCGCAGCATGGCCTGTCGCTCGGAGGGCGGTGTGTCGCCCGTGCGCACGGCCGCGCGGATCTCGACGTCGGCGAGCCCCGTCGCCGCCAGCTCGGAGCGGATGCCGGCCAGCGGCTCCTCGAGGTTCTTGCGCACGTCGTTTCCCAGCGCCTTCAGAGGGGAGACGTAGAGCACACGTGTGACGTCGGGCAGGCCGCCGCGCCGGGCTTCCCGCAATCGCACGCCCTCGCGCACGAGCTCGTCGATGGCCGAGAGGAAGGCCGCGAGCGTCTTGCCTGAGCCCGTCGGCGAGGCGATCAGCGTGGGCCGGCCGGAGCGGATCGCGGGCCAGCCGCGCACCTGCGGAGCCGAAGGCCCGTCCGGGAAGCGGCGCTCGAACCAGGCGCGGACGGCGGGATGGAAGGCTTCGAGCGGCATCTCGAGAAGCTCCGCGGATCCTCACTGGTGCGGTTGTGCGGGACCGCCGGCGCGAGGTTTCGCGAGCGGTTGCGGGGGACCGAACCCTAGGCCGAACACTCGCCGAAAGCAACGCCACGCACGGCCGAAAGCACCTCGCGGCGACGCTCGGCTCAGCTCATGGCGACCCTGGCCAGACGGCCGAGGAACTCGCGGATTCGCGCGGCGTTCGCGCCCGCGTCGCCGCGGCCCACGCGCGAGCGGGAGCGCACGTCCACGCGCGTGCCCTCGGGCTCCGGCCGAACGCGCACGACGACGTCGTCCACGAAGCGGAACCAGCGCGTCGTGACGGTGGCTTCGATGCGGCGGTCCTCGGCATCGGCCAGCACGACCTCCCAGCCCGGCATTCCGCGCGCCACCGCGAGTGCTGCGGCGAACACGTCGCGCGGCGCTCTTGCGAGCCGGAGCGGCTGTAGGTCGGGGTACGCCTCGCGCTGCGCCGCCGCGAATTCCTCGCCGGGGTACTGGACGCCTGCCGCACCGTCGGACCGCCCGCGCCCCGCGGCGCTGAACGTCGGCGGGTCTGCCGGTGCGGTGG
>JBHENL010000110.1:0-8498 GCA_046262075.1 Gemmatimonadota bacterium
GGCGCGAGAACCGCCACGGCCATGCCGGCGCCAGCGGCGTCCGCCGTCTCGGCGGTCGCATCCTCGCGGGCGATCGCCGCCCGCAGCCGGCTCTCGCGCACGTTCCGGGCGATCGACCGCGAGCCAGCGTCCAGCCGAAACGCGCGCTCGAACGCCTGCGCCGCCAGATCGTCCTCGCGCCGGGCTCGGTGGACCACGCCAAGGTTGTTCCAGGCGTCCGCCTCGCTGCCTCCCCTGCGGAAGGCTTCGAGCGCGGCGGCGGTCTCACCCTGCAGACCCAGGGCCAGCCCCAGGTTGTTCTGCAGAACGGGGTGCCCCGGTGCCAGCACCAGGCCCGAGCGGAAGGCCGCGGCGGCCTCGGGATGGCGCTCCTGCAGCAGCAGGTTGAAGCCCAGGTTGTTGAAGAAGTCCCAGCGCCGCGACTCCAGCTCGATCGAGCGGCGGAAGGCGCCCTCGGCCTCGGGGTAGCGGCTCAGCAAATCGAGGGCGATCCCCCGATAGCTCCACGTCTCCGCGTCCGCCTCGAGGGCGGCGAGCGCCCTCTCGAGGTAGGGCAGCGCCAGCTCGGGCGAGCCCTCGTCCACCCACAGCCGGCCCAGGTCGCGGTCGATCGCAGGGTCGGCGGGGGCCAGCTCGCGCGCCGCGACGTAGTGCTCGAGGGCCAGGTCGAAGATCCGCTCGTGGTGGTACGCGCGGGCGAGCGCGAGGCGCGCCTCGAGGCTGCTCGGGTCGGCCGCCACGAGCGCCCGGCCGGCCTCGACGGCGGCGCTGGCCGCCGTGCCGTGCGATTTGGGGGCCGCCACGGCACCACCCCGCGCCGCCTGCAGGTCGCGCAGCGCCTGCATCGTCGGCGAGTCCGCGCCGAGCGAGTCGCTGGGCGCGGCGGCGGCCTCGCCATCCGGCAGCTCCAGCGGCGTCGGCTGGCCCGCGCCCGCGGGGGTGATGAAGGGCGAGCGCCGCGGCTCCACCCGGTGGGTGCAGGCCGCGCTCGTCAGGAGCAGGATCGCCAGCAGGAGAAGCGTCTTCGAGCTCACTTCACCACGCCGCGGAGCTGCTCGATGATGTGGAGCATGGCGGGGCCCAGGATCACCACGAACATGGCGGGGAAGATGAACAGCACCAGCGGGAAGACGAGCTTGATCGTGGTCTTGGCCGCCGCCTCCTCGGCCCGCTGCCGCCGCTTCGTGCGCAAGGTGTCCGAGTGCACCCGCAGCGACTGCGCGATGCTCGTTCCGAAGCGGTCGGTCTGGACGAGCATGGCCACCAGCGACTGCAGGTCCTCGACGCCCGTGCGCTCGCTCAGCTGGCGCAGCGCATCCGCGCGCGACTTGCCGGCGCGCATCTCGAGGTTCACCAGGTGAAACTCCTCCGAGATCGGACGGCAGGCGTGCAGCATCTCCTCGGCCACGCGCACGATCGCCTGGTTCAACCCGAGGCCCGCCTCGACGCAGATCACGAGCAGGTCGAGCGCGTCGGCCAGCCCCAGGCGGATCGCCTCCTGGCGCGTGCGGATCCGCCGCTTCAGGAGGAAGCGCGGGACGTAGTAGCCGAGCGCCCCGGTGATCGCGAGCAACGGGACCGTCTTCAGCACCTGCGCGTTCGTCACGATCCCGAGCAGGATCGCCACGGCCGGGAGGGCCGCCGCGAGGAACATCCGCAGGCCGTAGTAGATCACGGGCGCTTCCTCGTTGCGGAAGCCCGCCATCTGCAGCGCGCGGCGCGTCTCGCCCAGGTCCGTCTTCGGCCGGACGGCGCGCTCGCCGAGCGTGCGCAGCAGGCCCTCGAGCTTCTCGCGCTGGGCGCGGCGGCGGTGCACCGAGATCACGCCCTCGGTGAAGGGCCCCAGCTGCTGGATGTCGGCGAGCCGGCCGCGCAGCCCGCTGGGCTTGGGGCTCACGAGGCTCACGGCGGCGTACGTGAGGAGCGACACCGTGGCGCAGACGAGGAAGGCGATGAGCAGCAGCATGGGACGTCAGACCTTGATGTGGATGATCCTGCGGATGAGGAAGAAGCCGATGACCTGCATGACCGCGGCCCCGGCGATCATCACCCGCCCGATCTCGCGCTCGAAGAGGATCGTCATGTACTCCTGGTTCATCGCGAACAGGAGCAGACCCATGATGATCGGCAGCGCGCCGAGCAGGTAGCCGGTCAGCCGCCCCTGCGCGGTGTAGACGCGCACCTGGCGCAGGATCTTGAATCGCTCGCGGATCGTGTAGGCGATCTTGTCGAGGACCTCGGCCAGGTTGCCGCCGACCTCGCGCTGGATCAGCAGCGCCGTGACGAAGATCCGCAGGTCGACCAGGTCGATGCGGTCGATCAGGTTCAGCATCGAGTCCTTGAGCGCCAGGCCGAACTTCTGCTCCTCGAAGGAGCGCCGGAACTCCTCCCCCACGGGGTCGGGGCACTCCTCGCCGATCATCTGGAAGCCGGTGGAGAACGCGTGGCCGGCGCGGATCGCGCGCGCCAGCAGGTCGATCGCCTCCGGGAACCCGGCCTCGAAGGCCTCGACGCGCTTCTTCTTCCTGCGCAGCAGGTAGAGGTAGGGCAGGCAGCCGGCGCCGGCGGCCGCGACCATCGCGAAGATCCAGGGCACGGCGAAGAGCGAGACGGCGAGGCCCGCGCCCACCGCGAGCACGCCCGAGAGCAGGTAGAAGGTCCCGACCTTCATCCGGACCGCCCCCTGGTCCATCAGCAGGCGCAGGTTCTCGATGCGCGGCACGAGCTTGAGGAGCGTGCGCAGCATCGGCACGGCCGAGAGCTCTTCCTCGCGCAGCAGGCGCACGACCGCCTCCTGCTCCATCACGTTCTCGAACGACAGCGTGCGCAGCCGCTCGGCGACCTTGACCTTGGTCTGCGCCTCGCGCCGCAGCTCGAGCCAGTTGAGCGCCGCGTAGGCCAGGCAGGCGGCGATCAGGCTGCCGGCGATCGGGATCAACCAGGCCATCAGACGCCGGGCTCGAAGGTGAACTCGTCGGCCGCGGCGTTCGCGCCCCCCGGCGCGCCGAAGACGTTGAACATGGCCATCGGCAGCTCGATCCCCGCCTGCCGCAGGCGGTCGGCGAACTTCGGCCGGATGCCGGTGGCCTTGAAGCGGCCCTGGACGCGGCCCTGCGGGTCCACGCCGATCCGCTCGTAGCTGAAGATGTCCTGCATCGTGATCACCTCGCCCTCCATGCCGACGATCTCGGCGATGGTGATCACCTTGCGCGTGCCGTCCGAGAGCCGCGCGATCTGGATCACCACGTCGAGCGCCGAGGCGATCTGGTGGCGCATCGCGCGCTCGGGCAGGTTCAGCTCGGCCATCGAGATCATGGTCTCGAGGCGCGTGAGCGCGTCGCGGGGGGTGTTCGCGTGGATCGTGGCCAGCGAGCCGTCGTGGCCCGTGTTCATGGCCTGCAGCATGTCCACCGCCTCGCCGCCACGGACCTCGCCAACGATGATCCGGTCGGGGCGCATGCGCAGCGCGTTGATCACGAGCATGCGCTGGGTGATCTGGCCCCGCCCCTCGACGTTCGCCGGGCGCGTCTCCATGCGCACGGTGTGCTTCTGCTGCAGCTGCAGCTCGGCGGAGTCCTCGATCGTGACGATCCGCTCCCGGGCCGGGATGAACGACGAGAGGATGTTCAGCATCGTCGTCTTGCCCGCGCCCGTGCCACCCGAGACGAGCACGTTCAGGCGCGCCTTCACGCACCCCTGCAGCAGGAACAGCATCGGCTGGGTCACCGTGTTCAGGTGCACCAGCTCGCGCGCGGTGAGCACGTCCTGGCGGAACTTGCGGATCGAGAGGTGCGGGCCGTCGATCGACACCGGCGGGATCACGGCGTTCACGCGTGAGCCGTCGGCGAGGCGCGCGTCCACCATCGGCGAGGAGTCGTCCACGCGCCGCCCGACGGAGGAGACGATCCGATCGATGATCTGCAGCAGGTGGTTGTCGTCGCGGAAGACGACCGAGGTCTCCTCGATCTGGCCGTTGCGCTCGATGTAGATCGAGTCGTGGGTGTTGACCAGGATGTCCGAGATCGTCGGGTCCTTGAGCAGGGGCTCGAGCGGCCCCAGTCCGAAGATCTCGTCCAGGATCTCGTTGATCAGCTGCTCGCGCTCGGGCAGCGAGAGCGGCGTGGCCTCGACGCGCAGCAGGTCGTGCACGACGCGGCGGATCACGGCGACGACCACCTCGCGCTCCGTCTGCGCGATGCTCTCGAGGTTCAGCTTCTCGAGCAGCCGGCGGTGCGCGCCGGCCTTGATGTCCTGGTAGGCGCTGCCGCGCAGGTCGATGAACGGCTCCAGCTTCTCGTCGCGCGCCATCGAGAAGATGTCGTCGATGCGCTGGTCGACGTCGAAGGCTCCCCGGCCGGCGGCGGCCGTCGCGTCGGGCAGCCCCAGGCCCAGGGACGGGCGCCGCTCCGCCGCACGGGCGGAGGCGCGGCGCTCGTCCAGCGCCGTCGCGGCCGGGGGCGGGACGGGCCGGGCGTTATCGGGCGTGGGCATGGACGCCGGCCTCCGGGGCTGGGTTCCGCGCCGCGGTCCGCTCCGGCGCCTTCGCGGGCTGCTCGGCGGCGCCCTTCGTCAGGCGGCTGAAGAGGCGTCCCAGACCGCGGGGAGCGGCGGCGCCGCTGGCAACTGCGCCGGCGGCGGTCTCGCGCGTCCGCGACAGGTGGGTGTCGGCCGCCAGCGCGTCGCCCAGCGCCGAGATCTCGCGCGCCAGCGGCGCGTCGCTGCCGGTCGAGAACGGCTCGCCCGTGTTGATGCCGTGGATGACGGTGGCGTAGTCGTTCGACAGCACGTGGAAGATCGGGAAGTTCAGCGTGGCCTCGATGTCCGGCAGCTTGATCGGGCCCTTCGCCTGATAACGGTTCACGAGCAGCTTGATCGACTCCCTGGCGTAGCCCAGGCGGTCGAGGATGTGGAAGCAGCGCTGCGTGTTGCGCAGCGAGGGCAGGTCCACGTTCGCCACGAGGCAGATGCGGTCCGCCTGGTCGAAGGCGGAGAGCGTGTAGTCGTAGAAGGCGTTGGACGTGTCCACGACCACGCAGTCGTACTTGGCCCGCAGGAACTGGAAGATCTGCCGGATCTGCTCGGGCGTGAGCGTCTCGCTGCGCTCGGGGTTCGCGGGCGCGGCGAGCAGGTGGATCCCCGAGGGGTGCTCGACGAGGAAGCTGGCGAGCAGGTTCTCGTCCATCCGGTGCAGGTTCTTCGAGAGGTCGAGGATGTTGTACTTGGGCTTGAGGCCCAGGAACAGCGCCACGTCGCCCATCTCGAGGTCGAGGTCCACGAGCACCACGCGCCGGCCGCCGCGCTGCAGGGCCACCGCGGTGTTCGTGGCCAGCATCGTCGCCCCGCTCCCTCCCTTCGAGCTGAAGAAGGCCAGGATCTGCCCCGTCGACGGACGCGTGACGGGCACGCTGATGCGCCGCGCGGCGCGGTCGAGCGCCTCGTCGAGCGCGGCGTGGTCGAGCGGCAGCGGGAAGACCTCCGAGACTCCCGCGCGCATCGCCTGCATCAGCAGCTCGGGCGAGGTCGTGCTCCCGATGCCGAAGACCTTGCCCGCGCCCGGGCCGGCCGAGGTCGCCCGGTCGGAGAGGATCTGGGCCAGCTCGAGCGCCGTCTTGCGGTCCGCGTCGAGGTCCAGGAAGACGATCCCGGGCTGCAGGACCTTCAGGTCCTCGATGTACCCGGCGTCGGCGAGGGTCACGGCGTGCGTGAGCTCCACGTCCACGCGCACGTCGGTGCGGCGGGAGAGATGCTCGCGCACCGCCTCGCGCACCTCGCGGCGCGGGCTGATCAGGACGGCGGAGACGATGCTGGACTCTTCCATTGGGGACGGCTCCCTGGGGCGTGCGTGATGAGTGCGTGCGGAGCGCCGATCAGCGGATCAGGCGCACCGCCATGAGTGCCGGGCCAGAGGCGTTCCCTCCCGCGCCGTCTCCCGCGACGCCCGAGGCGAAGAGGAAGCGGCCGACGACGTCGTTCCCCTGCATCCGCTCCACCCAGAAGGCCGTGACGTTGGCCACGTGGATGTCCTTGCGCCCGCTGCTCGGCGCCTGCATCGGGTCGAACAGCGGGATGTGGATCACGCGCGGGCTGGCGCGCCACGGCTCGTAGCGCGAGCCCGTGACGCCCTTCTCCGACAGATCCCAGGTGGCGCCCGGGTCCTGCTGGATCAGCTCGTCCATGCCCTGGCGCGTGGGGCCGCGCATGTTGCCCGGCTCGGTGGGGATCACGTCGCCGATCGCGATCGTCGCCGACGTGCAGCCGCCGATCGCCTCGTGGTAGTCCGAGGCGCCATTGGTGTACCCGCCGCCGGGCAGAGGCAGCGTGATCGGGAAGTACTGGCTGGGCGTGAGCGTCTGCTGCGGGGTGCCCTCCTTCAGCACGATCGGCCGCCCGAAGTCCTCCTCGTACGTCGTGCCCTTGGGATCGATCCCGTTGTCCGACGGCACGCCGTTGCGGTAGGACGAGCCGTAGCCGGTGGTCGCCGTGGCGTAGTAGTCGCCGGCGCCGAACTTCCCGTCCCCGTTGCCGTCCTGGAACGCGTCCGGCGGCGAGAAGGGCTTGACGCACCCCACCCTGCCCGCGGCCACGGCCTCGGCGGTGGCGCGCGCCGCGACGTCGATCGTCTCGATCCCGAAGATCCGCGAGAAGTAGGCGGGTACCCCGTTGGCGCGCGCGGCCAGTCGGCGGACGGTCACCGTCACGCGCCGGTTGGCGAGGTCCACCTCCACGTCCTCGTCCGGCAGGATCTCGACGTCCTCGCCACGGACGTCGTTCTGCTCGCCCACCTCTTCGGCGAGGGCCTTCGAGGCGGCCTCGTCGTCGGGCGCGGAGAGGAAGCTGCCGGCTCCGGCCAGCGCCGCCGCGTCCGCCGCCCGCTGCGCCTCGCCGCGCGCGGTGTAGAGCAGCCCCACGTCCACCGCGAGCGCGGCGGCGCCCAGCACCGCGGCCATCGAGCCCGCGGCCATGACCAGGATCGCACCGCGCTCGTCGCGCAGGCGCCGGATCGCGGACCTTCCCGTGTGCTTCGCGCTCATGATCCGATCTCCTCCTCGGCGCCGGCCCACGGTGCCCCGCCTCGTCTGTGTCTGGTCGGGCGGCGGCCTACTGGCCGTCGCTGTGGCCGCGCGGGCCCTCGAAGCCCTCGAGCTGCTTGCGGAACTGCTCCTTGAACTCCGGCAGGTCGGGCACCGGCGCGTCGCTGCTCACGATGCTCGGCGTGACGAGCACGACGAGCTCCGTCTCGCGCTCCCGGAAGTTCTTGCTCTTGAACAGGTAGCCCAGGGTCGGGATGTCGCCGAGGACCGGCAGCTTGCTGACCACCTCGGCCGTCTCGTGCGAGATCAGGCCCGCGATCGAGAAGGTCTGCCCGTCACGCAGCTGCACGGACGTCTTGGCCTTGCGCGTGGAGAGCGCGGGAATGACGAAGCCGCTGAACGTGAGGCCGTTCGCGAAGTCGAGCTGGCTGACCTCCGGCTCCACGTCGAGGTTGATCAGCCCGTCGCCGACCATCGTGGGCCGGAAGCGCAGCCGGATGCCGAACTCCTTGAAGACGATCGTGACCGTGAGGCCGTTCGAGGAGGGCTGCACCACGGGATACGGGAACTCGCCGCCGACGAGGAAGCTCGCCTCCTGGCCGTTCGCGGCCACGAGGTTCGGCTCGGCGAGCGTCTGCAGGAGGCCCTTCTCCTTCAGCGCGCGCACGAAGACGCCGACGTTGGCGCCGGGATCGAAGAAGTAGAGGTTCAGCGCATCCGAGAAGAACTGGTCGGGCCCGGCGGGGTTGTTGATGAAGTTGCCGCCCGTGCCACCGGGGTTGCCGTAGCCGACGTGCCCCTCGGTGTCGCAGCGGATGCAGTTGGGGTCGATGCGCGTGCCCTTGATCCCCCACTCCAGCAGCTCCTGCCGGTTCACCTCGGCGATGCGCACCTGCAGCAGGACCTGGCGCGTGTCCTGGAACTCGAACGAGTTGATTACGCGCGTCGAGTCGCCGCCGGCGTAGAGGCGCGCCATCTGGAGCGCGCGGGAGGCCACGTAGGGGTCGTTCACACGGCCCTGGAGCACGACCAGGTCGCGGTCCATCGTGACCCGGATCGGCTCGCCGGGGAACATCGCCTCGAGCCGCTGCTGCAGCAGCGAGACGTCGTTGCTCACCACCACGTCGTAGATCCGGTTGGTGCCGCCGCCGGAGAGGATCAGGCTCGTGACGCCCGCCGTCTTGCCGTTGACGAGCACCTCCCGCGGGGAGACGACGACTGCGTCCAGGACCTCGGGGTTCCCCACGGAGACGCGGTTGAGTCCCTGGGGGAAGGCCAGGATCGTGGACTTGCCGGTCGTCAGGTTCAGCGTCTGCTGCGACCCGGACTCCGCCGGCTCCTGCGCGGCGGCCGCCGCGGCGCCGAGCGGGACGAGCGTGAGCGCCGCCAGCAGCGTGACGCGGCGCAGGGTCTTCGGGATTCCCCAGGTCATCGAAAGGTTCCTTTCCAAGGCTGAGAGTGGCGGTG
>JBHENL010000111.1:0-3903 GCA_046262075.1 Gemmatimonadota bacterium
CGATCGTGCCTGCGTCCACCAGGATGTCGACGCTGTCGATGTTGGGGACCTGGCCCAGATATGCCGTCACGCCGGTGTCCTCCAGCGTCTGTGCCAACGTGAGAAACGCGTCTGCACTGTCGAACGTGCCCGGCGGGAACGTGAACTCGAACTCCGCCCGCGGCAGTGCGGCCGCCCCCAGCGCGCCTTGAAGAAAGAGGACGTGCTCGATCTCGTGGTTGCGGACGGCGCGCACGAAGGTCGGCACGCTGAACGTGGCCGGAGCACGCGGGGTCACCGCCGCCAGACCGGTCACGGTGCCCGGCAAGCCGTTGCCGTCCGGGTCGATCTGGGCGATGGTCGCGCCGCCGGGAAGGGGGGAAGCATTGTCGCCCCGCAAATAGAACGTGGCCTCGAGATACTCGAGCGTGAGCGCGTACTGCAGGATCTCGATATCCGTGAGATCCTCGGTCTCGCCGCCCTGCTGTGCGGCGAGCGCCCACGCGCGGCCGCGCGGGTTGAGGCCCCGCAGGATGGCGGGTGCGAGGCTCACTGCGCCCGCCGCAACGGCGATCTCGGCGAAGAAGCTCCGCCGACCCGTCGGCGTCTGGAGCTTCTCAGGGTCGATCGTGATCAGTCGTTTGATGCCCGTGATCATGCGATGGTCTCCTCTCGAATGGACCGGAGTTCGGCAGGAACCGGAAACGCCCTTACAGGCCCCTTTCGACCACGTTCAGCGCCCGCACGGCTGCGATCACCTGCTCTGGCGTCAGCGGCACCTCGAACGCTCGCGGCACGGGGTCGGGCCGCCCGTTCAGCGCGCGGAACACCGACGTGTGGCGGGCTTCGATCGTGGCGATCGTGCCGGCCGTCAGACGGTTCTGCCTCTCCCCGATGATGGGAAGCGCACCGAGATAGGCCTGCGTCCCCGTCTGCTCGAGCGTTTCGGCCAGAGGCAGGAACGCGGTCTGGTTCTCCACGGCGTTGCCGAAGTCGAACTCCACGTCGTCCTCGTCGAAGGCCATGCTTCCCAGGAGCCCCTGGAGGGCATCCACGTGGTCCTGCTCGTGATCCCGCACACTGGTGGCGATCTCGAGCACCGTGCCGCTCAAGGCACCGGACGCAACCGCCTGCGTGTAGAAGTCCGCCTCGAGTAACTCGAGGAAGAGCGCGAACTTCAGCACGTCGGTCGTGTTCCGCAGGGGCAGCGTCACCACGGGATCGCCATCGGGCGGACCCGTGCCGTTGTCATCATCGTCATCGTCGCCGCAACCGACCGCGAGCGCCCCGACCGAGAGGCCGCTCCACTTGAGGAACCGACGCCGGTCGGTGCCCTGCGAGAGCTTCGCGAGGAACTCGCGCATCTGGCGATCCTCGCCATCCGGATTCCAGTTCGACATGCCCTCACCTCCGTGGATGGATTGCACGCACGCGGCAGGCGCGCGTCCCGTTCCGGAATGGCGGGACTGCCGGACCGGACGGCGGGAAGAAAGCTCTGGCGAAGGACCTTCGCGTGAAGAAAACAACTCTGCAGGTAACCCTACGGAGCAATCCCTAAATTGGATCGCTGCAGTAGCTCGCCGCGGCAGACCCGACGAGGCAAACTGCGTGACGAGTCGGATGCACCTTTTAGCAAGGATCGCGCCGACCGGCTGCTCAGCATCGACGCGTGGACGCGGCGAGGTCGCGGTGTGCAGTTCTTGCACCGCCGCGCCGGCGTAATCGTGTAAAGACACGCGGCCGGAAGCTTCTTTCCATCCGAACGGCCGCAGCAGACGTATCTCCGCTGATGGTTGTACAGGGGAACGTCCTGGGTAGATTGGTGCGGCCCCACGACATCTCACCGTCTACTACGTGGCCCCACCTCCCGATCTCGAGTCCCTCGTAGGCCAGCTCGCCGCGCGCGACCGTCGCGCCTTCGCGAGCTTCTACGATCGGACGAGTGCCTTCGTCTTCGGCCTGCTCCTGAGGATCCTGCGCGACCGGGAGAGCGCCGAGGAAGTCGCGCAGGAGGTCTACGTGCAGCTCTGGCGCACGGCCTCGACGTTCGACCGCAGGCGCAGCTCCGCACTCGCGTGGGTTGCGATGGTGACGCGCAGCCGTGCGATCGACCGGCTGCGCGCCGACTCCTCCCGGCGTCATGCCGTGCAGAACCTCGCGGTGGAGCCGCCTCTCGCCGTACAGCCGAATCCCGAGGAGGAGGCGAGCCTCGGCGAGCGCCGCGCGCGAGTGCGCGAGGCGCTGGGCAGCCTGCCCCCCGAGCAACGGACCGCGGTCGAGCTCGCCTTCTTCGAAGGCTTGAGCCACAGCGAGATCTCCCAGCACACCGACACACCCCTGGGAACCGTGAAGACGCGCATCCGCGCCGCGATCGCCAAGCTCGAACAGGCGCTCGGAACGTTGCGGACCTGACGGAGCGACGAGTGGATCAGGAACGCTTCAGAGATCTCGCGTCGAAGCTGCTCCTCGAGGGGCTGGACGATGCCGAGCAGGCGGAGCTCGAGCGCGAGCTCGAGATCCGCGGCGCCGAGGGGCAAGCCGAGCTCGCGCGGCTGCGGGAGGCGATCGCCGGGATCGCCGCCAGCGCTCCGGCGGCCGTGCCGTCAGCGGCGTTGCGCGAGCGCGTGCTGGCACGCGTGGAGAACGAGGAAGGTGGGGTCGGCCCGGCGGTGCTCGCGCTCCGGGAGCGGCCAGCCGGGCTTGCAGCAGGCCGCGGGTGGATGCTGGGCGCCGCCGCCGCGGCGTGCGTGGCGCTGCTGCTGGCGGTGTGGAACGTGCGCCTGCGCGACCGGCTCGAGGAGGGCGAGCGTGAGTTCGTGGAGGCGCGGGAACGCGCAGCGGCGGCGGATTCGGCGGCCGCGGCCCGGGTGGCAGCGGCGGACTCGGCCGCCGCCGTGAGAGTGGCAGTCGCGGATTCCGCCGCGGCGGTGCTGGAGGCCTATCGCCGCGATCTGGAGGCGCTGGTCTCTCCCACCGGAAGCGCCCACACCCTCGTCGGTACGGAGAACCAGCCGGGGGCGCGCGCGCGGGTCTTCGTGGATCCCGCGACCTCGCGCGTGATCCTCTTCGTCTACGCCCTGCCGGTCCTGACCCCCGGCTCCGTGTACGAGCTGTGGGCGATCCGCGACGGCACTCCGGTGGCCGTCGGGACCTTCCAGACGGAGGCTGGCCGCAGCGCCCGGATCGAGCTGCCCGATGCCGGGGTGCTGGCGGGAGCCGACACGCTCGCCGTCACGGTGGAGCCGGCCCCCGGAACGGCCGCGCCCACGGGACCCATGGTGCTGGTTTCGGGGTCCTGACCGAGCCGCGCGCGCGGCGACGCCCGCGCGCCCAGGATGAAGCTGCCGTCAGGCCGTGGTTTCCTTGCTCCCCTCCTCGTCGTCGCCGAAGGGCATCTTCTCGGAGATCTTCTCGACGACGGTGCCCGCTGCGTCCTTGACGGCCAAGGCTGCGGTCTTGGTAGCACGCCCGGTGGCACGTGCCCCCTTGGCGACGACCCCCACCGCCGCCCCCGCCACGCGCCGCGGCGCCTTCATGGGCGCGCCGCCGCCGGCATCGCTCCTGGCCGGGCGCCGCCTGGTGGAGGCTCCCGCCGTGGAGCTCCGCGTCCGCGAGGTGCCGCGCGTCGAGGCGCCTCGGGTGGAGCTGCGACTCCTCGCCGTTCGCCGCGCCGAGCCCCCTCTCGTGCTCCCGGCCTTCGCGGAGCTCCGCCGTCCAGCGGCTCGCTTGCTGGTCGCACCCGTGGAGCTTCGCCGCGCGGAAGACGAGGAGCGCGACGTGCCGCGACGCGAGGTGCCCGCCCGCCGCGCGGTCGTGGAGCGCGAGCCGCTGCCGCTGCGACCCGCTCCGGCCGAGCTCCGCTTCCGCCCGGTGGTCGGACGCGACGATCTGGACGAGCCGCTCTTGCGCGCCGCCGAGGCGCGC
>JBHENL010000112.1:0-3881 GCA_046262075.1 Gemmatimonadota bacterium
GCGGGTTACCAACGCCTCGCGAGCCGCCTGGCAGAAGCTCGAGCGCTTCCTGCGGGTGGGGCTCTACACCGGCATGCGGCCGGGGGAGATCTGCCGGCTGACCTGGTCGGACATCGACTTCGTGGCGGGCACGATCCGGGCGCGGGAGACCAAGAGCCGGCGCGACCGGCTGGTGCCGCTGCACCCCCATCTGCGGCTGTTTCTGGCGGCGTTGCCGCGGGGGTGCGATCCGCGCGTGGTGGGCCTCAGTGGGAAGCGGGCCGGGCAGCTCTTCAAGGTGCTTCGCGACGAGCTGGGCTGGCCCGAGGTGCGGCCGCACACGCTGCGCCACACCTTCACATCACACGCGGCGATGAGCGGGGTGCCACTGGACACGCTGCGGCGCTGGCTCGGGCACTCCGACCTGCGGGTGCTGCAGATCTACGCCCACATCTCCGACGCGCACAGCCGCGAGATGATCGAGCGCCTGCCGGGCGTGCCCGGGGAGGGTCTCGCCGCAGTTTCCGGCAACATCCGGCTGCAGAAACCGGCAACAGAGCCGATTCCGAGCTTTTTGGGCGCCGGCAAGCGCGAAGCCCCTGCCGCCAAGGTCGTGCGCGACAAGGGCTTCGCGTGGTCGGGGCGGCCGGATTTGAACCGGCGACCCCCTAGTCCCGAACCAGGTGCTCTACCGGGCTGAGCCACGCCCCGACACAGACGGGCAAGATAGGTCGCGCCGGGAGCGAGATCAAATCCACAGCGGGTCCGCCCGCGCAGGCGTTACCAGATCTTCACCTTCACGACGTCGTCGCCGCTCCTGACGTAGACCAGATCGCCGCGCGACGCCGCGCCGAGCACGGCGAGGGCGTCCCCCAGCTCGAGCTCGCCGCCTTCCGAGCGTCGGAGGATCTCCGCGAGGCCGGCGATCGGCACCTTCACCCGTACGTGGTCCGCGCCGTCTCGCACGTCGACTCGCAGCTCGTCACCCAGCTTGCGCACGGAGATCGTCTCCCCGCGCTCCTCGACACGCACCAGCTCTCCGTCGGAGATGCGCCGCAGCTCTGTCAGGAACCGAACGGCGGCAGGGCGGACTCTCTCGAGCTCCTGCACCTCGATGCGGACCGCGTCATCGGGAGCGAGCGCGGCGCCGGCCTGCAGGGCGACCAGCGGGATCGGGACGAACAGGCGGTGGCCTTCCGGCCCGCCCTCGCGGATGTCCACGACCAGGAGTTGGGGGCCCATCGCGGCCGCCAGCAGCATCACGGGCGCGGCGACCAGGGTGCCCAGCTTCAGCGCGAGGAGGGTCATGGGCGGGGCGCCGCCGTCTCGTCGATCCACATGCGCACGTGTGTCTCGCCGTCCTGCACCTCGAGCACCTCACCGCGGAACGCTTGCAGCTTCACCAGCGCACCGGCGACGTCGAGCCGATCGCCTTCGCCGGCGAGCAGCGCGTCCACCACCGCCAGCGGGATCCGGATGCGCACCTGCTCGGGTTCGGCGCCGCCGCGGTCGTCCACCTGGACGAGGAAGTGCTCGCCGCGCCGGCTCACCCGCACCGTCTCGTCCTCCTTCTCGACGGTGACGAACTCGGCGTCTCCCGCAGCACGCAGCTCGCGCCACATCCGGCGCAGCTCGGGTGCCGTGACCTCGCTGTGGCGCAGCCGCAGCTTGCCGTCCACGATCACGTCGCCGGGCGCCATCTCGAGGCCCAGCCGCACCAGCGACAGCGGCAGGTGCACCTGGACCTTCGCGCCCTCCGTCCCGCTCTCGACGATCTGGATGTGCACCCAGGGACCATCACCGGCCGAGGCGCTGGCGACGCGCGGGGCGAGGCACAGGGCCAGCAGGGTCAGGATTGCGGGAAACCGTTTCATGTCGCTCCTCCGGAACAGGTCCTGGCAAGAGGATGCCCGCGGGCCGGCGCGTGGATGGAGTCCGAGGTGAACCGGCCGCGTCGCAGAGGTCCTACGAGCGCCGCGCCGGCGAGGTTTCAGGCGGGCCCGCCTCATCGCGGTCGGACGCCGGCCTATCCGGCCGCTCCCCTCCCGATCCCGCGTCGGCCGGGCCCCCGCCACGCTCCCCCAGCAGCGGCACGAACGAGCAGGGCCCCAGTGATTCCGTCCGGAACTCCCGCGCTTGCCGCGTCACCCGCATCAGCTCCTGGCCGTCCGCTCCGCCGACCGGCGCCAGCAGGCGCCCGCCGGGTGTGAGCTGGCTCAGCAGTGCGGCCGGGACCCGCGGCGCCGCCGCGGCCACGACGACGACATCGTAGGGCGCGAAGCGCGACCAGCCGATGCTGCCGTCGCCGCGCAGGAGCGCGACGTTGGTGAGGCCCAGCCGGTCCAGGTTCGCGCGCGCCAGGGCCAGGAGGCGGGGATGGCGCTCCACCGAGAAGACGTGGGGGCAGAGCAGCGCGAGGACCGCGGCCTGGTAGCCCGAGCCCGTGCCGACCTCCAGGACGCGCCGCGCTCCCGCGCGCCGCACCTCCTGCGCGCAGAGCGCGACGGTGTGGGGTTGCGTCAGCGTCTGCCCGTCGAGGACGGGGAGCGCGTGGTCGCCGTAGGCGCGCGCACCGAAGCCCTCGGGCGCGAAGATCTGGCGCGGCAGCCGGCCCATCGCCGAGAGGACCGCCGCGTCGGAGATCCCCCGGGCTCGGAGTGCTTCGAGCATGCGATTGCGCGCGCGGCGGAACTCCCCTGCCTCCCGCACGTCGAAGGCGGGAATGGCGGGGGGCGAGGCCGGCGACCTTCCCGTCGCCGGCTCCGGCGCCTCCTGGCCGGCGCGAGGGTGCGGCCCGGCGCGCTTCACACGCGGTCCCGGTGGAGGAACGTCTCCCACTTCCGCAGATCCTGCAGCGTCTTGTAGTTCGTGAGATCGAGGTGCAAGGGCGTCACGGTGATGTATCCCTCGTCCACCTGCCGGAAGTCGCTGTCCTCCTCCCCGTGCCAGGTCGGTCCGGTACCTCCGATCCAGTACCACGTCTTGCCCCGCGGATCCCGGTCCACCAGCACCGGGTTCTCGTAGACGCGTTTGCCGAGGGGCGCCACGCGGATGCCTCTGACCGCCTTCGGCTCGATGGGCGGCAGGTTCACGTTGAGCAGCGTGTCCTCGGGGAAGGACTTGTCGCGCGGCGTCGAGATGATCTCGCGGCCGATGGCGCGCACGGTGTCACCGTAGGCCTCGAGCAGGTCGGCGTCTCCGCCCACCAGCGAGATCGCGACCGAGGGGATGCCCAGGATCGTGCCCTCCATCGCCGCGGCGACGGTTCCCGAGTAGCTCACGTCCTCGCCCATGTTGCCGCCGTGGTTCACGCCCGAGAAGACGAAGTCGGGGCGGCGCGGCAGGAGATCTCCGTGTACCGCGAGCAGCACGCAGTCGGTGGGGCTGCCGTCCACGTGGAACCGGCGGTCGCCGTGATGCGAGACGCGCAAGGGGTGGTGCAGCGTGAGCGAGTGGCTCGTCGCGCTCTGCTCCCGGTCGGGTGCGACGACCCAGACCTCGCCGAGCGGCTCCAGGGCCGCGACGAGCACCTGCAGGCCGCGCGCGAAGTAGCCGTCGTCGTTGGTCGCGAGGAAGAGCAGACGGTCCATGGATCGGGAGCGAGGTGGGCACAAGATGCCGGCGGGTGTCGCACGGCGCAAACGCAGCGTCCCGGCGGCCCGCGCTGGAGAGCTTCCTCCGGCTCTAGTCGTGGTCCGCTACGGCGGCCGCGTGGCTCCGGCCGCTCCCGGCCGGTGGCTCGACGAGCACGCGGGCATCCCCGCGCACGACGATCCGCTCATCCTCGACGCGCCGCACCTCCACGTCGAGGACCAGCATGCGCGTGGCACTCGACACGCTGCGGACGGTGCCGGTGAGCCGCAGCCGGTCGCCGATCCCCACCGGCGCGACGAAGTCCAGCC
>JBHENL010000113.1:0-3082 GCA_046262075.1 Gemmatimonadota bacterium
ATCCAGAGCTTCCGGAACTCGCGCTTCTTCACACGGCGGTCGCGATAGGCGAAGGCCAGTCCGCGCTCGACTGTCTCGCGAGCCGGTCCCAGGAGCTTCGACCGGCCGCCGCGGAAGCCCTTCGCCGCCTCCAAGATCTTCTTGCGCCGGCGGGAGCGCTGGACGTTGTTCTTGGCGCGAGCCATGGATCCCCCTGTCGGTTAGCTGAGGAGCTTCCGGACGCGCTTCTCGTCCGATTCGTGGACGTAGGTGGCCTTGCGCAGCTTCCGCTTCCGGGCCGCGCCCTTCTTCGTGAGGATGTGCCGCAGGAACGCGTGCTTGCGCTTCACGCGTCCGCTGCCGGTCTTGCGGAAGCGCTTCATCGCCCCGCGGTTGGACTTCATCTTCGGCATCGAAGTGCTCCACTTCTCGGATGGTCCTAGTGCTTCGCCTTGGGTGCCACGATCATGCTCATGTTCCGGCCCTCGAGCTTCGGCGCGCTCTCGACGTTCCCGATCCCCTGGCCCTGTACGACCTCGGTGACCCGGTCGAGCACCGCGCGACCGTGCTCGGTGTGCGACATCTCGCGCCCGCGGAACATCACCGTGACCTTCACCTTGTTGCCTTCCTTGAGGAATTCGACCGCGTGGTTCGTCTTGAAGTCGAAGTCGTGCTCCTCGATGTTCGGCCGGAAGCGGATCTCCTTCAGCTGCACGTTGTGCTGCTTCTTGCGCGCCTCCCGGTCCTTCTTCGCGGTCTCGTACTTGAACTTGCCGTAGTCCATGATCTTGCAGACCGGCGGCCGTGCCGTGGGCGCCACCTCGACGAGGTCTTGCCCCCGCTCCTCCGCGATCTTCAGGGCCTCGTCGACCGCGACGATGCCCAGTTGCTCGCCGTCGTCGGCGATGAGTCGCACGGGGGAGATGCGGATCTGCCGGTTCACGCGAGGCTCGGGTGCAGCGATGGGTGACGTCTCCTCTCGAGGGTGAACCGTGCTCCGCCCGCGGCGGCGCCGCAGCGTGGAGCGCAAATAAAACGAGCGGGCGATCCTCGCCCGCTCCATGTACCGCCGCGCGCTCGGCCCACTCCCAGACGGAGAGAGACCGGACCGCGGCACGCAGGAAGCCTGGGTCAGGAGCGCTCACTGCCCGAGGCGAGAAGCGGGTCGCTTCTACTTGGACCTGTCGAAGGCCGCGCAATGTACGCCCTTGGCCCGCGCCACGCAATCGCCCGAAGTGCCTCATGAAGATCGCTACCGAGCGTGGACCCGTTGTCTCATTGAAGCCGCTTACCGGCTTGAGGAGGCAGGATGACGCCGCGGCAGGTCAGCGGCGGCGCTCCGACGTGCCCGTCACTCCGGCGGCTGCGCCGCAGCGGCGGCCCGCGCGGACGCCGAGCACGGCCGTGGGCCGGAATAGCGAAAGAGCTCCACCCCCGTGAAGGCGAAGTCCCGCCGCTTCGAGTACGCCGCGCCCAGGGCCCCCAACAACGCCCGCGAGTGGGGCTGCTCGAGCGATTCGCCCGCGCGGTGCATCAGCCACGTGCGGTCATGGCGGCAGTTGAGCCGCGCGATGCCCGCCGGATCGACGCGCGGCGCGGGCACGTCGCGGGCGAAGGACGCATAGTCCCACCACGGCGGAAAGCCGGTGATCTCCGGCCCCGCCGGCGCTCGCTCGCGGTAGTGGTCGAAGGGGAGGCGCGCCCAGGGCGGATGGAACACCACGACATCGCCCGCCGATGCGTTGCTCAGCAGAAACCGCGTTGCCCGCCGCCAGTCCTCGCGCGCGGGACCCGCACCCTGCAGCACGGGCGGCACGGCGAGTGCCACGAGCATCGCGAAGGCGGCCACCCGCACCACGCGTGGGCGGAGCGACGCGATGCCGGCGGCCGCGAGCAGCGGGAGCGCCGGGACGCTCACGAGGAGGTACCGGTCGACGAAGAGCGGCTTGACCGCCGAAGCGGCCACGGCGAGTGCCGCCGGAACGACGAGCCAGGCCGCGCATAGCGCCAGCGCCCACACACGGCAGGGCCGCCCCCGGTCCGACCTGCGCGCCGCCGCGACGGCCGGGAGAGCGGCCAGGAGCAGGGCACCCAGCAGCGGGAGCGTTCCACCGGCCAGAAGGACGAGGGTTCTGCGCAGGGCTTCGAGCGAGGTGCCGGGGATCCAGCCGACCTGTCCGGCGTCCTTCAGCAGCACGAACGCGGCGATCGGCAGCCACAGCGCGAGGGTCGCGAGCACGGCCACGCGCAGCCCGCTAGGCGGACGCCGCCCCCAGCGCGCGGGTGCCGTGAGCCAGTGCGTGAGCGGAATGAGCACGCCGAAGAAGTGCGCGTATCCCGCCGCGCCGGAAACCAGAGCGTACGCCGCCCAGCGCTTGCGCGAGGGCCGGTTCGCCGCCTCGACGAACAGCAGCGTCGACAGCGTGACGAGCAACACCGCCAGGCTGTAGCCCCGTGCCTCCTGCGAGTAGTGGACGTGGCCGGCGTGGACGGCGAGCAGCAGCGCGGCCATCGATCCGGCCGCCGGGCCGAAGAGCCGCCAGCCGAGAAGGCCCGTCACGGCGACCGCCGCCACGCCGCACAGAACGGAGAGCGCGCGGACGGTCGCCTCGTCCGTGCCGAGCGCGACCCACGGCCGTAGCAGCACGTAGTAGAGGATCGAGTTGAACTCCCAGCCCCCGACGGTCTTCAGAAAGGTCCACGGGTCGGAGCGTGCCAGCGCCACGCTGACGACCTCGTCGAACCACAGGCTGTCGCGCGACAACCCGTAAAGGCGGATCGCCGCCGCGAGGACGAGCGTGAGGACCGTGGCGGCGGCGGCGGCGAGCGCCCGCCCCGACGAGCGGGCCCGCTCGAGCCCGGGCGTCACGATCCCGAGGGCAACACGAGCCCGCCCCGCCGGGTGCGCGTCGCCCCGACGAAGAGCATGCGCTTGCGGGGCGCCGCCGAGCAGACCATGAGGCATCACTCACCGCTTGGGGAACCGCTTCCTTCGAGGCATCACGGCGTCCGGCGCCGGCCGCAGGCGCGCTCGCCCGCGGATCTAGCCCTCGCGCCCCGCTGAGCCGCCCGCGGCGGGGGGCGGTCTGCCCTCCGCCGCGAG
>JBHENL010000114.1:0-10262 GCA_046262075.1 Gemmatimonadota bacterium
GGGTGTCGCTGCAGGAGGCGGCCGCGCGTGCGGCGGCCGGGTCCGGAGGCGATTTGGCCGCCGACGGCGCAGCCGCGGCGCCCGCCCACGCCCGCGCCCCGGCGCAGGCGGCTCTGCGGACGCTGCTGGAGCTCGTCGGACGCTTCGGGGCGCGCGCGGCGACCGAGCCGCTAGCCGGCTTCCTCGAGGACCTGCTCGACGAGAGCGGTCTCCTCGCCTCCGTGCGCGAGAGCGGGGAGCCAGACGCCGAGGAGCGCGCCGACAACCTGCGCGAGCTCGTGGCGTCGGCGGTGGAGTTCGGCGGCGGAAGCCTGGAGCCGGACCTCCCCGGGTTCCTGCAGGACGTGGCACTCCTCTCGGAGGTGGACAAGGCGGAGCTCGGCGGGGAGGCGGCGACGCTGCTCACGATGCACAACGCGAAGGGGCTGGAGTTCCCGGTCGTCTTCGTCGCCGGTCTCGAGGAGGGGCTCCTCCCGCTCACGCGCGGCGGCGAGTCGGCGGCCGACCTCGAGGAGGAGCGGCGGCTCTTCTACGTCGCGCTGACGCGTGCGCGCGAGCAGGTGGTGCTGACCTGCGCCCGGCGGCGCGCGCGCTTCGGCTGGTCGGAGGACTCCGGCGCCCCCTCGCGCTTCCTGGCCGAGATCCCCTCGGAGCTCCTGCGCGTCGAGGAGCGTCACGGCTGGCGCTCGGGTTCGGCGCTCTCTAGCTTGCCCGGCTTCTCCGGCCCCAGAGGCCGCTGGCGCGGCGGGCGCGGCACGCCCGCGTGGCGCGGCGGATCCGGCGCGGACGCGCACGGCTTCGTCGCCGACGAAGAGCCGGACTACGACGTGCCGCAGGACCTCGCCCCGCGCTACGCGGCCGGCGAGCGCGTGCGCCACGCGCGCTTCGGAACGGGGACGATCCGCCGGGTGACGGGGTTCGGCCACGACCTGCGGGTGCAGGTGCGTTTCGACTCCGAGGGGGAGAAGACGCTCGTGGCTCGGCTGGCGCGGCTGGAGCGGGAGACGTGAGGCGGACACTGGATCGCGCGATCGGCCCCGTCCGCCGTGTGCGGCGGCTCCCCTCCGCGGCCTGCGGCCTCCGCCGCGTGTGAACATCGGATGCGGTTCCGGCCGGAAGATCGACGGCCGCTGCGGAGGCAGCGACCCGCCTGCGACGTAGTCGCCGATCCGGGACGGGCTCGCCTGGAGCCGTCGCCGGCCCCGGCGTGTGGAGAATGAGGGAGCGCGGGATGATCGAACGTGACGAGGTACTGCGGATCGCTGCACTGGCGCGGCTGGAGCTCTCGCCCGAGGAGGTGGAGCGCATGGCGCGCGAGCTGTCGCAGATCCTGGAGCACGTCGAGCGCCTCGCGCGGGTCACGGAGGCCGCGCCCGGGGAGCGGCCGGCGGAGGGAACGCCGCGTCGCCAGGATCGGGTGGCGTCCTCGCGCGTGGTGGACGAGCTGCTGGAACAGGCACCCGCGCGCGAGGGGCCGCTCGTCCGCGTGCCGCGGGTGGTCGAGTAGCGTGCCCTCCATCGCCGAGCTGAAGCGACGGCTCGAGGACGGGGAGCTCACCGCGGTCGAGCTCGTGTCGCGAACGCTGGATGCCGTCGAGGAGGCCGAGGCCGGCCCGGGGGGGCTGCACGCCTTCCTGTCGCTGCGGCGACAGCTGGCGCTCGCCGAGGCGGAGGCCGCGGACTGGGAGCGCGAGGAGGGCATCGAGCTCGGCCCGCTCGCCGGCATCCCCGTGGCCGTGAAGGACAACATCGCAGTCGCCGAGGGGCCCACCACCGCCGGCTCCCGGATCCTCGAGGGTTTCGTGCCGCCCTACGACGCGGGCGCCGTGGCGCGTCTGAAGCACGCCGGCGCGATCGTGATCGGCAAGACGAACCTCGACGAGTTCGCCATGGGCTCGTCGACGGAGAACTCCGCCTTCGGCCCCACGCTCAACCCCCACGACCGGACGCGGGTGCCGGGTGGCTCGAGCGGTGGCTCCGCGGCCGCGGTGGCGGCCGGCTACGTCCCGGCGGCGCTGGGAAGCGATACCGGGGGCTCCATCCGGCAGCCCGCCGCGTTCTGCGGCGTGGTCGGCGTGAAGCCCACCTACGAGCGCGTCTCGCGCTACGGGCTGGTCGCCTTCGCCAGCTCCCTCGACCAGATCGGGCCGCTCGCCACCAGCGTCGAGGACGCGGCGCGCGTGCTCTCGGCGATCTCGGGTCACGACCCGCTCGACTCCACCTGCGCGCCGCGCCCCGTACCCGACTACGCCCACGCGCTCCGGCGACCGCTGCGCGGTCTGCGCGTCGGAGTGCCCCGCGAGTACTTCGCCGAGGGGCTGGATCCGGAGGTGCGGGAGGTCTGCGACCGGACGCTCGAGCGGCTGCGCGAGGCCGGCGCGCAGGTGCGCGAGGTGAGCCTGCCGCGCACCGCCGAGGGGATCGCCGCCTACTACGTGGTCGCCACCGCCGAGGCGTCGTCCAACCTGGCCCGCTACGACGGCGTGCGCTACGGGTTTCGGGCAGCGGACGCGGAGGACCTGCAGGACCTCTATCTTCGCACGCGGCACGAGGGCTTCGGGCCCGAGGTGCGCCGCCGGATCATGCTCGGCACCTACGTCCTCTCGGCCGGTTACTATGACGCCTACTACCGCACCGCCCGCCGTGTTCGGGCGCTCATCGCGTCGGACTTCGAGCGCGCGTTCGGCGACTGCCACTGCCTGCTCACGCCGACCACGCCCACGCCGCCCTTCCGCCTCGGTGAGAAGACGGACGACCCCCTCGCCATGTACCTGGCCGACGTGTACACGGTGGCGGTGAACCTGGCCGGCATTCCCGCCGTGAGCGTGCCGGCGGGCTCCGCCGCCGGTCTGCCGGGGGGCGTCCAGCTGATCGGTCCGCCCTGGAGCGAAGAGCGCCTGCTGAACGTGGCGTGGCACGTGGAGAACGCGGACGGCGAGGCCCAGCCGGAGCTGGGCGCTGCCGGCGGCGAGGATGCCGAGCGCGCCGGGCAGCCGCGCGGGCAGCCCCGCGCGCCCGCCCTCGCGCAGGCGCGCGGCGCTCGCCAGGGCTCCCGACGCGAGCGTGACAGGCGCGGGCAGGCCTCCCGGGAGCCCGGCCCGGTGCCAGCGCCCGCGGAGGAGGCGACCATCCGCGGCGAGGGAGGGCGCTGCGGCGGCGCTCGCCCGCAGGAGCGCAAGCATACGTCGCGCCGGCCGCCGGGACGGCGTCCGCGGAACGTGCCGGGCGCCGCGGCCGAGCCGCGCGGTGCAGCGGCGGACGCCGGCCGGCCGGGCGCGGGCGCGGCCACCGAGCCGCGCAGCGCCGCCGCCGGGCGCAATGCCGAGCCCGAACCCGGGCCGGGCTCGGGGCGGCGCCCACCCCCCCGCCGCGGGCGCGGACGGCGTGGTCCCAAACCGGGGGAGGGCGCCTCGTGAGGGCGGACCCGGCCGGCATGGCGGGGCCGCGGGAGGGTGAGCCGCGGCTGGAGCCTGCCGGAGCGGCGGAGGTGGGCGAGGCGCAGGCCGGGGCCCTGCGGGCGACCGAGTCCTCGGGCCCGGGACTCGCGGTCGCCCGCCGGCACGGCTACGAGGCCGTCATCGGGCTCGAGGTCCACGTCCAGCTCAGCACCGATTCAAAGATCTTCTGCGCGTGCTCGACCGCCTACGGTGCGACGCCGAACACGCAGGTCTGTGCCGTGTGCCTGGGGTTTCCCGGCTCGCTGCCGGTCCTCAATGCGCGCGCGGTCGAGTACGCCGTGAAGGCGGCGCTGGCGCTGAACTGCACGCTGCACCCTCGCTCCGTCTTCGCGCGCAAGAACTATTTCTATCCCGACCTGCCGAAGGGCTATCAGATCTCGCAGTTCGACGAGCCGCTCGCGACCGGCGGTTGGCTGGACCTGGCCGATGAGGCGGCCCCGAACCCGCAGGGCGAGCAGGCGACGGGCGAGCTTCTCGAAGCGGGGCAGGAGGGCGGTGGAGAGCCCGCTGCGCGGCTCGTCGCGGAAGCGCCGGCCGCGGGCAGCGTGGGGGCGCAGCGTCGCGTGGGCGTCACGCGGCTGCACCTCGAGGAGGACGCCGGCAAGTCCTTTCACGCGACGACGAACGACGGTGGCACGACCGTGGACTTCAACCGCTGCGGCGTGCCGCTGATCGAGATCGTGTCGGAGCCGGACCTGCGCACCCCTGCCGAGGCCTACCTGTACCTGACGCGCCTGAAGCAGGTGCTGCGCTACGTCGGCGTCTCCGACGTGAACATGGAGGAGGGGAGCCTGCGCTGCGACGCCAACGTCTCCGTGCGGCCGGCCGGAAGCGGCGAGCTGGGTACGAAGACCGAGGTGAAGAACCTCAACTCCTTCCGCAACGTGGAGCGCGCGCTCGACTTCGAGATCGCGCGACAGGTCGAGACCGTCGCGGCCGGCGGGCGCGTGGAGCACCAGACGTTGCTCTGGGACGCGGCGCGCGGCAGCGCGCGGGCCATGCGCTCGAAGGAGCTGTCGCACGACTACCGCTACTTTCCCGAGCCCGACCTGGGGCCGCTCCTGATCGACGCTCTCGAGGTCGAGACTTGGCGGGCCTCGCTGCCGGAGATGCCCGCCGCCAGGCGCGAACGGCTCACGGCGCAGTACGGGATCCCGCGCTACGACGCCGAGGTGCTGAGCGCCACGCGCGAGCTGGCGGACTGGTTCGAGGCCGCCGCCACTGGCTACGGCGGCTCGGCGAAAGAGGTGTCCAACTGGGTGATGGGCGAGGTCCTGCGCGTGTTGAACGAGCGGCAGATCGATGCCGACGCGCTGCCGGTGCGACCCGAGGGGCTGGCCGAGCTCCTGGCGCTGAAGGACGGCGGGGAAGTGAGCGGCCGCACCGCGAAGGCGATCTTCGAGACGATGCTCGAGACGGGAAAGGGCCCGCGCGAGATCCTCGAGGCCGAGAACCTGGCGCAGATCAGCGAAGATTCCGAGCTCCGCGCGCTGGCCAGCGGGGTGCTGGAGGAGCGTCCCCGGGAGGTGGAGGGCTACCTCGGCGGCCGGCAGCAGCTGCTGAGCTTCTTCATCGGCGAGATCATGAAGAAGACCCGCGGCCGGGCCAACCCGCAGGCCGCCGGGCAGCTGCTGCGAGATCTGCTCGAGGAGCGGCGCTCCGCCAGCGCCGCGGGAGTGGACACGTCGCGCGGCGAGGAAGGCGTGGCGACGGCGCTGGCCGAGATCCCGGGGACGCCCGAGAGCGGCTCCCTCGAGCCCAACGTCTCGGCGGAAGTCGATCGTACGGAGACCGGGCCCGGACGGCCGGAAAACGGAGAGGCGCCAGCGCCCGAGGGCGAGCGGCCCTAGCTCACGGCTCCCTGAGCCACCGGCTCGGCGGGTCGGATGCAGGGGATTCCGTCGCGCTGCCTCGCACCAGGCCCAGCACCATGCCTGCCACCGCGCCGACCACGCCGCGACCGGCTCATCCGGCTATCGCCCGGGCGCCGCCGAAGCGCTCCCAGAAACCGCCGAGCTCCTCGGAGTCGCCGGGCGGCGGTGGCGCGGCGGGCAGCACGAAATGCAGCTCGGCGATCGCCGCCACCTCTTCGGAGTGCCGGCCCAGGTCGAGCAGCTTGCCGCTGTCCACGCGCGAATGGCGGATGGTCCGGCGGCGGATGCGCTTGGCGACCTTCAGGTTCTCGGCTCCGATGGGGTCCAGCGAGCAGGCCCGCGACTCGGAGCCGCGGCAGAGGAAGTCCATCACGAACGCGCAGGTCGTCTCCAGGTAACGCTCCACCTCCTCCTCGGGTAAGTCCCAGCGGGACTGTGCCACGACCCGCTCGAAGAGCTTCTGCCAGCGCTCGTCGTTCGAGAGGTGGATCATCCGCTGGAAGAGGCGCTTGTTCGTGCGGAACGAGAAGACGGCCTGCGTGAGCACGGTCTCCAGCAGTTCGTCGGGCGCCGCGTGGTCGCGCGTCACGACCTCCCGGGCCAGCCGCAGGTGCTCGGGTGCGACGTGCGAGTCGAAGCGGTACTCCCAGTAGGCGTGGCCCAGATGGGGCGTCGAGGAGGTGAGCAGCAGCTGGCGGGGCACGAAGTGGTTGTGCGCGATCGTGTCGGCCGCCAGGTGGCAGAGGTAGCCCAGAGCGAACGACTTCAGGCGCGGGGTCTCGGCCCGCTCGAGGAGCAGGAATCCCATGTCCCAGCGGTGGCAGTGGCGGCTCGCGTGCACGTACCGCTTCGCGAGCGTGATGTCGGCGCTGAGATTGCCGTAGAGGAACTCGTAGGAGCAGGCGGCGAGGAGGTCTCGCAGCGGCCCGGGCAGTGCCGCGAGGTTCGCGAGCACACGGCCCCCGAGGAGGACGTGCGTGGAGGGACCCCAGGCCCACGCCTCCGCGGGCGCGAGGATCAGGAGCAGGAGCGCCGCCGCCGCCGCGATCGCGCCGGAGCGGAGTCCCATTCGGACCGTCACCCGGTCCGCCGGTCCGGCCGCAGACTCAGCCGAACAGGCGGCTCTTGCGCTTGCCGAGGCCTTTCTCGAGCGACTTCATCTCGTCGTTCACCACGTCGCGCAGGCTCTCGCGCGCGTCGTCCACGAACCGCTCCAGATCCTTGCGAATCTCGGTCAGCACGTGCGCCCCGTCCTCGAGGATGTCCCCGGTCGTTCCGCGCATGCGCTTGCCGGACTTCGTGAAGTCCTTGCGCGTGCGTTTGGCCGCCTTCTGCAGCTCCTTCTTCAGCGACGGCTTGCGGCGCGGCGCGAGCAACAGCGCGAACGCGGCGCCGATCACCGAGCCGGCGACGAACGCGGTGAGGGGGTCGAACGACGGGCTCTCGCTGCCGTAGGCGTCCTGCGTCATGGACGTGCTCTCCTGGTTGGGCGTTGGTGCGAAGGGGCCGCGGGATCTCAGAAGATGCGGCCGAACATTCGCTTGATCCCCGCCACGGTGGCCGCGGAGCGCAGCAGCGGCTCGCGCACCTCCGACTGGATCACCTCGGCGAGCGCCACCATCTCGTTCACCCGGTTCGACACGCGCTCGGCCGAGACGCCGAGTCGGTCGACCTCACGCCGGACGGTGGCGGTCATCCCCTCCACGTCGTCGGCGATGTCGCGCACCCGCGCCACCACCGGGTCCATCTTGACGCGCACATCGGCGGTGAGTGCCGTGGCCTCCCGGACGCCGCTTTTCACCTTGAAGACCAGCGGCACGAGGACCAGGGTCATCGCCAGGAAGAAGAAGGCGATGATCCCGAGGAAGATGGTGTTCAGGATCTCCAGCGTCATAGGCCCCTCGGGCGGGAGGTAGGGTCGTCGCTATCCTTGGTCGCGGCGGCCCCGCTCGGCGTCTCGACCGATGGGGGCCCGCTCCAGTGGCGGGGATACAGGAAGTCGTGGCCCACCGTTCGCGCCGAGAGCTTCGCCACGAGCGGCATCCGCCGCTTGAACTCGTGAGCGTGCACCCGCGCCACCGTGCTGCGCGCGAACGCCTCGTCGAACCCCGCCGCCACGAGGTCGCGCAGGTCGTAGCGCAGGTCGACGTAGTGATAGAGCAGGGCGTCCAGCCGGTCGTACGTCGCCCCCAGCTCCTCCTCGTCGGACTGCCCGGCCCAGAGGCCCGCGCTCGGCGCCCTTTCGCAGATGGCCGCCGGAACGTTCAGGAACGCGGCGAGCTCGCACACCTGTGTCTTGTACAGGTCGCCGAGCGGCGCGAACGCCGCCGCCATGTCGCCCCAGAGTGTCGTGTAGCCGAGGAGGATCTCGGTCTTGTTGCCGGTGCCGGCCACGAGCGAGCCGTCCCGCGCGGACCGGTCGTAGAGCAGCGCCATCCGGAGCCGGGCGGTGAAGTTGCCCTCGCGCCGCGGTCCGCCGGAAGGACCCAGCCCGGCGTACGCCTCGACGAGGGCCGCCAGCGGCAGCTCCTCGATGTGTACACCCAGATGACCGGCCAGCGCGATAGCATCGCGACGGTCGGTCTCCTGGCTGCGCGGGCCGGGCAGCACGAGCCCCAGGACGGCGTCCCTGCCCAATGCCAGAGCGCAGAGCGTCGCGACGAGCGCGGAGTCGATGCCGCCGGAGAGGCCGAGCACGACGCCCGAGGCTCCTGCGGCGCGCACCTGGTGCTGAATAAAGCGGGTGAGGGCCTCTTTCGCCAGTAGGGGATTGAGCGTGGGGAGTCTCGGCCCCGCGAGGTGCTCCGCCCCGGCCTCCGCCGTGCGATCCGCGTCACCGCCGGCTGCGCCGAGGGCCGCTGTCTGCCGCTTCGAGCTGGGCACAGCTCCGCGGGTGCGGGGCGGGGCGGCTCCCGCGGAAGCGGCCGCGGCGCGGCCGCGATCAGGCGAATCCATGCGCGGCTGTGGGCGGGAACATCGTCGGATCCGGCTGCGGGGGAGCGAGCGGCCGGCCGTGATTGCGCAGCCGCGCGCGGCGCAGCGCGGCCCGCGAGAGCTCGCCCAGGAGCAGCGCGGGCTCGAAGACGGGTGCCTCGGCCGCGACGCGGCCGCCGGGGTCCACCAGCGCGGAGCAGCCGCCGAAGAAGAGCCCCTCCTCGACGCCGGTCCGGTTCACGAGCAGGACCGGCACGGAATAGGTGCGAGCGTAGTACCTCACCAGGTCGAGCCAGGCGTCCTGCGACTGCCAGCGCGTGCCCCCCTGCACCCCGCGGCCCGGGCCGTTCGCCAGCACGAGCAGCGCCTCCGCCCCGCCGGTGGTGGCGATCTCGTCCACCGTCCGCGGATACCACGCCTCCTCGCAGACCAGGACCCCGAGGCGCCAGCCGCGCGCGTCGACGAGCGTGGCGCTCGCGCCGGCCTTGAAGAAGCGCCCCTCGTCGAAGAGGCCGTAGGTCGGCAGGTGGCGCTTGCGGTGCACGGCCGCGACCCGCCCGTCGACGGCGACCAGCGCCGCGTTGTAGAACGCCCCGTCGCTCCCCTGCTCGACGAATCCCGCCGTGAAGGCGAGACCTCGCCCCAACGCCGCGATCGCCTCCAGTCGCTCGCCGCGCGGCAGCGCCACGTCGGCCACGGCATCCCGTAGCGCGTATCCGGTGAGGGCCAGCTCGGGGAAGACGACCAGCTCCGCCCCGGCCCGCCGCGCGTCTTCGAGGACGCGCTCGAGCTCCGCCACGTTGGCGTCCACCGCTCCCAGGAGCGGCGCGGTCTGGGCGAGGGCGACCGGCAGCGGATCCACGGCCTGGAATATACCGCGCGGGCGGCGCGGGGCGTCAGCGCGAGGGTTTGGCGGGCGCGCCTTTCGTGCTACCTTTCACCCAGTGGCCGATGCGCGCTCGCGCGCGCCGAGTCGGGGCCGCTCGCCCGCCGTCCGACAACCTCGACGATCACCGCCCATGGCCCTCGACAAGCTCACGATCCGCATGCAGGAGGCGCTCGCCGCCGCCCAGGCCTCGGCCGCCGAGCGCGGCAACCCGCAGATCGAGAGCGAGCACCTCGTGCTCGCACTCCTCGACCAGGAGGGCGGCGTGTTCCCGGTTCTGCTCGCGCGGCTGGGGCTGAGCGAAGAGTCGCTGCGCGCCGAGCTGGAGCGGGAGGCGGCGCGCTTCCCGCGCGCCACCGGCGGTGCCCAGCCGGCTCTCGGCCGCGAGGCGCGCGAGCTACTCGACGCCGCGGGCAAGGAAGCCGAGGCGCTGCGCGACGAGTACCTGAGCACCGAGCACGTGCTGCTGGCGGCAGCCGCCACGGGGCGCGCCACGCTCGGACGCACCCTGAAGCGCGAGGGCGTGAGCCGCGACCAGGTGCTGAAGGCCCTGCAGGAGGTACGCGGGGCCCAGCGCGTGACCGACCCCAGCGCCGAGGACCGCTACCAGTCGCTCGAGCGCTTCGGCCGCGACCTCGTCGAGCTCGCGCGCCGCGGCAAGCTGGACCCGGTCATCGGCCGCGACGACGAGGTGCGCCGCGTGATGCAGGTGCTCTCGCGCCGCACGAAGAACAACCCGGTCCTGATCGGCGAGCCGGGCGTCGGAAAGACCGCGATCGTGGAGGGGCTCGCGCAGCGGATCGTAGCCGGCGACGTGCCCGAGACGCTGAAGGAGAAGAAGCTGATCGCGCTCGACATCGGTGCGCTGGTGGCCGGGGCCAAGTTCCGGGGCGAGTTCGAGGAGCGGCTGAAGGCCGTCCTGAAGGAGGTGATCGCCTCGGAAGGTCGGATCGTGCTGTTCATCGACGAGCTGCACACGGTGGTCGGGGCAGGCGCCGCCGAGGGTGCAGTGGACGCGTCGAACATGCTCAAGCCGCCGCTCGCGCGCGGAGAGTTGCGCGCGATCGGCGCGACGACCCTCGACGAGTACCGCAAGCACATCGAGAAGGA
>JBHENL010000115.1:0-12671 GCA_046262075.1 Gemmatimonadota bacterium
GACCCCAGCAGGCCGGCCTCCTCCCCGCCGTGGAAAGCGATCAGGATCGAGCGCCGCGGCCGGGGCCCGCGGGTCAGAGCCTCCGCGAGCTCCAGCAGCGCCATGCTGCCGGTGCCATCGTCGTCGGCGCCGTTGTAGATCGAGTCGCCATCCACCGCGGGGCCGATGCCGAGGCCGTCGTAGTGGGCGCCGATCGCGACGATCTGTCCGGCGAGGGCGGGATCCGAGCCGGCGATCCAGCCCACGACGTTCTGCGTGGAGTCGCCGATCGCCTCCGAGCCGCCATCCTCGATGGCGAAGCGATGCAGGAACGATCCCTGGCCCCCGACCGTCTCCACGCCCAGCCCTCGGAGCTCGCGCGCCAGGTACGCCGCGGCGCGGTCACCGCCCGTCGTCCCCGCACGTCGGCCCTCCATCGAGTCGGCGGCGAAGACCGCGAGCCGACGCCGGAGCTGCGCCTCGTCGATCAGCTCGAGGCCCTCGGCGGGAACGGAGACCGGGGCCGGCGCCGCGTCCGCCTGCGGCCGCGCCTGGCGCGCTGCACAGGCCGCCCCGGCGAGGACCATCAGCGCGAGCAGCAGCCTGGCGGCCGCGCGCTGCGTCACCGCGAGAGGCTCGCTCGTGGCGCGCCGGCGGATCGGCCGCGGATGGAGCATGGGCCTCCATCTGCGTGAGTCGGGCCGCCGGGCCCGCCGAACGGGCGCGGGGCTAGGTTGCCGCACGCACGCGCAGCTCGGCAACCGCTCCGGGACGAGTGGCGGGCGCATGGGCCGAGGCGAGAGAAAGCGGGGTGGGATGGGATCCGGGGCGGGCCGAGCGCCGCGCTCAGTCGGCGACGACCCCGATGCCCGTGGCCTGGAGACCGACGTCGACGCTCGCCACCTTGCGCAGGCTCTCGCGCTCCACGACGTCCAGCGCCCCGGGGACGACGCCGCGGCTCTCCTGCGTGAGCAGTGCATGGCGCCCGTCGGGGCTGAACGCCGCGGTGTGGGGGAACTCGCGCGTCGTGGGGACCCGCCCCACGATCCGGTCGGTCGCCGTATCGACGACGACGAACTCCTGGCCGCTGCGGCAGGGGACCCACAGCCGCCGCGCTTCGGGATCGAGCCGCAGGAGGTAGGCGCCCTCGCATCCCGCGATCCGCGCGGTGACCTCGAGAGTGGCCAGGTCCACGACCCGGATCTCGTTCGCGTGGCCGCAGCTCACGTAGGCGCGATTCCCCCCCGGCAGCACCTGCACGCCGGTGGCGTAGCAGTCCTCCCCCGCCGCCTCTTCCTCGGGCAGCCGGACGCTGCCGCGGGCGGTCTCCTTCAGCGTGGCCACGTCCACGCGCAGGATCGTGTCGTCGCGCGTGCAGGTCACGACCACGAAGCGACCGTCGCGGGAGACGTCCAGCCCGTGCGGCTTCACGCAGGCGGGGATCTGGGTCACCTGGGTCATCGTCGGCGTGTAGACGGCCGAGATCGTATCGACCGCCTTGTCGCCGTGCAGGTTGTAGTTCACGACGAAGAGCCAGGCGCCGTCGGGCGTAATTCCGATCGTGGCCGGGAAGTTGCCCACCTCGGTCTTCCCCGCGAGCGAGTCGCCGGATGTGGAGAACTTCCAGATCGTCCCGTAGGGGAAGCCGTGCGCGAGCGAGATGTACCAGTGGCGACCGTCGGGTGCCACGCCCAGGCCGTGGACGCCCTCCGTGTCCTCGATGCTGATGCCGACGGGGATCTGCCGCAGGACCTTCCACGTGCCGCCCTCGACCACCGCGACCGCGTCGGCGGACTCGGTGCCGACGTAGATGCGATAGCCAGCCGGCGTCCCGGCGCCGGCCGCGGTCGCTGGAGCCGCGGCGTCCGCAACCGCGGGTCGATTCGCCCCGGGCGCCCCGGGGTCCGCCGAAGGAGCGCGCTCGGCGGAGGAGGCTCCGCCGGAGGCACAGCCTGCCACCAGCAGGGCCAGGAGCGCGGCCGTGGAACGCGGGGGAGCGGGGGGGCGGAGACGCGCCGCGCGCGTGGAGGTGCTCGGGCGGGACACGGCTCTCAGGCGGGGGCGACCAGCTGGGCGGACCGCAGCCGACGCTGGAGGACGGGCTCGTCGCTGGCGTCGTCCTGGACGAACACGTCGACGATGCCGATGTCGCTGAACGTCGTGAGCACCACGCGGCCCCCTGCCGTGTGGATCTCGGAGACCCCGAGGAAGGTGCCCTCCGGCTCGACGGCGAGCGTCACGTCGTTCGTCTCGCGGCAGCCGTCGTTGTCGCAGGAGAAGCCCGTGAGCCGCTTCTGGACGGTCTCTCCGGTCTCGAGATCCAGGGTGGTCCAGCTCGACTGCAGCGTGGCCGGGAGCCGGAGCAGCAGCTCGTCGGTCGCGTCGATGGTCGGGTCCGAGCTCTTGCGGATGCCGGATCCGTCCCGCGCGAGGAAGTACGTCTCGGTCGTGCCCTCGCCCGTCGCGGGATCGGTGCGCCGCTCCTCGACGGTGAACACGGGTTGCTGCTCGGGGCCCGGCTGCTGGGCGATGATCTCGATCGAGCGCGTGAGCGTGTCCGCCGGCTCGAAGAGGATCTCGTCGTACGTCCAGCGGTTCCCCACCGCGAGCGGGACCGTGATCGGGTCGAGGTCGAAGGTGAGCGGCGGGAGCGTGTCCTGCGAGCCCGCCACCTCGAAGCGCTGCAGCTCGCCCGTCGTCGCGCCGGCCGCGGCCGCCGCGCCGAAGAACACCCCCTCGGGGAAGACGAGCGGCCCGAACGAGCCGTCGGTGTCCACGGTGATCGGCTGGCCGACCTGGCGCAGGCCCGGGTCGTAGAAGAAGAGACGGGTGTTCGGCAGCACGTCGAGCACCGTCCCGGTCACGACCGTGCGGTCCTCGTCCTCCGGCCCCGCCGAGCTGTCGCACCCCGCCGCCATGGCGGCCACGAGCAGGAGGAGGGTGCCCGCGCAGCGCCCGCTCACGTCACTCCATGCCGCTGAAGCGATAGGGCCGCCAGCTCCCGATCGTGCGGTCGCGGAAGTACACGAACTGGCCGTCGCGCAGGAAGATGTCCCAGTCCTTCAGCTCGCCGCGCACCGGGTGCCACGTGAAGAGCTGCACGCGGTAGCTGCCGTCCTGCGGGGAGGAGACTCTGGGAGGCCCGATCGCCGTGCGCATCGCCTCCGGTACGGGCGTGAAGGCCAGGAATGCGCGCTGGCTCCCGAAGCGGAGCTCGCGCCGGCCCTGGGGGATCTCGCGGTAGCTGCTCACGACGCGCACGCGCTGCAGCTCGTCCTGGATCAGCGAATCGACGGACACCTCTTCGGGGTGGACGGTGAAGTTGAAGAACGTGGACAGGAAGAAGCGCGCGAGCGACACCGCCTCCTCCGCCCCGTCCACCTCCACGTTCGCCTCCGCGAGGATGCGGTTCATGTGGTCCACGTACGCGTCCTCGATGATCGGCTTGCGGTCCTCGGGGTCGTCGTGGTTCACGAGCACCGCGACCGCTCCGGAGGGGTCCATCAGGAACAGTCCCTGGAATACGGAGCCCTGGGTGTGGACGCCGTAGAAGGTGTAGCCCGGCAGGTACCGATTTCGCGCGCCCGCGCCCACCTCGATCTCCTCGCGCAGGCTGGCGGGCGTTGGCGGCGGAACTCGCAGCCGTCCCGCGTCCACGTCCTGGTTCTCGATGAGGATCTGCATCAGGCGCTCGTACTTCGGCCACCAGTGACGGAACGCCGCCGCTTCCACGCGCTCCACGGCGCTGTCGCCCTGCTGGGCCGCCAGCGTGGGGGCGGCGGCGAGTGCCAGGACCGCGGCGAAGCGGAGGCCGAAGCCGGATCGCGACCGGGGGGCGATGGAGGCGGCGGGGTGTGGCAAGACGGCTGTCCTGAGGAGAGAACGGGTACGGATCACGACCGAAAGGTACGTCGCGAAGCGCGCGCGAGTCAAAAGCGCGCCGCCACCGGGCGGTTGCGCCATCCCGCGCCGATGGATCAGATTGTCGGCCGCTCCCGCCCTGCCGACCTCCCGCCGAGCCGCCGCCTCCGCCGATGACCCGCACTCCCCCGAGGCGTCGGACGTCCCCTGCTCCCGAGGCCACGGCCGCTGAGCCCCGCATGCACGAGGCGGCGCCCGGGTTCGCGTTCGGCCCCGGCGGCTGGCGGTGCGAGGAGGTCCTGCTGGAGGACCTCGCGGAGCGCTACGGCACCCCGCTGTACGTCTACAGCCGCGCGCGGCTGCTCGGGAACTACCGTCGACTCGCGGCGGCGTTCCCTCCGCCGGCGGTCGTGTGTTACTCGGTCAAGGCCAACCCGAACCTCGCGATCCTGCGCGAGCTCTCCGCCGCGGGCGCGGGGTTCGACGTGGTCTCGGAGGGCGAGCTCTGGCGCGTGCTGCGCGCGGGGGGTGCGGCCTCGCGCACGGTCTTCGCCGGCGTCGGCAAGACGCCCGAGGCCCTGCGCACCGCGATCGACGCCGGTCTGTTCATGCTGAACGTCGAGAGCCTGGGCGAGCTGCGGCGGGTGATCGAGCTCGCCGCTGGCGCGGGATCGCGCGCGGAGCTGCCCCTGGCGATCCGCGTGAACCCGGACGTGGACCCGCGGACCCACCGCTACATCACGACGGGCAAGCGCGAGAACAAGTTCGGGCTGGAGCGCGGCCGCTTCGGCGAGGCCCTTGAGCTGCTGCGCGGGGCGCGCAGGGTGCGGCTCGCGGGCCTGCACGCGCACATCGGCTCGCAGGTGGAGACCGCCGCACCGTACGCCGAGACCGTGGAGCGGCTGCTGGAGCTGGTCCGCGAGGCGCGCTCGGCGGGATTCGTCCCCGAGTGGGTGAACGCCGGCGGCGGCTTCGCGGTGAGCTACGACGGCCGCGCCGTGGCCGAACCGGCGGAATACGCGCGCGCGATCCTGCCGCGGCTCACCGAGGAGGGGCTCGGCCTGATCCTCGAGATCGGTCGGGCGATCGTGGGCGACGCGGGCGGTCTCGTCACGCGCGTGCTCTACGAGAAGCACACCGGCGAGCGGCCGCTGCTGATCGTGGACGCGGGGATGAACGACCTGCTGCGACCCGCGCTCTACGGCGCGTGGCACCGCATCTGGCCGCTGGCGCACCCCCCGGGCGGCGGGCGCACGACCGGGGCGGGCGCGGGCACCCCGCCTCCCCTGACGGCCGTCGACGTGGCCGGCCCGATCTGCGAGTCCAGCGACTACTTCGCGCTCGAGCGCGAGCTCCCGCCGGTGCGCGAGGGGGACCGCCTGCTGATCTTCGACGCCGGCGCCTACGGCATGTCCATGGCCTCGCAGTACAACTCGCACCCGCGGCCCGCCGAGGTGCTCGTGGAGGGAGGCGGGCACCGGCTGATTCGCCGGCGCGAGGGCTTCGAGGACCTGGTGCTGGCGGAGGAGGAGGCGGAGTAGGGCGGTCCACGGAGGATCGGGGTGGTGGCCGTGATGGGCCGCCCGCTGGCTCGGGTCAGCCGTCGAGCAGCTCGCGGTACTCCAGGATCGGGTTGCCCACGAGCGCGCTGCGGCCCGTGCGCACGACCCCGCGCACGGTGATCGTCGTGAACGGCCGCAGCTTGCGAAAGCCTTCCTCCAGCCGCGGCGGGATCACGACGTACACGTACTCCCGCTCGCCGCTCACGTTGCGCGTGAGCAGGTAGTGCTCGCCGGGCCCGAAGTCGCGGCGGGTCTCGTCGGCGCGCTCGACCGCGATGAGCTCCAGCGTCCAGGTGGCGGCCGCACCCCGGTAGCGCTCCGGATCGGCGGCGACCCTGCCGACGGTGACCGGCCCGGGGGGGGCGCCGCCGGGGTCGGGAGCTCCGGCGGTCACGAGCTCCTTCGGCACCCAACCCTCGACCCGCACCTTCACCCAGTCGCCCTGCTCGCGCAGGGTCACGACCTGGCTGCCCGTCAGCGCCTGCGCGACCAGCTCGCCCTCGGGGCCGTCCCTCAGCGGGATCGAGCGCGCGAGCGTTCGCGGGGGCGCGGCGGGCTGGCCCGCCTCGCTCGTGGCAGGGGGAGTCGGCGCGGCCTCGCCGCCGCCCGCGCGCGCGGATGCGCTCGGGACCTCGGCGGCGCCGCGCAGGGCCCGGGTGGAGGGCTCCCACATCCAGCCGCGTACCTCCACCTCGAGCCACTTGCCCGCGCTGCCCACCACGCGCAGCGGCGTGCCGCGCGTGAGCACGCCCGCGATCGCGCTGCCGGGGGCGACGCGCAGGTTCTCGACCGGTCTGGCGACCGAGCGCGAGCTGCCAGAGCCCCTGGTGGAGGCGGCCCAGAACCAGCCGCGCGTGGAGACGCTCAGCCACGAGCCCCTGGAGCCCAGCACTCGCAGGTCGGCCCCGCGCTCCAGCGTCCCCAGGCGCGTGCCGTTCGGCGCGGCGCGCAGGTTCTCCTCGGCCACCGAGAGGGTGCGGTCCGGCCGCCAGGCCGTCGCCTCGGCCGCCTCCGCGTCTTCCACGGCCGGATCGCCTTCGGCCAGCGAAGGCTGCCAGACCCAGCCGTCGTACTGCACCCGCACCCAGCCGCCGCGCGCTGCCAGGCGCGTCATCTGCGTCCCGCGGAGCACGGTGCCGATCAGTCGCCCGCTCGCGGACGCCGAGGCGCGGAGGTTCTCGCGCTCGACGCTCACCCGCAGGCCGGACTTGCCGCTTCCCTCCGCCACCGACTTCTTCCAGATCCAGCCGCGCAGCGAGGCCTTGACCCAGCGGCCGTTCTCGTCGAGAGCTGCGAGCGTGGCGCCCTTCTTCAGGGTGCCGAGCTTGGTGCCGTTCGGGCGCGCGCGAAAGTTCTCCTCGGCCACCGCAACGACGTATTCCTGCGCGAGCGCGCGCCCCTCCCACGCCGTCACGACGAAGGGCAGAAGGAGCGTCGTCAGTCGTGTAAGCTTCGACATGGGCCCCAGATATACGTGACAGGTAAAGACCTTTCTGATCCTGAAGATCGAGGCGGCTCGGAAGCGCTGTCAAGGCGCGCGGTGATGCTGCCGTTGCTGCACGTGGTGCTGGTCGAGCCCGAGATCCACACGAACACGGGAAACATCGGCCGGCTCTGCGTCGCGGCGGGGGCCGCGCTCCACCTGATCGAGCCTCTCGGCTTCCAGATCACCGATGCCCGGCTCAAGCGCGCCGGGCTCGACTACTGGCCGCTCCTCGACTGGCGCTGCCACCCGGACCTGGCGGCATTCGAGGGGCCGCACTCCGCGGCGGGCGGACGCGTCTGGTATACGAGCGGGCGCGGGCGCCTGCTCTACGACGCGGTGGCGTACCGGCCGGGCGACGCGCTCGTCTTCGGCAAGGAGAGCGTCGGCCTCCCCGCGGAGCTGCTGGACCGCGAGGCCCCGCGCACCGTGCGCATCCCGATCCGCCCCGAAGCGCGCTCGCTGAACCTCGCGCACGCGGCCGGCATCGTGGTCTTCGAGGCGCTGCGCCAGTTCCGTGCGGCGGGGCTTTCGCTGGAGGCGCTGGACGCCTAGCCGCACCCGGCGCGGCCGCGCATCCGCGTGGCGCGTGGCCGCCGCGCATCCGCGCCATTACCTTCCCGCGCATGCTCCCCCAGGCCGGTGCGTCCCCGGATCCCGCCCCTCCGCCGCCCCGCGAGCCTCCGCTCGCGCTGGAGCGGCGTGCCGGAACGCAGCCGACGGGACCCGTCGCGTCCGCGCGTCCCCTGCATCTGTTCCTCACCGGCCCCACCTACGTACGGCCCGCGATCCTGCAGGCCATGGCGCAGCCCATCGTCGGGCATCGTGGCCCCGAGTTCGCTGCGCTCTACCGCGAGGTGCGCCGCAAGCTCGTCGACTACGCCGGCACCTCGGCCACGCCGCTCCTGGTGCCCGGCTCCGCGACCGCGCTCCTCGAGGCGGGGATCAGGAGCCTGGTACCCGTACGATCCCTGCACGCGGTGTGTGGCGCCTTCGGCCGCCGATGGGAGGAGGTGGCCCGCCTGAACGGCAAGGAGACCGCCGTCGTCGAGGCGCCGCTCGGCAAGCCCGTGCGTGCCGAGCTGATCTCGCGCGCGCTCGGGAGCGGGCGCTTCGACGCGGTCTGCGTCACGCATTCCGAGACCTCGACGGGCGTGCTCCACGACCTGGTGTCGATCGCGGCGGTGATGCGCCGGCACCCCGACGTCCTGTTCCTGGTCGACGCCGTCAGCTCGTTCGCGGCGGCGCCGGTCGACGTGGACGCGCTCGGGATCGACCTGCTCGTCACGGGCACGCAGAAGGCGCTGGCGCTTCCCCCCGGGATGGCGATCGGCTTCGCCAGCGCCCGGGCGCTCGATCGCGCACGCAGCGCCCGGGCGGCGGGATGGTTCCTGGACCTGGCGCGCATCGCCGAGGCCGACGCCGGCGGCGGCACGCCGACCACGCCGAACATCCCGCTGTTCTACGCGCTCGACTGTCAGCTCGGCGACCTGCTGCGCGAGGGCGCGGCCGAGCGCTTCGCGCGCCACAGGCGCATGGCCGCCGCCGCGGAGGCTTTCTGCGCGCGCGCGGGACTGCGGGTCTTCCCGGAGCCCGGCTACCGCTCACCGGCCATCACGGTGGCGCTCACCCCGGGCCTGGACGCCGAGCGGGTGCGCGCGGTGGCGCGCGAGCGCGGGTGGATCCTCGGCTCCGGCTACGCGGAGCTCAAGGGACGCTGCTTCCGGATCGGCCACATGGGCGACCACGACGAGCACGAGCTGGCCGAGCTGCTCGATGTGCTCGACGAAGTGCTCGCGGAGCTCCGCGCGTGACCGTCGAGGCAAGGCGTCCCCGGCCCGGCGCGTCGATGGGGCGCATCCTCCGGGCACCGAGCGCGCACGTCCTCATCGCGACGCAGCTGCAGGAGTCGGGCCTGGCCTATCTGCGCGCGAGGCCGGGCGCGCGGCTGACCCTGCTTCCGGGGATGGCCCGAGGAGAGTTCCTGGCGGCGCTGGCGGACGCCGACGCGCTGATCGTGCGCAGCGAGCTGCAGGTGGACGAGGAGGCGCTCACGCACGCCCCGCTTCTGAAGGTGATCGGCCGTGCCGGCATCGGCGTGGACAACATCGACCTGGATCGCGCCACGCAACGCGGAGTCCTGGTCGTCAACGCCCCGCGCGAGAACATCGACTCCGCGGCCGAGCACACGTTCGCGCTGCTGCTCGCGGTCGCACGTCGGATTCCCGCGAGCGATGTCGCCCTGAAGGGCGGGCGGTGGGAGAGGGACGCTCTCGGGCGCGAGCTCCTGGGCCGGACGCTCGGGCTCGCGGGGCTCGGAAAGGTGGGCTCGCGCGTCGCGCGCATGGCGCAGGGCTTCGGCATGGAGGTCGTCGCGTACGACCCCTACGTGGCGCCGGAGCAGTTCCGCCGCGCCGAGGTGCGGGAGGCGGCGAGCCTGGAGGAACTGCTCGCGCAGGCCGATGTCGTCTCGCTGCACGTCCCGCGCATCCCCGGCAGCGGGCCGCTCCTCGACCGCGCGCGGATCGAGCTCCTGAAGCCCGGCGCCATCCTGCTCAACACCTCGCGTGGTGCGCTGATCGACGAGCAGGCGTTGTACGAGCGGCTGCGCGACGGTCATCTCTTCGGAGCAGGGCTCGACGTGTGGGCCGTGGAGCCCAGCGCGGGCACGGCGTTGCAGCGGCTGCCGAACGTGGTCGCCACGCCGCACCTCGGCGCCTCCACGGAGGAGGCGCAGGAGCGCGTGGCGCTGACGATCGCGGTGCAGGTCTGGAAGGGGCTCGCCGACGAGCCGGTGGACTATCCCGTGAACCTGCCGTACGTCGAGGCCGAGCTCGCTTCGCGCATCATGCCCTGGGCCGTGCTCGGCGAGAAGATGGGGGCGCTCCTCGCGCAGGTCATCGAGGGCAGCCCGCGCAGCCTCGAGATCGCCTATGGCGGCGAGCTCGCCGACGTGCGCGTCGACCGCCTGCGGGGCGCGGTCCTGAAGGGACTCATGGCACGCGTCACCGACGAGAACGTGAACTTCGTGAACGCCGAGGCACTGACGCGCGAGCACGGGATCGAGGTCCTCGAGCGGCGCGATCCCGTTCGCGCGTCGTTCGTCTCCACGCTCACCGCCCGCGTGCGCTTCGGCGAGGCGGCGGTCTCCGTCACCGGGACGCTCTTCGACGGCGAGCGACCGCGCATCGTGGACGTGGACGGCTTCGAGATGGAGTTCCCGCCCGAGGAGAACCTGCTGCTCATGCGCTGGTGGGACCGCCCCGGCGTGCTGGGCCGGGTCGGCACGGCGCTGGGGGAGGCCGGCGTGAACGTCGCCCGGCTCGAGCTCTCGCGCACGCGTCCCGGACGACGCGCGCTGGCGGTGATCTCCACGGACACCCCCGCGGGCGCGGAGCTCGTCGAGCGTCTGGCGCGCCTGGAGAGCGTGGTGTCGGTGCGCGCCGTCCGGCTCTAGGAGCCGCGGCAGGTTCCCGTCCCATGCCAGCCGAGCGCACGGCTCCGCACGACACATCCCTCACCGAGACGCCGCTGGCGTTTCCCTCCGACTACTTCCTCGGATCCATGATGTTCAACCTCGTGGTTGCCGAGGGCGTCTTCGCCGCCACGCTGCTGGTGCTGCTCGCGCGCCGTGGCCGCACGTCCCGCGGGACCTCCTCCAGGTGGGGGCGCCCGTGCTGATGGTGGTCTTCCCGGTGGCCTTCTTCCCGTTCTCGAAGACGGTATGGCTGGCGTTCGACCTGGCCTTCCGGCCCGCCACCTGGAGCGAGCTGGCGCCGGTCGGGCCGGACGAGAAGCGTGGCCGCGGGGGTCCCCCCGTGAAGCCCTAGTGCGCCGGCCGCAGTTCGAGGCACTCGTCGCCCGCGCGCTGGACGGCCTGCCCGAGCCGGTGCTCGCCGCCATGGAGAACCTCGACGTAGTCATCGAGGCCGAGCCGTCCGGCGACGTGCGCGAGGAGTTCGAGCTCGAGGACGACGAGACCCTCTTCGGCGTCTACCGCGGGATGCCCCTGACCGAGCGCGGCGTGACCGACCTGCCGCTGCTCCCCGACCGCATCGTCATCTACCAGCGCCCGCTGGAGGAGTCCTTCGATCGCGCCGATGAGCTGGTCGAGGAGATCCGCCGCACGGTGATCCACGAGGTCGCGCACTACCTGGGCATGGACGAGGACCAGATCGACGAGCTGGGGTACGGGTGAGGCTGCGTGCGGCGGAGGAGCAGGACGCGGCAGGCGTCCTGGCCATCTACGAGCCAGTCGTCCGCGACACGGCCATCACCTTCGAACTGGATCCGCCCACCCCGGGGGAGATGCGCACGCGAATCGCCGAGACGCTGTGCCGCTTCCCCTGGCTCGTCTGCGAGCACGCTGGGGAGATCCTGGGCTACGCCTACGCCACCGAGCACCGCGCGCGGGCGGCGTACCGCTGGTGCGTGGAGGTCTCCGTCTACGTGCACGAGCGGTCGCGGCGCCGGGGCGTCGCGCGGGCCCTCTACCTCGCGCTGTTCGATCTGCTCCGGCTGCAGCGGTTCCAGAACGCCTACGCCGGGATCACGCTTCCCAACCCCGCGAGCGTGCACCTGCACGAGGGCCTGGACTTCGCGCTCGTGGGGGTCTATCGCGACGTGGGCTTCAAGCTGGGGGCGTGGCACGACGTGGGCTGGTGGGCGCTGGCACTCGGGCCGGCGGCCCCGCCCGAAGGGCCGCCGCTGGAGTTCGCGAAGGTGCGGGAGACGCCAGAAGTCGCGGCGACGATCCGCCGGGGTCGCGCTCCTGGAGCCCAACAGGACCGGATTCGTGATTGATCCATAGCGTTTCTGTAGATCACCGAGGTTGCTCATGGCACTTCGTCTAGATGTCGCGTTGGCCGAGGAACAGAAGACGGGGATGGCGTCCATTGAAACAAATACATGATCTGGCTAAAGAACGACTGATTTTACAGACGGCCCAGGTACTGCCATATGCCGGCAACATGGCCAAGTTCGTCGTACGCAGAACCGACAAGACAAAAGTGGGAATGAGTAGCATTCGTGGAGGATATGGCACCTGGCATTACTCGGCGGGTTGCCTTCGCGAACTGTTGCTGCACGGAGGTTTCGACATTCTAGAGGAGCGGCGCCCGCCTTGGCACAAGCGCCGGCGTTCTCCCTGGTATCTCGCATACTGTGAACCTCACTAACGCGACGAATGACCACACGCACTGGAGAAGCCAGGAGACGATAGGATGCCTAGAGTCCAAGTGAACGATATCACCATGAACTACGATCAAGAGGGATCCGGAGAGCCGCTGGTCCTGATCCCGTACTTGACCGCCGATTGCGCCTGCTATGCGTTCCAAGTTGCCGAGTACAGCAAGCACTTTACCTGTATCTCGGTCGATCCAAGGGGGGCTGGCGAGACCGACAAGCCGCGAGGGGTCTATTCCACGGAACTCTTTGCAGACGACGTGTGCGCCTTCATGCAAGCCTTGGGCGTGGACCGCGCCCACGTCTCCGGCCTGTCGTTGGGGGCGGCGACAGGTATGTGGCTTGCGGCCAAGTATCCCCAGAAGGTCAAGTCGTTATCGCTCCATAGCGGCTGGACCAAGACGGACGCCTTCATGAGAACGGTGATCGAAGGCTGGCAAGTCATGGCCAGGGGTTTGGGGAGCGTGACCGAGATGGTGATACTGGGGATTTTCCCCTGGTGCTTCACGCCCGAACTCTACGTCGCGAAGCCAGACTACATCCAGTCGCTGGCGGCGTTTGTCTGGGCACGACCCGCGCAATCTCTGGACGCATTTCTGCGG
>JBHENL010000116.1:0-16035 GCA_046262075.1 Gemmatimonadota bacterium
CGCCGCCCCGCGCGCGAGGTGCTCGAGCGCGTGGGCCTCGCGGGCCGGCTCGCGCACAAGCCCAGCGCGCTCTCGGGCGGCGAGCAGCAGCGCGTGGCCGTCGCGCGGGCGATCGCGCACGGCCCGCGGGTGCTCCTCGCCGACGAGCCCACCGGCAACCTCGACCACAAGAACAGCACGCAGGTCCACGCGCTGCTCTTCGAGCTGGCGCGCGAACGCGGGATCGCCTTCGTCGTCGTCACCCACAACCCGGAGCTGGCCGCCGAGACGGACCGGTCGCTCCGGCTGGAGGACGGTGCGCTTCGTGCAGCGTGAGGGGGGGTCGCGGGGGGCGCCGCGGAGGCGGGGCGGAGGGCGTCGCGGAACGCTTCACCCCAGGCCGTAGGGGGACCGGAAGGCATGCAGTGCGAGGAGTGCAAGAAGACCAAGGCCGTCATCCACTTCACGCAGATCGTCAACGACGAGACGGAGACGAAGCACCTCTGCCAGAAGTGCGCGGCCAAGAAGGGCCTCCAGGCCAGCCCCCCGGCCTCGCTGCCGCTGACGGACTTCCTCTCGGGCATCGGCGGTCAGGTCTTCGCGGCCGCCGTCGAGGGGGGCGCGGGCGCCTGTCCGCACTGCGGCTCGACGTTCCAGGACTTCCGGCGCTCGGGCAAGCTCGGCTGCGCCCAGTGCTACGTCGCCTTCGAGCGCGAGATGCGCATGCTCCTGCGGAAGATCCACGGCAGCCATCACCACGTGGGGATCAGCGGCGAACCGCGCGCGATCGCCGCGGCGGGTGGATCGCCCGAGGCGCGGCTGCGCGAGCTGCGGGGCCGGCTGAAGGACGCGATCGACCGCGAGGCCTACGAGCTCGCCGCCAAGTTCCGCGACCAGATCGTGGTGCTGGAGGCGCAGGTGGACCCCGACGCGCAGGACCGCGAAACCCCGGCCGCCGCCGCGGAGTGAGATGACCCTCCCGCCCACCAACGGCATGCACGCCTTCCATCCCGGCGACGAGGACGGCGTCTCCTGGATGCGTGGGGACGGCCCGCACGCCGAGATCATCCTCTCGACGCGCATCCGGCTCGCGCGCAACCTCGAGAGCTTCCCGTTCAAGGAGAAGAGCTCGTCCGACGACAAGGAGCGGGCCCGCGAGGAGATCGAGGCCGCGGTGCGCCGCGGCGACGCCGGGTTCGAGCGCGTGCGGGGGGTCCGGCTGAGCGAGCTCACCGACCGCGACCTGGCACTCCTCCTCGAGCGCCACCTCGTCACGCGCGAGCTCGTGAACGCCCGCGGCTCGGCCTCGCTGCTCGTGGGCGACGGCGCCCGGCTCTCGCTCCTCGTGAACGAGGAGGACCACCTGCGGATCCAGAGCCTGCTTCCGGGGTTCCAGGTGGAGGAGGCGTGGCGGCTGGCCGAGCAGGCGGACTCCGCACTGCGCGGCCGGCTCCGCTTCGCGTTCCATCACGACTTCGGCTTCCTCACGAGCTGCCCCACGAACACGGGCACGGGGCTGCGCGCCTCGGTGCTGATCCACCTGCCCGCGCTCGTCCTCACGCGCGAGATCAGCAAGGTCCTGCAGGGGATCTCGCAGATTGGGCTGACCTTCCGCGGGCTCTACGGCGAGGGCTCGGACGTCATCGGCAACTACTTCCAGATCTCCAACCAGACCACGCTCGGCAAGACCGAGCAGGAGCTGGTCGGCCATCTGGCGAAGATCACGCAGCAGGTTGTAGAATACGAGGAGAACGCCCGGCAGGTCCTCGCGCGCGATGCCCTCGACGAGATCGAGGACAAGGTCTGGCGTGCCTACGGCATCCTGAGCTGCGCGCGGGCCGTTTCGTTCGACGAGACGATGAACCTGCTCTCGGCGGTCCGGCTGGGCGTCAGCATGAAGCTCCTGCCTGCCGTCGGCGTCTTCGACTTGAATCGGCTTCTTCTCTTCACCCAATCCGCCCATCTCGAGCGGCGCGCGGGGCGGAGCCTCTCCGTCCGCGAAGCCGAGGTCGAGCGGGCGGCTCAGATCCGCGAGATCCTGAGCGGCGGCGAGCGCGCGGCGCGCGGCGGCCGGTAGACGCGCGGGCGGCGGCCCGCGGCGCGTGGGGTTCGGGCGACCCGATCACGTTCGGCCAGCGAGGAACGGCATGAACAGCAACTTCACGGACCGCGTCCGCAAGGTCCTCTCGCTCGCGCGCGAGGAGGCCACGCGCCTGCGCCACGACTACGTCGGCACCGAGCACATCCTGCTCGGGCTGATCCGCGAGGGCGAGGGGGTCGCGGCCGCGATCCTGACGAACCTGAACGTGGAGCTGCAGGCTCTGAAGGAGCGCATCGAGTCGCGCGTGGACCGCGGCAAGAGTCAGATGACGGCGGAGGAAGTCCCCTACACGACGCGCGCCAAGAAGGTGCTCGAGTTCTCCGTCGCCGAGGCGCGCAACCTCAAGCACAGCTACGTCGGCACCGAGCACCTGTTGCTCGGGCTCCTGCGCGAGGAGAAGGGGCTCGCCGCACAGGTGCTGGCCGAGATGGGCGTCTCGATCGAGATGGCCCGCCAGGAGACGATCAAGCTGCTCGGTGGCGAGATGGGCTCCTCCTCCGAGGGCGGCGGGAGCTCCGCGCCGTCCAAGGGCGAGAAGAAGTCCAAGACGCCGGCCCTCGACCACTTCTGCCGCGACCTCACCGAGCTGGCCCAGCACGGCGAGCTCGACCCCACGATCGGCCGTGCCAAGGAGATCGAGCGCGTCATCGAGGTGCTCTCGCGGCGCAAGAAAAACAACCCGGTGCTGATCGGCGAGCCGGGCGTGGGCAAGACGGCGATCGTCGAGGGGCTCGCGCAGCGCATCGCCGACGGTGAGATCGTGGCCTCGCTGCGCAGCCACCGCGTGCTCTCGCTCGACATGGCGGCCGTGATCGCGGGCACGAAGTACCGCGGCCAGTTCGAGGAGCGGCTGAAGGCCGTCATCAACGAGATCAAGGCGGCGAAGAACGTGATCCTCTTCATCGACGAGCTCCACACGCTCGTCGGCGCCGGCGCGGCGGAGGGTGCGATCGACGCCTCGAACATGCTCAAGCCCGCCCTCGCCCGCGGCGAGCTGCAGTGCGTGGGCGCTTCCACCCTGAACGAGTACCGCAAGTACATCGAGAAGGACGGCGCGCTGGAGCGCCGCTTCCAGCCGGTCGTGGTCGACTCGCCGACCGTGGACGAGACGATCGAGATCATGAAGGGCCTGCGCAGCCGCTACGAGGAGCACCACCACGTCACGATCGCCGACGAGGCGCTCGAGGCCGCGGCGAAGCTCTCCGAGCGCTACATCACCGACCGCTTCCTGCCCGACAAGGCCATCGACGTGATGGACGAGGCCTGCGCCCGCGTGCACCTCGCCACCCAGGCGCCGCCGCCCGACCTGCTGAAGCTCGAAGAGGAGGTGGGCCGGATCGTAGAGGAGAAGGACCAGGCGATCAAGGCTCAGAACTACGAGGTCGCCGCGAAGCTGCGCGACCGTGAGCGCGAACTGAAGTCGCAGATCAAGCAGCGTCGCCAGGAGTGGGAGAAGGGCACGCACGAGAACACCCCCGAGCTCTGCGAGGAGGACGTCGCGTTCATCGTGGCGCGCTGGACGGGCGTGCCCGTGATCCGCATCAAGGAGCGCGAGTCGGCGCGGCTGATGAAGATGGAGGAGGAGCTGCACGAGACGATCGTGGGGCAGGACGAGGCGATCGCCGCGCTGTCGCGCGCGATCCGCAGGAACCGTGCGGGGCTCAAGGACCCCGGCCGGCCGATCGGGTCGTTCATCTTCGCCGGGCCCACCGGCGTGGGGAAGACGGAGCTGGCGCGGGCGATCGCGCGCTTCCTGTTCGCCGACGTCAACGCGCTGATCCGCGTCGACATGTCCGAGTACATGGAGAAGTTCACCGTCTCTCGGCTGATCGGCGCCCCCCCGGGCTACGTCGGCTACGAGGACTCCGGTTATCTCACGAAGGAGGTGCGGCGTCGCCCCTACTCGGTCGTGCTGCTCGACGAGATCGAGAAGGCGCACCCCGACGTCTTCAACATCCTGCTCCAGGTCCTCGACGAGGGGCACCTGACGGACAACTACGGCCGCAAGATCGACTTCAAGAACACGGTCGTGATCATGACCTCGAACGTCGGCGCCCGGCGGATCACCGGCAAGAGCGGGATGGGCTTCCAGAAGCCCGACTCCAAGACGAAGCTCGAGGGCATCAAGCAGCGGGTGAACGAGGAGATCGAGAAGACCTTCAACCCCGAGTTCCTCAACCGCCTCGACGAGGTGATCGTCTTCCATCCGCTCGACCGCGAGCAGATCAAGAAGATCGTCGAGATCCTCGCCCGCGACATCGTGAAGCGGCTCGAGGAGCGCGATCTCAAGATCGTGCTCACCGACGAAGCCAAGGGGTTCCTCGCCGACAAGGGCTTCAACGAGAAGTTCGGCGCCCGGCCACTCAAGCGCGCGATGCAGCGCTTTCTCGAGGACCCGTTGTCCGAGTCGATCCTCGAGGGCAACTTCGAGCGCGGCTCCACGGTGACGATCGAGGTCGCTGGCGAGGGGCTGCGCTTCTCGGCCGCCGCGCGCGAGGAGCTGGGGGTGGCTTGAGTCCCGGCCGGATCCGGCGACGATCGCCCGGAGGTCCGCGCGGGGGGCCGCGCGGACGCTGGCCGCTGGCCCTCCTGATCGCCCTCTCGGCCCCCTCCGCCCTCTCGGGGCAGGAGGGGGCCTTCGTCATCGGGGCCTTCGAGGTGCAGGGCGAGCAGACGCTCGCCGAGGAGCGTGTGGTGGCGCTCTCGGGCCTGCGCGAGGGCGAGCCCGTGACGCTCATCGACCTGCGCGAGGCCGTCCGCCGGATCTGGGACGCCGAGCTGTTCGCCGACGTGGCGGCCGACCTCCGCGCCACGGGCGGTCCGGGATTCGGCGGCGCCACGCCGGTCACCGTGGTCCTCGAGGTGCGCGAGGCGCCCATCGCCTCGGAGGTGGTCTTCGAGGGCAACGAGGAGGTGGACGACGACGACCTGGCGGAGGCGCTCGCCATCCGCCAGGGGGCGCGCCTCCTCCCGAGCCGCGTCGCCGCGGGCGAGCGCGCCGTCCGCGAGCTCTACCAGGAGAAGGGGTACTACCTCGCGCGGACCGAGGCGCGGGTGGGCACCCCCGACGCGACCCTGCGGGCGCCGCTCGAGGTGCGGGTGCGCGAGGGCAGCAAGGTGGCGGTCGCGGAGATCCGCTTCCAGGGGAACCAGGGGCTGGACGAGGGCGAGCTGCGCGGCGCGATGGAGACCGAGACCGAGGGCTTCTTCTGGTGGCAGGACGGGGAGTTCCGCGAGGACGTGCTCCAGGCCGACCTGGCCGAGCGGCTGCCCCGCGTCTACGCCGACCACGGCTACCTCGACGCCGCCGTGCTGGCCGACAGCTTCGCGGTGGACTCCGCGACCGGCAAGGGCGTGCTCACGATCGAGGTGCGCGAGGGGCCGCAGTACGTGCTCGGCGAGGTCGAGGTGCGGGGCAACACGCGCTTCCCGACCGAGTACCTCGCGGCACTGCTCGAGACGGATCCCGGGGAGCCCTACAGCGAGGAGGACGTGCAGGAGGCCGCGACCGCCCTGCGGCAGCTCTACAACAACGAGGGCTACATCTACGCCCAGATCGCCCCCGAGCGCCGCAAGGAGCCGGGGGAGCCTCCCGTGGTCGACGTCGTGTGGCAGGTGCGCGAGGGCGAGCCCGCCGAGGTCCAGCGGATCGTGATCACCGGCAATACCGTGACGCACGAGAAGGTGATCCGGCGCAACCTCTACATCTTCCCCGGCGACCGCTTCCGCGAGGCCGCACTCGTGCGCTCGTTGAACAACCTGCGCAACCTGCGCTACTTCTCGGAGATCCGCCCCGACACGCGGATCGTCAACGAGAAGGGCGACATCGACCTGATCCTCGAGGTGAAGGAGCAGCGCACGGGGACCCTGAACCTGGGTGCGGCGCTGGGCGGGGGGACCGGGCTCTCGGGGTTCCTCGGCTACGAGCAGCCGAACCTCTTCGGGCAGGGCAAGTTCGGCCGGCTGCGCTGGGAGTTCGGGCGCCGCAACAACAACCTGGAGCTCTCCTACACCGAGCCTACGCTGTTCGACTCGCGGACCTCGGCGTCGGTCGACTTCCGCCGGCTGAACCGCCGGCTGACCGGCGTCGGCTTCCGGGAGAAGCTGACCGGCGGCGGGCTGGCCGTGAGCACGCCGTTCCCGTGGCTCGACTACACGCGCGTGCGCACGAGCTACGGCCTGCGCGAGATCGACCTGGAGTCCACGCGCTCCACCGAAGACCGCCGGTTCAAGGGCTATCCGCGCACCGAGTCCACGCTGGGGCTGCAGCTCGTGCGCGACACGCGCGACCTGGCGCGCAACTCGACCTCGGGGACGCGCCACGAGCTGAGCCTCGAGCTGACGGGCGGACTCCTGCAGGGCAGCTCCGCCTACCAGAAGTACCGGATGGAGACCTCCTGGTTCATGCCCACCTTCGGCCGCAACCTGGTGCTGAACCTGCGCGCCAAGGGGGGTGCGATCGCCGAGAGCGGGTTCGTGCCGCTGTCGGAACAATTCATCCTGGGGGGGGTGCAATACCCGGGCGAAGGTCTCCGCGGCTATCCCGACAACAGCGTGGGCGTGAACACGGCCGGCGTGCGGGAGGATGCGAGCGGCAACTTCCTGAACGACCGCGGCAACGCGTTCGTGGTCCTCACGGCGGAGCACTTCTTCCGGATCAGCGACGCGATCGGCGCCTCGCTGTTCTTCGACGCCGGCAACGTCTGGGAGAGCCTGGGCTCGGCCGACTTCGGGCAGTACAAGCGGGGCGCGGGCGTGGGCGCGACGGTCGAGATCCCGGGATTCGGCCCGATCGGCCTGGACTACGCGTACGGCTTCGACCGGCGCGACGTCTTCGGCGACCCCAACCCCAAGTGGCAGCTGCACTTCAAATTCGGACAGTTCTTCCAGTGAGAGGGAGGATTCCTCGCATGCTCGCTCCTGCCGTCTCCGTCGATCCCCGCCCCCGCATGATCCTGTGGGCGGCGACGCTCGCCAGCCTCGCCGTGCTCGCGCTCGCGGGCTCGGCTTCGGGGCAGCAGAACCTCAAGATCGGCTACGTCGATTCCAACAAGATCATCGAGGCCACTCCCGGCGTGGCCGAGGCCAAGGCGACCTACGAGAAGCAGGCCGAGGAGTGGAAGACCGCCCTCGAGACGCATCGCACGGAGCTCGCGACGCTCTACGAGGACTACAACAAGCAGGCCGCGATCCTCTCGCCGGAGAAGAAGACCGAGAAGCAGCAGGAGATCCTGGCGAAGGAGCGCACGATGCAGGAGTACTTCCAGCAGAAGTTCGGGCCCCAGGGCGAGGCGGGCACGCGCGAGAAGGAGCTCCTGCGGCCGATCTACGACCGGATCAACCAGGCGATCGAGGAGGTCCGGGCGGCGGAGAGCTACTCGCTGATCTTCGACCTTCAGGCGGGCGCGCTCGCGGCGGGCGATCCGGCGCTGGACCTGACGCCGAAGGTGATCGAGCGGCTCAAGACGCAATCGACGGCGAGCAACTAGGTCGGCCTGCTCTGGCGGCAGCCGGCCCCGGCGCTCCTTCGCCGGGCGCGGCGGCGGGCAGCTCCCCGTTCGGCGCCTGCTCCCTTCGCCGCGTGTGAACATCGTATGCGGCTACGGGAGTGCGGGACACGGCCCCTCAGAGGACTGCCCGCCGCCGCGCTAGGTGACGCGCGGGCCGTGCGGTCGGCTCTGAGGGCGCGTGCCGGCCGTGGCGGACCTCACCAGCCGCCGTAGACCCACCTGACCGGGGGCGCAGCCGTGCCGACGTACACGCTGGACGACGTCGCGGCCGCCTTGGGGGCGCGCCTGCACGGCGACGGCTCGCTGACGGTGAGCGGCCTCGCTCCGCTGCGCGAGGCCCGGCCCGGACAGCTCTCGTTCGTCGCCCATCCCCGCTACCTCGAGCAGGCGCTCGCCTCGTCGGCGACGGCCCTCATCGTCCCTCGGGACTTCCCCGGCAACGGCGATCACGCGCTGCTGGAGGTCGCCGATCCCTACGCGGCCTACGCGGTGGCCGCGGGCTTCTTCGAGCAGGCGCGTCCCCCCGCGCGCGGCGTCCATTCCAGCGCCGCCCTCGGCCCGGGTGTGCGGCTGGGCGAGGGCGTGCGCGTGGGGCCGCTGGCGGTCCTCGAACGGGGAGCGGTGCTGGAGGACGACGTGTGGGTCGGCGCGGCCTGCGTCGTGGGCGAGGGCGTCCGTGTCGGAGCGGCGAGCCGGCTGGCGCCGCGGGTCACGCTGCTGCCGGGAACGGTCCTCGGCGCGCGCTGCATCGTCCAGAGCGGAACGGTCGTCAGCTCCGACGGGTTCGGCTATGCCGGCTCGCCGGAGGGGCCGCGGCGCATTCCCCAGCTGGGTGGGGTGACGGTCGGGGACGACGTCGAGATCGGCGCCAACTGCACGATCGATCGCGGCTCGCTCAACGACACGCGCATCGGGCGTGGAACGAAGATCGACAATCTCGTCCACATCGCGCACAACGTGCAGGTGGGGGAGCGCGTCCTGCTGGTCGCTCAAGTCGGCATCAGCGGCTCCACACGCATCGGGGACGGAGCGGTGCTCGCCGGACAGGTGGGCGTCGTCGGCCACGTCGAGGTGGGGGCCGGGGCGCGGGTGGGCGCGCAGTCGGGGGTCACCAAGAGCGTCCCGGCGGGCGAGGAGTGGTTCGGGTATCCGGCACGGGAGCGCCGCGCGTCCTTCCGGCTGCACGCCCTGGTCGCTAAGTTGCCCGCGCTCGTCGCGCGCCTGAGGGGGTTGGAGGAGCGCCTCGAGCGGCTGGAGGAGCGTCGATGAAGCAGCGGACGGTGCGCCGTGAGGCTACGGTCACGGGCGTGGGGCTGCACACGGGCAACCGCTGCAACCTGCGGTTCCGCCCCGCACCTGCGGACGCCGGCGTGGTCTTCGTCCGCACCGACCTGGCCGGGCGACCCTCGATCCCCGCCGACGCCGCCCACGTCGTCGGGCTGGAGCGCGGGACGTCGCTGGGCGTCGAGGGCGCGAAGGTGCACACGGTGGAGCACGTGCTCGCCGCGGTCGCCGCCCTGGGCATCGACAACCTCGTGATCGAGGTCGACGCGAACGAGCCGCCGGTGGCCGACGGCAGCGCGCTGCCGTTCTGCCGCAGCCTGCGCGAGGCCGGGACGCGCCTCTACGAGCGTGACCGCGCCGTCTTCCGGCTCGAGCGGCCGTTCCACTGGGACGACGGAGCGGTCTGCTTCACGCTGATTCCGTCGGATCGCTTCGAGATCACCTTCTCGATCGACTTCGATCACCCGGTCGTGGGGCACCAGGTCGCGTCGTTCGAGATCACTCCCGAGACCTTCGAGCGCGAGCTGGCGCCGGCGCGCACGTTCGGCTTCCTGCACGAGGTCGAGCAGCTGAAGGAGGCCGGGCTCATCCGCGGAGGCAGCCTCGACAACGCGGTGGTGATCGGCGAAGAGGCCATCGTGAATCCCGAACGGCTGCGCTTCCCCGACGAGTTCGTGCGCCACAAGATCCTCGACCTGATCGGCGATCTCTCGCTCTTCGGACGCGACATCCGGGCGCACGTGATCTCGAGCCGCTCGGGGCACAAGACGAACGTGGAGCTCGTGCGCGCGCTGCTGAGGATGGTCGGGGCAGAGGGAAACGGCACCGGAGCCGGCGCGGGTGCGCGCGTCTCGGGTGCCGCAGGGGGGGCCGGCGCCGAGCCCGCGGAGCAGGTCGACGCCGTGCGGGAGCCGGTGGCCGGGGAGACGGGGCAGCGGGGGCCGCGCAGGGCGCCCTTCGGCATCGAGGAGATCCTCGACCTGATCCCCCACCGCTACCCGTTCCTGCTCGTGGACCGTGTCCTCGAGATCGATCCCGGGAGGCGGATCGTGGGCGCGAAGGCCGTCACGATCAACGAGCCGTTCTTCGCCGGCCACTTCCCGGGGCGGCCGATCATGCCCGGTGTGCTGATCGTCGAGACGATGGGGCAGGTGGGGGGGCTGCTCCTGCTCAACACGTTCGACGCCCCGGAACGAAAGCTCGTCTACTTCACGGGGCTGGACGCAGTGAAGTTCCGCAAGCCGGTCCTCCCCGGCGACGTGCTGCGCATCGAGATGGAGCTCCTGAAGCTCCGTGGCCGCACGTGCCGCATGCGCGGTGCCGCGTTCGTCGAGGATGCACGGGTGGCGGAGGCGATCCTCACCGCCGTCGTGGTCGACCGCGACGCCCCGGCTCGCGACGCGTGAGCCCGGTCCCCGCCCGCGGGCGGCCCGGCCCGCGCCGCGGGACCGTTCCCCTTCCCGAAGAGGTTTCATGGCGACCCAGATAGCGGCCTCTGCCGTGGTCCACGGCAGCGCCGTGCTCGCGCACGACGTGAGTGTGGGCCCCTACAGCATCGTGGGCGAGAACGTCGAGATCGGCAGCGGCGTCGAGATCGGCGCGCACGTCGTGATCGAGCGCGACACGAGCGTCGGCGCCAACTGCCGGATCTTCCACGGGGCCGTCCTCGGCACGGACCCCCAGGACCTTAAATACCAGGGTGAGCGCACGCTGCTGACCGTGGGAGAGGACACCATCGTGCGCGAGTTCGCCACGCTCAACCGCGGCACGGTGGCGCGAGGCACGACGAGCGTCGGCCGCGGCTGTCTGATCATGGCGTACGCGCACGTCGCGCACGATTGCGAGATCGGCGACGGCGTGATCCTGGCGAACAGCGTGAACCTGGGCGGCAACGTGCGCGTGGACGACTACGCGATCGTGGGGGGCATGACGCCCGTGCACCAGTTCGCGCGCATCGGGGAGCACGCGATGGTGGGTGGAGCGTCGCGGGTGACGAAGGACGTCCCCCCCTTCTGCAAGGCGGCGGGCAGCCCGATCCGCCTCTACGGGCTGAACGCGGTGGGGCTCGACCGCCGCGGCTTTGCCGAGAACGTGAAGCGCGAGCTGCGCCAGGCCTACCGGCTGTTCTTCGGCTCCAAGCTGAACGTCTCCCAGGCGCTGGCGCGCGCCCGGGCGGAGCTCCACCCCTACCCCGAGGTCCAGCGCTTCCTGCAGTTCATCGAGGAGAGCGATCGCGGCATCACCGTCTGAGCGCGCCCCCGCCGGTGGCTCCGGCGGGCTGGGCGCCGACCCGTCGCCCTCCGCCGCCGGCTCCGGCCAGCCCTACCTCTTCGTCTCGGCCGGCGAGGTGTCCGGCGACCGTTACGCCGCCGACGTCGTCGAGGAGCTGAGCGCCGCCGGGTCCCCGTGGCGCGTCGAGGGCCTGGGCGGCCCGCGCATGGCCCGCGCCGGCGTGCGGCTGCGCGCCGGATTGGACCAGCTGGCGGTGATGGGCTTCGTCGAGGTGGCCCGCCGGCTTCCGAGCTTCGTCAGGCTCCGCCGCGCCGTGGTCGCGAGCTGGCGGCGGGATCCGCCCGATGCCGTCCTGCTGGTCGACTATCCCGGCCTCAACCTGCGCCTCGCCCGCGACGCCCGCCGCCTCGGCCTGCGCACGCTCTACTACATCACCCCCAGCGTGTGGGCCTGGAACGAGCGCCGGATCGAGACTTTGCGCGCCGCGGTGGACCGGCTCTTCGTGATCCTGCCCTTCGAGGAGCGCTTCTTCCGCGAGCGCGGGTTGACGGCGTCGTACGTGGGCCACCCGCTCGCGCGTGAGGCGACTCTGCCGCGCCGGCGCGAGCCGTTCCTGCTCGAGGTGGGGCTCGATCCCGCGGCGGAGGTGCTCGCGCTGCTCCCCGGGAGCCGCAGCCAGGAGCTCCGGGCGCTCGCCCGCACGTTTCTGCGCGCCGGGCGGGTGGCGCAGGCGCGCTCCGGCGCCCCGCTGCAGCTGGCCTTCGGGGTGGCCACCGAGGAGCTCGCGCACGAGCTGGTCGCGCTCGTCGGAGAGGCCGTTCACGTGATCGTGGGCCGCACGCCGGACCTGCTCGCCGCCGCCGGCGCCGCGATCACGAAGCCCGGTACCGTGACCGTCGAGGCGGCGTTGCTGGGGACGCCGATCGTGGTGGGATACCGAACGGGGCCGCTCACGCTGTGGCTCGCGCGCCGGCTCGTGCGCGTGCAGCACATGGCGATGGTGAACATCCTGCGCGGCCGCGCCGTGGTGCCCGAGCTGCTCCAGGCCGCGGCGACTCCCGAAGCGCTCGCGACGCACGCGCTGGAGCTCCTGGACCGGAGCGGCGCGCGCCGGCGCGAGATGCTGGCGGAGTTCGCCGCGCTCCGCGGGGATCTGCTGCGGCGCGATGCCCCGCGGGAGGTCGCCCGCGCCGTGCGCGAGCTCGCTACGCCGGGAGCGGGGGTGCGGTGACGCGGGCGCGCTCCCGGTGCTGGCACGCGGTGCCCGGCTCGGGCCGGCAGGACGCCCGCGTCCTTGCCGCCGAGCGGCTGCTGCCCGCACTCCTGCGCGCGCTAGGGGCGACCTGGCGCTACGAGGTCGAGGGCCTCGAGCACCTGCGCGAGGCGCGGGAGCGCTCTCCCGAGGGGCGCGTGCTCTTCTGTCTGTGGCACGGGGGGCTGCTCCCGCTCGCCCACGTCGCGAGGGGGCGGGCGATGCGTGCGCTGGTGAGCCGCAATCGCGACGGCGAAATCGCGGTGCGGGTGGCGGCGCGACTGGGCTTCGTGCCCGTGCGGGGCTCCAGCAGCCGCGGGGGAGCCCGCGCGGTGCGCGAGGCGCTGCGTGGGGCCGGCGGCGCGGACCTGGCGGTCACGCCCGACGGGCCTCGCGGACCGCGTCAGCGATTCCAGTCCGGCGCCGTGTTCCTGGCGGCCCGCGCGGGACTCCCGATCGTGCCCGTCGGCTGCGGCGCGGACCGGGCCTGGCGGCTCTCCAGCTGGGACGGCTTCCTCGTCCCGCGCCCGTTCGCCCGCGTCCGCGTCGTCTGCGGTCCGCCGCTCCTGGTGCCGCCCCAGGCCGGTGGAGAGTCGCGGGAGCGCTGCCGGACGGCGGCCGAGCGGGCGCTTGCCGCCGCCACCGCGCGGGCCGAGGGCCGCGATCGTGTCGCCGCCGCGACACGCGGCTCGCTCGAGGGGCTGGCGGAGCTGCTGCAGCCCTGGGACCCGGCGCGGGCGAGGGATCGCCGCGGAGCCGCGTGATCCCGCGGAGCTTCCTCTCGGCCCGCCACGCCGGTGTGCATGCGGCCGCCGAGGCGCTGTACCGCCCGCCGGGCGCGGGGGGGCGGGCCGCGGCGGCGATCCTCCTGCCCGTCTCGGCAGTCTACGGCCGGCTCTCGGCGCTGCGCTCGGCGGCGGCGCATGCGAGCCGCGTGAGGCTCACGCGCCCCGTGCTGAGCGTCGGGAACGTCGGCCTTGGCGGCACGGGAAAGACCCCGTTCGTGCGCTGGCTCGCATGGCGGCTGCGCGAGGGCGGCCACGAGCCGGCGGTGCTCATGCGTGGTCACGGTGCGGTGCGCCGCTCGCACCCGCCGCTGGCGCTCCTGCCTCCCGCTCCGGATGCTGAGGCTGCGCGCGTGGCCAGCGCACGGCCGCTCCCCGACGAGGCGCTCCTCTTCCTCCGCGACCGACTTGCCGTGGGCGCGCACCCCAGCCGCGCGCGGGCCGCCGCGGCGCTGGTCCGCGCGGGCGCACGGCCCGACGCGTTCCTGCTCGACGACGGTCTGCAGCACCGGTGGCTCCATCGCGACTGGGACCTGGCGCTGGTCTCGACCCGCGAGCTGCGCGCACCCCGCCGCGCCCTGCCCGCGGGGCCGCTGCGCGAGCCGCCCACGGCTCTCGGTCGCGCCCACCGCATCGCGGTGACCGGCCTGCTCGAGGCGGAGGCGCGCGAGCTCGCGGGTCGCACGTGCGCGGAGCTCGGGCTCGCCGGCCGCGACCCGGCGGCCCTGCCGGTCCTCGCCGGGCTGGAGCTCGCCGGGGTCGTCGGCCTCGAGGCGTGGTGGGAGGGCGCGCTTCCGGCAGCCGCCGCCGGCCACGGGGCGCTGATCCTCTTCTCGGGAGTTGCGGACCCGGGCTCCTTCGAGCGGCTCGTCCAGCAGGGAGGGCTGCGGGCGAGCGGCCACGTCGTCTTTCCCGACCACCACCGCTTCACCGCCGCCGAGCTCCGGGAGCTGGCCGCCCGCGCCGCGCCCGGCGGCACGCTGCTGACCACCGGGAAGGACGCGGCGCGGCTGCCTCCCGCCGCCTTCGCGCCCGGCGCCTGCCTGGTCGCGGTGGTGCGGCTGCGCGTTTGGCAGGGAGAGGACGAGTTGCTCGCCGACGTACTGCGGGTCGTGGACCCGGAGGGGACGTGAGGGCGCTCGAGACGGTACGCACCGACGTGCTCGTGCTCGGGAGCGGTATCGCGGGGCTCTTCTTCGCGCTTCGGGCCGCCGCCCACGGCCGCGTGCTGCTGCTCACGAAGAAGGCCAGCGCGGACTCGAACACGAACTGGGCCCAGGGGGGGATCGCCGCCGTGAGCGCGCCCGACGACTCCATCCTCGACCACGTCCGAGACACGCTCGAGGCCGGCGACGGGCTCTGCGACCCCGGGGTCGTCCAGGCGGTCGTGGAGGCCGGCCCCGCGCGCGTGCGAGAGCTGATGGAGCTGGGCGTGCGCTTCACCTTCGGTGGGGATGACACGCCCGCCGACCGGCTCTCGCTGGCGCGGGAGGGTGGGCACTCGCGGCGGCGGGTGGTGCGCGCCGGCGACCTCACGGGGCGCGAGATCGAGCGGGCGCTGCTGCACGGGGTCGCGGGGCAGTCGGCGATCGAGGTGCGGGAGCACTGGCTCGGCGTGGACCTGCTGCTCCGGCGCGAGGCCGGAGTGCCGCAGTGTGCGGGCGTGCTCGCCCTCGACGTGCGCGAGGGCCGCTTCGCCTACGTGCTCGCCGACCTGACGGTCGTCGCGACCGGCGGCTGCGCGCAGGTCTACCGCTACACGACGAACCCGCCGATCGCCACCGGGGACGGCATCGCCATGGCCTACCGGGCGGGAGCGGTGATCGCGAACCTGGAGTTCATGCAGTTCCACCCGACGGCGCTCTATCCCGCCGACGAGGAGCCGTTCCTGATCTCGGAGGCGGTGCGCGGCGAGGGCGCGATCCTGCGCCGGCGAGACGGCGAGCCGTTCATGGGGCGCTATCACGCGCTGCGCAGCCTCGCGCCGCGCGACGTGGTGGCGCGCGCCATCGACCGCGAGATGAAGGACCAGGGTGACGACTTCGTGCTGCTGGACCTCTCGCCCGTCGCGGGCGCGGCGCTGCGGGAACGGTTCCCGAACATCCTGGCCGAGTGCCAGCGGCGGGGCTACGATCCCTTCGCCGAGCCGCTTCCGGTGGTCCCCGCCGCGCACTACACGTGCGGCGGGGTGCGCACGGACCTCGCGGGCCAGAGCTCGATCCCCGGCTTGCTCGTGGTGGGCGAGGCGGGATGCACGGGGCTGCACGGGGCGAACCGGCTGGCTTCCAACTCGCTCCTCGAGGCGGTGGTGGTGGGGGGCAACGCCGCCGCCCGCGCCGGCGACCTCCTGGCGCACGGTCTCCGGCGCCGGGCGCGGCGCGCCGATCCCCCGCGCGACATCCCTCCCGAGGCGGCCCGCGGCGTGGAGCCGCTCGGCGCGCGGGAGGGGCCCTATCGCCGGCTGCGCGAGTCCATCCGCCGCATCCTCTGGGACGAGGTGGGCATCGTGCGCCGCGAGGCGCGCCTGCGCCGCGCCACCCAGAAGATCGCCGCGATCGACCGCGAGTTCCGGGAGCTCACGTCGGAGCGGCCGTGGTCGGTGGGCCGGAACGAGATCCGCAACCTCCTGCAGGTCGCCGCCCTGATCGTCGAATCCGCGCTGCACCGCAAGGAGAGCCGCGGCCTGCACCAGACCCTCGATCATCCCGCGAAGGACCCCGCCCTGGCCCGCGACACGCTGCTCGTGCTGCGCGATGTCTCCGCGGGTAGTGGATCGGTTTCGAGCTGACTTCCACGGCCGCGTCGTAGTTGGGACCAGCAGAGCACCACGCCCAGCAATTGCAGGGCAGTGCTTCCATGCCGATGCTGCGCCGGGGGAAGAGGAGTCCAGCC
>JBHENL010000117.1:0-18917 GCA_046262075.1 Gemmatimonadota bacterium
TTGATGACCAGGTTCAGGAACACCTGACGCATCTGCTCGGGGTCCAGCCGGCACTCGAGCTCCGGCGCGGCGTCGGCGCGCTCCACCCGCAGGGCGCGTTCCTCGAAGACCGCCGCGTTGAGCGCGAGCAGCTCGTCCACCGCCGCGCCCGGCCGGACCACCCGCACTTCGAGGTCGCGCCGGCGGCCGAACGTGAGCAGGTCCTCGACGATGCGGTTCAGGCGCTGGATCTCGGCGCTCATCGCGCGCGTGAGCTCCCCCAGGTCGGGGTGCGAGGTGCACTCCATGCCGATGATCTGCGCGATCGAGGAGACGGCGAAGAGCGGATTGCGAATCTCGTGGGCGACGCTCGCGGCCACCTCGCCGATGGCGGCCATGCGCTCCGACTGCGCGACGCGTTGCTCCAGCTTGCGGCGCTGCGTGACGTCCCGGGCGATGAGCGAGATGCCCTTCGTGGCGCCCCACGCGCTCTCCACCGCCGAGAGCGTGAGGTCCACGATCTTCTCACGCCCCTCGGCGTCGGTCGTCCGTACCTCGAGGTTCTGTATGTCGCGCTTCTCGATCGCCTGCCGGATCAGGGCGTCGGGGCTGTCGCCGTTGCGCGCGCCCGGGAACAGGCGGTTCGCCGACGTGCCCAGGATCTCGTCGGCCGCGTAGCCGAAGATCCGCTGTGCGCCGCGGTTCCAGGACTCGATCTTCCCCTGCCGGTTGAGGCCGATGATGGCGTCGGCGGAGAGGGATGCCAGCGAGAGCAGGTACTTGTCCTGCTCGTTGACGCGATCCGCGAGCTGGCGGTTGAGCTCCTCGACCTGCGCGTGCAGGAGCGCCTTGTCGAGTGCCAGCGCCAAGTGGTTCGTCAGCATCTGCAGCAGGAACAGCTGCCCCTCCGCGGCGCCGGGCTCGCGGCTGGCGAGGATCACGCATCCCATCAGCCGGCCGCCGGCGAGGAGCGGGAGGAAGATCTCCTCGCGCAGGTCGTCGAGGAGAGTCACGTACTCGCCCTGCACCTGCCCCTTGCGGATCTCGAAGGGCTTGCCGGCGGCGAGCAGGCTGTCGGAGAGGTGCATGGCGCGCTGCACGGCGTCGGTCTCGGCTTCCAGCTCGGGCGCGGCGGCGTAGGCGCGCAGGACGTAGAAGTTCGGCACGTCGCGCTTCAGCGCGACGCCGACAAAGTCGAACTCGAAGCTCTTGCGGAAGAAGGCGACCGCACCCTCGAGCAGCTCGGGCATCGAGAGCGTGGGCACCAGGAAGGCATCGAACTCGCTCACGAGCTCGAGCTCGGAGGTGCGCTGCTTGTCCTGCTGCAGCGCGTTCGCGGTGAAGATCGCCTGCCCCGCCGCGTTCGCGATCACCTGGCAGAAGTCGAGCTCCCAGGCCTGGAAGCGCGCGCGCGGACGATCGGTCTTGAGGAACAGCGTGCCCATCACCTCGTCGCGCTGCACGATCGGGAAGACCAGGATCGAGGCCGGGGGGGCCTTGGCCAGGGTCTCCTTCACCTCGCCCATCAGCGGGTCGCTCTGGACGTTCGCAACCAGCACGCGCCGGCGCGTGCGCACCGCCTGCTGGATCTCCGGGTACTTCGTCAGGTCCACGTGAAAGGCGCGCTGGCGCGGGTCCTCGAGCGTGGCGATGACCGTGCCGTCGCGTGGGTCCTCGGCCGAGACGCGGATCACCGACAGCCGCTGGACGGGGATGACCTCGGACACCTTGGCGAGCAGGAGCTTGAAGACGGCCTCGGGCTCGAGCGTCGAGGACATCTGCTGCGAGATCTCCACGACCGAGCTGAGCGTGCGGTTCTCACGCTCCTTGCGCTGCACCTCCTGCGTCAGGTAGGTCGTGAGCCCCACCGTCGCCAGCAGGAAGCAGGCCTTCAGCAGCACCTCCTGCACCTCCAGCTGCCCCGGGCCGACGTGCTCCTGGAGCAGGAGCAGGTAGACCGCGTAGGCCAGCAGCGCCGCGATCACGCCGCTCTTCATGTCCTGGAGCAGCGCGCAGAGGAAGATCGTCAGGAAGTAGAGGTAGTAGAACTCGGTGAACTGACCCTCGACGAGGTAGATCGTGGCACCCACCAGCAGGGTGTCGAGGACGACGAGGAAGTAGGGCAGCCGCGGGCGATGGAAGAAGGCGGCCGGGCGCTGACCGAGGAGGACGTTCGAGAGGACGTAGCCGCCGAGCAGGACCAGGGACAGGGTGCCGGGACGTCCCGGCTGGAAGAGGAAGAGCGCGAAGGCCGCGGCCACGAGGTAGCGGAACAGCACGATCGTCCATTTCCTGTCGAGCGTGCGGCGGGCCAAGGCGGGCGTCCTGAAGGGCGTGGGCGAGCGGGAACGGCCGGACGCGCACGCGCCGCGGCGCCCGGCGGGAGGGCAAAGAGCGTACCAGTCCCGGGGAGTGGTGCGGAGATCGGAAGGTCTTGGGGTGGAACAGGATCAGTCTGGCGGGAGGGGGGCGTGACGGAGCCGCGCGGCGGTCCCTCAAGCAATGTGCGAGCCGGGCGGAGAAATGCGGCGCGGAACCTTCAGGCCGGCTGGTGTGCCCGCGCCCCCTCGCGCGCCCGCTCGAGCAGCCTGAGCTGCACCTGCTGCAGGTCTCCGAGCTCCTCCAGGAGCGCGAGTTGCGCCTCGGACTCGGTGCCCTCGCTCAGCACCTCTTCGAGGATCCGCAGGTCGGCGTCGGTGCCGAGGTCCCGCGCGGCGGGGGAGGCGGCTTCGAGCAGCTCGGCGACGGCTTCGCGCATCGTCAGCGTGGTGCCGTGGGCGGGATGGACGATCCGGCCCTCGAGACCGAAGCGCATCGCCTTGAAGAGCGCGTCGGCCAGGAACGCCTCGCGGAGGTCGTCCTCGGTGCGGCCGTCCCGGAACTCCCGCACGTGGCGCGCGACGAGCGCCTGGCAGGCGGCCGCGATGCCGCGCACCCGCCGCAGGGAGACCTGCATGTCCATCACGCGCAGCTCGACGGTGCCGAACTCCTCGCGCGGGCGCACGTTCCACCACACCTGGCGGTCCTTGGTGATGCTCGCTGCCGCCTTGAGCGCCGCGATCGTGGCGCGGTAGTCCGCCAGGCCTCGGAACAGGGGTGGCGTGCCGGTGCGTGGGAAGGCGCCGAAGACGTGCGTGCGGATCGAGAGGAACCCCGTGGCGGCGCCCTCGAAGAACGGCGAGTTGCACGAGAGCGCGAGCAGTGGGGCGCTCCAGGTGCGCAGCCGGTTGTTCACCGAGACCCGCGCCTCCGCGCCCGCCACCCCGACGTGGACGTGGAGCCCGAAGGTCAGGTTGCGGCGCGCCAGGTAGCGCAGCTGGTCGCCGACCCACTGGTAGTCGGGCGTGGCGACGAAGTCCTGGTCCGACCAGCGAGCGAACGGGTGCGTGCCGGTCAGCCCCAGGGCGAGCCCCTGCCGCTCCGCGAGGGCGAAGAGCTCCGCCCGGAGCCGGACCGTCTTGGCCATGGCGTCCTCGAGCGATTCGGCCGCGGCCGTGTTGGCCTCGAGGACCGTGTGGAGCAGCTCGAACGCCATGCGCGCGCGCAGCTCCGGGTCCGCCGCCTCCAGGAGCCGCTCGACGCCGGGCGCCAGCTCGCCGGTCGCCGGGTCGCAGATCTGGTACTCCTCCTCGATCCCCAGCGTCAGTTCCCGTTCCACGTCGACCTGCCGGGAAGAGGAGTCACTCGGACCTCGGCCGGAATTTGGCCCCGCCCCGATCGGCTGCTTCGCGGAGCAATCACGCTGCGGCCGGCGCCGGGAGTCGTGACCCGGGACGATTGAAGGCTCGCTCGTCCCGGGGCGCGAGCTCCCGGCGGCGACCGCCGGCCGCATGTGCCCTCAGACGTAGAACATGCCGAGAAATTCACGCTCGCGCGCCGAGAGCAGGTACACGTCGTAGATCCGCGAGTTGATGTCGTCCTGGAGCGTGTCGATCTCCCCCGTGAGCTTCAGGATCTTCTCCTCGACGCGCGCCCGGTGCTGCAGCACCCGGACGACGTAGGCCGTGAGGGCCGGCATCTGGATGAAGCGCCCCAGCTCGGACTTGTTCAGGTGCTTGATCTCGTGGAAGCGGTCGGCCAGCCAGAGCTCGAGGTAGGTCGCCGATTCCTCGGTCGTGGTCACGATCGTCGAGCCGCGCCGGAAGATCACCACCGGTCCCCGGCGCTTGATCTCGACGATCTCGCCCAGGCTCTTGGGAACGTTGATCTCGCGCAGGATACCCTCGGTCTCCTCGAGCGGCACGCCCTGCACCTGCGCTTCGCGCGCCAGCTTGTCGACGTTCTCCATCTCGCGGGCGAGATCCCGGACCTTCCGCGCGCGCAGCTGGATCTCTTCCACGCGCTGGGTGATGTGGTCGGCTTCGACCTTCTTGAGGATCGGCAGCTTGAACTGCGCGAGACGCTCGGCCGCGGGCGCGCCTTTCTCGAAGAAGGCGTCCAGGAAGAAGTTCACGATGGGCGAGTTGAGGTAGCCCAGCGTGTAGGTCAGCGGGGGTGTCTTCCGCCTGGGGATTCCACCGAGGAGGTTTCCCCCCGGCACGATCCGCTCCTCCGAGAGCGCCGCCCGGACGTTCTCGCGCAACCGCAGGAAGAGCTTCGGCTGATGGATCGTCTTGGCGAACGGGTCGAGCAGGCCGTGATCGGCGGCGTGGGGCAGGTAGTAGCGTGGAGGGGCGTAGCAGTAGCGGTGGAATATCGCGCCCCGGCGGACGATGCCCCAGACGTGGGTGCGCTTCTGGGGGCTGAGCTTCTCGACCTGCCGGCGGCTCAGGAGCTGTGTACGAAATTCCTTGTCGAAGAGCTCGCCGACTCCGGCCTGGAGCCGGAGCACCCCGTCCAACCGAACCGCTTGCTTGCGATAGGCCTGCACCTTTCGGCGTATCGCATCCACGGCCGCCTTGCGCCTGCGCGGTTTCGGCTGTTCCATGGCCCTCCAACAGGGATCCGGGGGTGGCGCATCACGCTCCCTTGAGGACTTCGGCGGGCTGCAGGCGGGAGGCCCGTGAGGCGGGCGAGACGCCTGCCAGGACGCTCACGACGACGCCTATCATAAACGCCAAGCCTACGATCCGCCAAGTGTTTACGAAGAACGTGGAGGGAATGAGGGCGGACTCGGGAAGGGCGTCGAGGATGAGCCGGTTGGCGAGTTCTTCGAGCCCCAGGGCCAGGCCGATCCCCAGCAGCGAACCGGCCACCCCCAGCAGGAGTGCTTCGAGGATGAAGACGGTGCGGATGTCGCCGCGGGAGGCTCCCACGGAGCGGAAGATGCCGATCTCCTTCTGCCGCTCGAGGACCGAGAGTGCCAGCGCGTTCGCTATGCCGAGCCCCGCCACGAGCAGGATCACCAGGCCCACCATCCCGAACGCCAGGCTCAGGTAGCGGGCGATCGCCGCGATCTTCTCGGCCGTCTCGCGACCCGAGCTGACCTGCAGGCCCGCCCCCTCCAGCTCGCGCGTCAACGGCTCCACGTCGCGCGCGTCCCTGGCCACGACCGTCAGGCTCACGAAGCGTGCGGCGTCCTCGCCCGCGGCGAAGCGACGGTTCCACTCGCGCACGTAGTCGAGGGGGACGCTGATCCCGGCCAGCGGGACGTTGCCGGAGGCCGCGACGATCTGCAGCGGGACCCGATCCACCGGGGTGCCCAGCTCGGCGGGATTGAACGACGAGCTCCCGATCGTGAGCACCGCATCCTGGTTCAACAGGATGCGCTCGTTCAGCTTGGGCAAGTCGTTGCTCTCGGCGAAGCCGGTGTTGTACATGTCGATCAGGTCCCGCGAGATGACGGTGGGCACCGGCCCCGAGCTGCGCCGGCCGAACTCCGAGCCCTGGGGCAGGTCCGCGCCGAGCTGGTCGCGCTCGATCCCGTAGACGCCCGCGTCGGTCACGAAGCCCTGTCCGAAGAACGAGGCCCGCAGCTGGGCGGGCGCCTTCAAGGCGGCCATCGGAAGCACGCTCTCGACGCGCGGCATGGCCTCAATGCGGGCCACGGTCGCGGAGTCGAGGTCCGCGAAGGGATTGTCGAACTGGAGCGCCCCCAGGGCGTACTGGCGGCTCGTCACCTGCAGATGCGTCACCGGCAGCGTCCCCACCAGCCGGTCCACCAGCGCCGTGCGCATCCCCTCGACGAACGCCAGCAGGAGCATCAGGAAGGCCACCCCCACCACCACGCCGGAGACCAGCAGCGCGGTGCGGCCCCGGCGGCGCGAGAGGCTGCGGACGCTGACCTGCACCGCCTTGCCGGGTCTCACGACCGGGCCTCGACCTGAGCGCCGTCGCGCAGCGTGAGCACGAACCCCGCGGCGGCGGTGAGCTCCGGATCATGAGTCGCCACGACGACCGTCATGTGCTTCTCGAGGTTCAGGTGCTTCACGAGGCCGATCACCTCCGAGCCCGTCTCGCCGTCGAGATTCCCGGTGGGCTCATCGGCCAGCAGCAGGATCGGGTCGCGCACGACCGCTCGCGCGATCGCCACGCGCTGTCGCTGACCCGCCGAGAGCGTGCTCGCCTTCTGCCCGGCGAGCTCCGACAGCCCGACGGCGGCCAGGCTCGCGCGCGCGCGATCCGCGGCGTCTCGCTGCCGACCGCGAGCGAAGAGGAAGGGGGTCAGGACGTTCTCGAGAGCGGTGTCGTTCGGACGCAGGTTGAACGACTGGAAGACGAAGCCCACCTTCTCGTTGCGGTAGCGCGAGAGCTCCGCGTCGCGCAGGCCGCGCAGGCTGCGTCCCTCTATGCGCAGGTCGCCGGAGGTGGGGCGATCGAGCCCTCCGATCATGTTCAGGAGCGTGGTCTTGCCGCTCCCGGACTTCCCGACGATCACCGCGAACGTGCCGTGCTCGATGTGGAAGCTCACGTCCCGCAGGGCCAGACGGACACGTCCGTCCTGGCGGTAGGCCTTGCTCACCGCGTCGGCGGTGACGATCGCGTCGTGGGGCATCGCGGCTGCGGAGCGGATGGGACGGGAAGCGAAGAGCCTCCCGCCGAACGCCGGACGGGAGGCTCCGCGACCGTTGGATCGAAAACGGGCTTACTGCGCCGAGGCGCCGGCTCCTCCCTGCGAGAACGCGATCTCGTGCTTCGCGACCGCGTCGATCTCGGCGTCGGTGAGGGCACCCCGCCAGGCGATCATCGCGGTTCCGGGCACGCCGTTGTTGATCGTGTTCTTCACCGATTCCAGGTCGCTGCCGTACTTCCACTCGGCATCGCGGAAGCTCTGCGGAGCGGGCTGCAGCCCCGCGCCCGCGGGGCCATCGCCCGCGCCGCTCTCCCCGTGACAGGTGGCGCAGTTCGCCGCGTAGACCTGGGCGCCCAGCGCGGCTTCGTCGCCGCCTGCCGCGGTCTCGCCGCCGGGCGGCGTCTCGCCGCCTGCGACCTGGCCCGCGCCTCCCGTCTCGGCGGTGTCGACCATGTCCACCGGCGCCCCCTCGTCCACAGCTTCCTGGTTCTGCTGGCAGCCCACCGCAAGGAGCACCAGACCGGCGGCCAGGAACGGGAAGAGACCACTCGCGTTGCGCATGGGCGCTATCCTCCACCCCCGCGGGGAAGCAAAGGTCGACGGAAGATGCAGCGGACGGAGACTCCGGGCGGAAGCTACACGAAGGCCCGAGAGGCGGCAACGCCGAGATGGTCAGCCCCGCGCTTCCGCCAACCGGTGCGCGGCCTCGAGCGCGAGGGCGGCGAGCGCCGCCTCGTCGAGCTCGGAGGTAGGGGGCTCCAGGTCCGCGCCGGTCACGACGAGGTCACCGCCACGCCCGGGCGCGCTGCCGGCCACCACCGCCAGCGGCACGCCGGCCTCGGCGCAGAGACTGCGCAGCGCGCCGGCCAGCTTGCCGCGCTCGCTCTGCGCGTCGTAGCTCCCCTCGCCCGTGATCACCCCGTCCACCGCTGGAGCGGCGGTGCCGGCCAGCACGTCCCGCACCCCCGCGAGGCCGAGGAAGTGAGCCGCCCCGCTCCGCAGCTCCGCCCCGGCGAAGGCCACCACGCCGGCCGCCAGCCCACCGGCGGCCCCCGCGCCGGCCAGGTCGCGTACCTCGACGCCGAGGTCGACCGCCATGCGCTCGGCCAGCCGTCCGAGCCCGCGCTCGAGCAGATCGAGGGCGGCCTGCGGCGCCGCGGCTCCTGGCGGGAACTTCTGCGGGCCGAAGACCCGCGCCGCGCCCTCGGCGCCCAGGAGCGGGCTGGCCACGTCCGTCAGCGCCCGGACCCGCGCCTCTGCCCACGGACGCGAGGCCGGCGGCTCGATGGCGGCGAGAGCGGCCAGGTCAGCGGCGCGCTCGATCTCGACCCCCGCGGAGGAGCGGAAGCGGTAACCCAGCGCCCGCGCCAGCCCGAGGCCGCCATCGACGGTGGCGCTCCCGCCGAGGCCGAGCGTCACGTCTCGGGCGCCGAGCTCGAGCAGCCCGAGCAGCAGCTGTCCGCACCCGAAGGTCGTGGCCCGAAGCGGATCACGGGCGGCAGCGGGGATCCGCGCCAGGCCGCAGGCCAGGGCGGTCTCCACGTAGCCCGCGCGCTGCGCCGGCTCCCACAGGACCGGGGTGCGTGCCGGGCGGTCCAGCGCGTCGCGCGCGACGAACCAGACCCGCAGCGGGCCCGGGGCCGCGCCGCGGGCGAGCAGGGAGTCCCACACGTCGAGCGCCCCGTCACCGCCGTCCGAAAGCGGCCGCGCGATCGTCTCCACCCCCGGGCGGCCGCGGAGAGCCGCCTCCCAGACGCCGGCCACGCGCACGGCCCCGAAGGTGCCCTTGAACGCGTTCGGCGCGAGGAGCAGCCGCAGGGGCGCGTCCGCCCCCGGCGACGCCGCCGGCTCAGCCATGCCCGTGCTCGGCCCAGCCCCGCAACTCGTCGGTGAGGCCGTCGGTTCCGCTGCGCGTTGCGTTCAGGGACGCCGCCCGCACCGCGCGGGCCAGGGCCTCGCCCGCCGGCAGCCCGCGCAGCAGGTGCAGCGCGCAGAACGCCCCGCCGAGCACGTCGCCGCAGCCGGTCGGGTCGCGCACGCGCTTCCCCGGAGGCGGCGTGACGCGCCAGGACCGTCCCCGCGCCGGCCAGGCTCGCACCGGCCCGGCCCCAGAGGTGACGATGAACAGCCGCGGCCCGAGCCGCAGGACCTCGCGTGCGAGGCTCTCCGCCCGTGCCTCCGCGAGCGGCCGCGGCGAGCCGCCGCGCCGGCTGCCGGCCCCGCGGGTTCCGCTCCGCGGCCCGGCGGATCGTGAGCCGCGCCGCAGCAGGGCCGCCTCCTGCGCGTTGCACTGTACGATGTCGAAGCACGCGACCCACTCGCGCCAGGCGCGCAGGGGGCGCGGCAAGCGCAGGCCCGCGCGCGTGCGGCCCAGCAGCAGGCTGTGCAGGTCGGCGTAGATGGCGCCGGCGAAGCCGCGGCGGACGCTGCGCATGCCGGCGAGCGTGAGCTCGTTGCCGGCCACGAAGTTCACGTAGAGCGCATCGACCTCCCGCAGGAAGCCACCCAGGTCGGCCGGGCGCAGCGGCGGCACTCCCCCGCTCAGGACCTCGTGGCGCTGCTCCGGGCTCGTGTAGCGCAGCTCGACGGCGTTTTGGCGGGCCGACGTCGAGAGCAGGAAGCGCGTGTCCACGCCCAGACCCGCGAGCTCGGCGCGGACGAACGACGACGCGTCGGCGCCGAGGTGCAGGATCGGCACCACCGCGCTCGGGTGGGGGCCCAGCGCGGCCAGCGCGTGCAGCGCGTAGGTGATCCCGCCCATGCTGCGCACGGGCCGGGAAGGAGCGCGGCCCTCGCCGATGAAGGGCTGGATGCGGTCGAGCACGACGGTCCCGATGACCCCCAGCGCCGGGAGATCGCCTTCGTCCCTGGAGCTCGGCCGCGCCCGGAGCGGCCGCGCCCTCACCGCGCGCGCCCCCGGCGCCGGCGGCCGGGACGTCAAAGGTCGGCGCTCTCGCTCAGGAGCAGCCCGCCCGCGCCCAGCACTCCCGCCCAGGCCAGGCGGCTGGCGTGGAAGCGCACGGCTTCGAAGGACGGCTGCAGCGCGAGCCGGCGCACGCGCTCGAGCAGCGGCGGACCGAAGAGGTCCCAGCTTCCCGCCAGGCCGCCGAAGAGCACGATGCGATCGGGGTTCAGGAGGTTGACCGCTCCCGCCAGGGCGCGTCCGAATGCGTCCAGGCCTTCGTCGACCACCGCCGCGGCGTCGGGGTCGCCGCGGCTCCAGGCCTCGAACACGTCCTCGGGGGAAAGGTCGTCGAGGTGCACGGCGCCGGGTCGGCCGGCACGGGTCCGCTCGCGATAGCCTTCGACCAGCGCCCAACCGGAGAAGTGCGCCTCCAGACATCCCCGGCCGCCGCAGCGGCAGGCCCGACCGCGGGGATCCACGACCACGTGCCCCAGCTCGCCGGCGAGGCCATGCGCCCCCGCGAAGAGCCGGCCTCCGATGACCAGCCCGCCGCCGATGCCGGTACCGAGGGTCAGGCCGAGCAGGCAGCGCGCGCCGCTCGACTGCCCGACCCAGGCTTCGGCGAAGGTGGCCGCGTTCGCGTCGTTCTCCAGCCGCACGCGCTCGATCCCCGTGCAGCGCGCCATGTCGTCGCGCAGAGGGACCTCGTGCCATCCGAGGTTCGGCGCGAACTCCACCACGCCGCGCGCGCGGTCCAGTGGGCCGGGGGCGCCGATCCCGATTCCCGCGACCGACAGACCTTCTCCCTCCGCCAGCGCCCGCAGCTCGGCGGCGAGCGCCACCAGCCCCTCGAGCACGGAAGCGTACCCCTCGGCGGCCCGCGTATCCCGGGCCTGCAGGTGGGCGTGCGCTCCCCCCGGCCCGACGAGACCCCCCTTCAGGTGCGTGCCGCCGAGGTCGAGCGCGATGGCCACCGGGGTCCCGGGCAGCAAACGGCCGGGAAGCGCCGGAGCCGTGACGGCGGGCTCGGACGGGCGGCCGCTCACGCGGCGCGGCCCCGCTGCAGCCCGAGAAGGGAGGCCTCCAGGACGCGGCGCACGGCCAGCGCGCGCATGCACTCCAGGTCGAAGGGGCAGGCGTTGCGCACGCACGGGCTGCAGAACAGGTGCTCGCGCAGCACGCGCGCCCGCGGACTGCGCGGGCCGGTCACGCGCTCGTCGGCCGCCCCGCACAGGTCGAGGAGCGGCGTCCCCAGCGCCGCCGCCAGGTGCATGGGGCCGGTGTCGTTCGTCACGAACAGGTCGAGCGCGTCGAGCACGCCGAGGAGGGTCTCGAGGCTCGTGCGCCCCGCGAACGAGCTGGCTCCGGGGATTCCCGCCGCCACCCGCCGGCCGAGATCCACCTCGGCGGGGCCGCCGAGCACCACGACTCGCGCGTTGGCCGCCTCCCGCAGGGCTCGCCCGAGCTCCACGAAGCGCTTCGCCGGCCAGCGGCGGGCAGGGCCGTTGGCACCGGGGTTCAGCCCCACGACGGGCCCGGCGCCACGCAGCTCGTCCAGCAGGCGCGCCGCCCGCGCCGCGCCGCGGTCGGGGACGCGCAGCGGATAACGCTCCGGCACGGCGGAGCCGAGCACGTGCTCCACGAGCTCGGCGTAATCGCGCCAGCGGTGGAACCGCGGCTCGTACTGCGCGGGCCCGCGGAGGGGGACGGGCGGGGCCGGCCGCCGCGGCAGGGCCTCGGTCAGGAGACTGGAGCGGCCGTCCGCCGCCCGTCCCACGCGCCGAGGGACCCCGGCCAGGCGCATCACGAGCGCGGAGGAGAAGGAGGCCGGCAGCACGATGCCGATCTCGTCGTCGCCCGCCAGCGCGCGGCCGACCGTCCACGCCCGCAGCGGCGTGCGCGCGCGGGGGTCCACCGGCGACAGCCGCGCGCTCGGGAGTCCCGCGAAGACTGGATGTACCGCCGGGGACGCGAGGACGGTGAGCCTCACCTCCGGCCGCTCGGCCAGGGCCGTGACCGCGGGCAGGGCCAGCACCGCGTCGCCGATCCAGTTCGGGGTCCGCAGCAGGACCTTCACGGTCACTCCACCTGCAGCACCGCGAGGAACGCCTCCTGCGGGATCTCCACGGAACCCACCTGCTTCATGCGCCGCTTCCCCTCCTTCTGCTTCTCGAGGAGCTTGCGCTTGCGCGTGATGTCGCCGCCGTAGCACTTGGCCGTGACGTTCTTGCGCAGCGGCCGGACGGTCTCGCGCGAGAGGACGCGGCTCCCGATCGCGGCCTGGATCACGACCTCGTAGAGCTGGCGCGGGATCAGGGTCTTCAGCTTCTCGGCCATGCGCCGGCCCCATTCGTAGGCGTGGTCGCGGTGCAGGATCGTCGAGAGCGCGTCGAGCGGGTCGCCGTTGATGAGGATGTCGAGCTTCACCAGGTCCGCGGGACGGTACTCGAGGAACTCGTAGTCGAACGAGGCGTAGCCCCGGCTCGAGGACTTCAGCTTGTCGTAGAAGTCCAGGATGATCTCGGCCAGCGGCAGCTCGTAGAAGATCTCGACGCGCGTCGCGTCGAGGTACTTCATGTCGGTGTGGGTCCCCCGCCGCTCCTGGCAGAGCTTCATCACGCCGCCGATGTAGTCGGTGGGCGCCACGATCGTCGCCCGCACGTACGGCTCCTCGATGCGCTCGATCTCGACCGCCGGGGGCAGCTCGGTCGGGTTCTCGATGCGCACCATCGGCTTCGCGGCGCGAAAGACGTGGTACTCCACGTTCGGCACGGTCGTGATCAGGTCCAGGTCGAACTCGCGCTCGAGCCGCTCCTGCACGATCTCCATGTGCAGCATGCCGAGGAACCCGCAGCGGAAGCCGAACCCCAGCGCGCCGGAGGTCTCGGGCTGGTACTGGAGCGCGGCGTCGTTGAGCTGGAGCCGCTCGAGCGCGTCGCGCAGGTCGGGGTACTGCTCGGTCTCGGTGGGATAGAGGCCGCTGAAGACCATCGGCTTCACCTCGCGGTAGCCGGGCAGCGGCTCGGCCGCGGGGCGCTGCGCGTCGGTGATCGTGTCGCCCACCCGTGCGTCGGCCACCCGCCGGACGGACGCGACGACGTAGCCGACCTCTCCGACCCCGAGACTGTCGGCCGGCTTCATCCCGAGCCGCAGCCGGCCCACCTCGGTCACCTCGTGACGCGCCCCGCTGGAGATGAACTTCACCGGCTGGCCGGCGCGAATGGAGCCGTCCACCACGCGGACGTAGGGAATGCCGCCACGGTACTTGTCGAAGGAGGAGTCGAAGATGAGCGCGCGCAGGGGCGCGTGCGCGTCGCCGGCGGGCGGGGGCACGCGGCGCACGATCGCCTGCAGGATCGCGGCGATCCCGATGCCCTCCTTGGCCGACGCGAGCAGCACCTCGTCCTCGGCCACGCCGATCAGCTCGCAGAGGTCGAGCACGACCCGCTCCACCTGCGCGCTCGGCATGTCGATCTTGTTCACCACCGGGAGCACGACGAGGCCGCTCTCGAGCGCGAGGTACAGGTTCGAGAGCGTCTGGGCCTCGATTCCCTGCGTGGCGTCCACCACCAGCAGCGCGCCCTCGCACGCCGCGAGGCTGCGACTCACCTCGTAGGCGAAGTCCACGTGGCCGGGCGTGTCGATCAGGTTGAGCGTGTAGACGGCCTCGGGCAGGCGGTAGAGCATCGTGATCGCGTGCGCCTTGATCGTGATGCCGCGCTCGCGCTCGAGGTCCATGCTGTCGAGGACCTGAGCCTTCATCTCGCGCTTCTCGAGCGTGCCCGTGGCCTCGAGCAGCCGGTCCGCGAGGGTGGACTTGCCATGGTCGATGTGCGCGATGATGCAGAAGTTGCGGATCAGGGCGGGGTCCATGGTCGCCGGAATCTAAGGCAAAGAAATGGGTCCCGCTCCGGGACCCGGGTCGCCCCGCCTCCGGCGTCCAGCAGCCTCGTGCGGGCGCGGCGTCGCCCCCGCGCACCGGCGGGCGGGCTGCTCCCGGCTACAGCAGCTGGCCGGGATCCCGGTCGAGGGCGAGCTGGACGCCGCGGGGCGGTCGCCAGCGCGTCGCGAGGCGGCGCAGGACGGCCTCCAGCGTGGCCGGGCTGGTGGACTTCAGCAGGTACTGCCAGCGAAAGCGACCGCGGAGCTGCGAGAGCGGGGCGGGTGCCGGGCCCAAGCCCGTCAGCCGCTCCTCGAGGCGCCGCTCGCGCGAGAGCTCCACGACCGCGGCCGCCAGCGCGCGAGCCGCGGCGGCCACGCGGTCCTCCTCCGTGCCGGAGAGCACGCACGCCGCCAGTCGCAGCGCGGGCGGGTAGCCGGCCTCGAACCGCGCGGCCACCTCGCCGCGGTAGAAGGCCTGGTAGTCGTGCGCGGCGGCGGCCCGGATCGCGGGATGGTCCGGAACGTAGCTCTGCACGTAGACCCTTCCCGCCGCGGGGCCGCGGCCGGTGCGCCCCGCCACCTGGGCCACGATCTGGAAGGTCCGCTCGGCCGCGCGGAAGTCGGGCACGTTCAGGCCCGTGTCGGCCGAGACCACTCCCACGACGGTGAGCCCCGGGAAGTCGTGTCCCTTGGCGACCATCTGGGTCCCCACCAGGACGTCCAGCTCGCCGCGCTCCATGGCCTCGACCAGCCGCAGGTGCGCGCCGCGCCGCGTGGTCGTGTCGTGATCCATGCGCGCCAAGCGCGCGGCCGGGAAGGCGGCGCGGACGGTCTCCTCGACCTGCTGGGTCCCGGTGCCGCGTCCCGCCAGGTCGATGCCGCCGCACGCGCCGCATGCGTCGGGGACGGGCTCACGGTGGTCGCAGTAGTGACAGCGCAGGTGGGCCGACGTCCCCCCGCGGGCGCGGTGCAGCGTCAGCGTGATCCGGCAGTTGGGGCAGCCCAGCGTGGCGCCGCAGTCGACGCACTGCAGGAACGCCGAGAACCCGCGGCGGTTGAGGAGCAGCAGTCCCTGCTCCCCGCGCTCCAGGGCGACGGCGAGGGCGTCGCGCAGCTCGCGCGAGAGGATCCGCTCCGCCTCCGGACGTCCGCGGAGGTCCACGACCTGCACCTCCGGCAGGTCCCGCCGGGACACGCGCCGGGGCAGCGCCAGGAGCTCGTACTTGCCCGCCAGGGCGTTCGCATAGCTCTCGAGCGAGGGCGTCGCGGACCCGAGTACGGCGAGACCGCCCTCGAGGCGCGCGCGCACCACGGCTACCTCGCGCGCGTTGTAGCGTGGGCTCTCGTCCTGCTTGTAGCTCGTCTCGTGCTCCTCGTCGACGACGAGCACGTCCACGCGCTCGAGGGGGGCGAAGACCGCCGAACGCGGCCCGACCGCGACGCGCACCTCACCGGCTCGCATCGCGCGCCAGGCCTCCAGCCGCTCGGAGTCGGAGAGCGCGCTGTGCAGGAGCGCCACGCGGTCGCCGAAGGCCTCGCGGAACCGCGCCGCCGCGCGCGGCGTGAGCCCGATCTCGGGGACCAGCACGATCGCGCCGCCGCCGCGCGCCAGCGCCTCTTCGACCAGGCGCAGGTACACCAGCGTCTTGCCGCTGCCCGTCACGCCGTGCAGCAGGAACGGGCGGGGGGGCGCCGCGCCGGCCCTGGCCAGGCGCTCCCGCAGGCGCACGAGCGCCCGCTCCTGGTCCGGCGTGGCCGGATGCGCGGCCTCGCCGCGGGCCGCCGCCTGCGCGGGTCGCGGGCCCGCGGCGGGGCGGGTGCCGACGCGCACGAGGCCGGCCCGCTCCATCGCGGCCAGCACGCCCGAGCCGGCGCGCGCGGTCTCGCGCAGCCTCCGCGCCTCGAGCGGGGCGCTCTCTGCGAGGAGTGCTGCGAGCACTCGGGACTGCGCGCGGGCGCGGCGGCCGAGACCCGGAGGCGGCTCGTCCACGAGTGCTTCCACCCACTCCGCCGTCGGGGCCACCGGCAGGGGCGAGGCACTCCCGCGCCGGCCGGTACGGAGGAGCGAGGGCGGGAGCATGCCCTTCAGAACGAGCCCGAGGGGCGCCACGTAGTAGTCGGCGATCCACTTCGCGAGCTGCCAGAGCGCGGGGCTGAAGAGCGGCACGGGATCGAGCACCGCCTCGAGCGGCCGGACCTCCACGCCCGGGGGCGCCTCGACGGCGGCGGCCACGACGAAGCCGACGGCCTGGCGCCGTCCCAGCCTGGCGAGCACGCGCGTTCCCGGCGCGGGTGCGGCGCCGTCGAAGCCCGGCCCCGGGACCTCCGGCAGCCGATAGGTGAACGTGCGGTGGAGCGGAACGGGAAAGGCGAGCTCGACGAGGGGCAAGCAGGCCCCGGGGGGTGCGGAGGGCACCGGCCCCGGCGGCCGTCGCGGCGCACCCCGCGGCGGCCGCCGGAGCTGGGTCAGTTGAAGATCACGAAGCCGCTCGCACTCGTGCGCAGGCCGTCGGCGATCACGTCCACGAAGGTCGAGCCCTTCGTCGTCGAGACGATCCGCGAGCGGAAGAGCCCCTGCCGATCCGTGCGGCCGCTCCCGGGCGTGAGCCGGGCGCCGAGAATGCCGTTCGTGCGCAGCTCCACGAAGGTGTCTGCGAGCGGCAGGCCGTTCGTGCCGCGGACCTCCACGACGATCTCCGAGAAGTCGGAGCCGTTCGCGCGAACGGTGACGGGAACGGTGCTGATGCGCGTGCCCGAGGTGCTCACGAGGGAGCGGAAGCTGACGCGTCCCGACGCCGAGAGCTCCTTGCCGTCGGCCAGCGCCGTGACGGTGGCGTCGCCCGCGAGGCTGGAGCTGGAGCGCGTGGACAGCGTCGCCCGGACGCGCCCGGCGGCGTCGGTGAACTCGGCGTCGCTGTCGATGAAGTCGACCGGGTCCCCCGCGCCCGTCGGGTTGCGGCTCGAGACGACCGTGACGGGTATCCCCGCCTGCGGCCTCCCGTCCGCGTCGACGATGCGCACCTCGATCAGGGCCTCGGTCACGCCGTCGGCGAGCACGCGCTCGCCGTTGGCGACGGAGATCGTCGAGCGGCCCACGTCCACGGGGCTCTCGACGGAGAAGGTCGCCGGGGCCGCGAGGTCCAGCGGCAGGCCGTCGAGCGCCAGGCGCAGGCGCCCCTCGCCCTCGCGCCGAGCGGGCTGGAACGTGCCGGTGAGGCTGCCGTCGGCTCCCGTCTCCGCCGTGGCCGGGAAGACGACCGACCCCGCGGAGGCAGGATCCACCGTCAGGGCCACACCCACGCCGCTGACGGGCTGGCCGCGTCCGTTGCGAACCTGCACGCGCACGGGAGCCGTCGCGTTCGTGGCGACGACGGCACTGGTATCGTCCGCGATCGTGACCTGGATCGCCCCGATGGAAGGATCCAGGTCCACGCCCACCGAGGCCGTGTCGTCCGCCACCACCGTCGCCTGGTCGGCTCCCGTGAACAGCAGGACGTCGCCGCTCTGGAAGGCCTCCACCAGCACGACGTAGGTGTTCGGCTCCAGCGTGAAGTCGTGCGGGACCGCGGGCGAGCCGAAGAAGGTGGTGTCGACGACCACGTGCGCCCCTGCGTTCAGCTGGATCCGGAAGCTGCTCACGTCGTTCTCCTCGAAGCCCGCCAGCGCGGCCGCTCCGGCGCGGTCCACGTCGCTGGCGGAGACCCGCAGCAGCCCACGCTCCTCGTCGGGGCCGCTGCCGCTGCTGCTGCAGGCGAGGGCTGGGACGAGCGCGGCCAACAGGAGGGCGCGGAGGCGCGGAAGGGATCGGACGGGAACGGACACTCTCTCCATGGTGCGAACCTCGGGGAAAGCGAAACGACACCGAAGCCCGGCGCAGGCCGAGCCGTGCCACGACGGATGGAAGCTGGCCGAAAAACGGACGGAAGATAGACGACGGGGCGGGGAAGGGTCAACCGGCCCGGGCGGCGGTGCCAGGCCGTGCGGCGGCGGGAATCGTCCTGGCCGCCGCGCCCGGAGGCCTGTGGCGTGGGGGGCGTAGAGAGAGGGAGCGCTCGGCCGGCGGCTCGGACGACCCGCCGCCGCGCCGCTCCAGCGTCGGGCGGAGCGGCGAGAGTCCCGTCACCGCACCCGGCTTGGGTCAGCTGTCGAAGCTGACCGTGCACATCGCCGAGGTCTTCAGACCGTCGGCGTAGAGGTCCACGAACGTGCTGGTGCCCGCGAGGTCGGAGCTCACGGTGAACTCGAACGTGCCGCTCCCGTCCGTCCGCCCCTCGGCAGGCGTCACGCGGTAGAGCCCGAGATCGCGCGTCCCCAGCCTCACGTGGATCCCGGCGAGGGGCTGCTCCCGGGCGTCCTGGACCGTGGCCCGGATGCGGGCGCCCTGCGGCTGGGAGGTGGATCCCTCCACGTGCACCGAGGAGAGAGGGCAGCTCAACCTGCTCGCCGCGGCACTCACGGCCGAGGAGAACTGGACGGTGATCGTCTGCTCGAGCTCACGGCCGCCCGCTCGCGCGCCGACGACGGCGTCGCCGAGCAGGCTGGAGCTGGACGTCGTGGAGAAGAGCGTCTCGAAGCGGCCCAGCCCGTCGGTCACGCCGCGCGTCGGGCTCAGCCGGTCGACCGTCCCCGCCGCGCCCGCGTTGCGGCTCGAGGCGACCTCGACTTCCACGGCCGGGAGCGGCTTGCCCGAGGGATCCACCACCTGCAGGGACACGAGCCGCGAGGCGCTTCCGTCCGCCCGCAGCCGCCCCGAGCCCGACTGGGAGAGGCTGGAGCCCTCGACGTCCACGTTCGGCAGGGGCCGCACGGTGCGCCGCTCCTCGCCCGTGCGCCCACCCGCGTCGGTGACCCGCAACGCGATCTCCACCGGCCGAGTGTAGTCCTCGAGCGTGAGCACGGTGTCGATCGGCGTGGGCCGGACGACGTCGAAGCGGCCGTCCCCGTCCACGTCGAGCTCGTAGAGCGTGACCGCGCCCTCCGGGTCCGTGCCGCTGCCCGTGACGCGGACCTCGAGCGGGGCCGGGCCGGCCTCGGGCGAGAGCCCGAGCGAGGCGCGCGGAGGCAGGTTCTCCGTCACCCGCACCAGGCGCTCCGCGAGCGTCACGAGACCTTCGTCGTCCGTCAGCCGCGCCCGCACGCGGAAGGTCCCGCCGGCGGCGAACACGTGCCTCAGCCCGGCGGGCGCCTCGGGCCCCGAGA
>JBHENL010000118.1:0-3065 GCA_046262075.1 Gemmatimonadota bacterium
GGCGATCCGGCGATCCTCCCGGGCGGCCCCTTCGCCGCCGATCGCGTCGCTCGCGCGTTCGAAGCGATCGTAGGCCGCCCGTGAAAAACGTGTCAAGAATGTTGACGCGTTCTGGGACGGGAAGCCCGGGCGCCGGGGGGAGCCGAAGCGCCGATGCGGGATGGGGGGAGGAAGCCGGGGCGCGGCGGGACCGGCCGTTCCTACCGGAGCGCCACGTGCGCCGGGTGGGTCATACGGCCGTCGGCGCCGCGCAGAGCGACGTCGAGCGAGTCGACGTCCCACACGACGACGCTGACTCCATCGGTGCTGCGGGAGAACGTTGCCAGATCCAGCGCAGAGAGCGACCGTTCCTTCAAGGCGCACCCCCCGGGGTCTGCCCGGAAGGGGTGCGTGTGCCACGTGCCCACGACGTCGGCGATGTGCTCGCAGCTGCCGTCCACCGCGAACTGCAGCTGCTTCAGGTCCCGCGCCTGGCCCCAGCCCCGGATCCGCAGCGTGTCGCCCTCCAGGGTTCCCTGCAGGCACCCCAGGTACTCGCGCTGGGTGGGCTTGATCGTTCCCAGCATCTGCTCGAGCGTCGTCAGATCCGCGAGCTCGTCCCAGTGCGAGTTGTTCGCGGTGAAGAGCGCGTTCATCTCGGCGAGGACGTCCCGTGGGAGGAGCAGCACGGGGCGCGCGGTCCGGGCGGGAGCCTGCGCCCGGCTTCCGGCCGAGACGAGGAGCGCCACCACCGCGAACCCGGCCGCCGTGAGCCGCGGGTCGCGTCTCAGACGGGACCTCCCGTGCGCCCGGCACGGATCTCCTCGCGCAGCCGGGCGAGCTCCGAGCGTACGGCCTCGAGCTCGCGCGATCCCGCCAGCTCGCCCCGCTCGTCCTCCGCGTCGCGGCCGACGAAGAAGGTGGCCAGGGTCGCCGTCGTGTACCCGAACACTGCGAAGGCGTAGATCGCGAGCCCCAGGCACAGGAGGCGGCCGGCTCCCGTGCGCGGCCAGCTCTCGGAGCCGAGGGTCGTCATGACCATGGCGGTCCACCAGAGGGCGGACTCGAAGTCCCGGAAGCCGTTCGCGGACTCCCGCTCGAATGCGTACATGCCCGCCGCGCCCACCACGGTGACGAGGAGCGTGAGCAGGATCACGTACGCGAACTTGCGCCGGCTGAGGCTCGCCCGCAGCGCGCGCATCCCGCGGTTCACCGAGCTCACGAGCCGCACCAGGCGCAGGCCCCGACCCGCGCGCGCGACGCGCGCAACGCGCAGCACGCGCGCGAAGCGCAGTACGCGTAGCGCCGGAACCACCAGCGACAGCGCCGTGAGCCAGTTCCGTCGGACGTAACGACTGCGATCGGGAGCCAGCGTCAGGCGCAGCGCGAAGTCGCCGAGGAACACCACCCAGATGACGGTGCCCAGCACCTCGAGCGCCGGAGACAGGCCCCGAACGAGCTCGACCACCAGCAGCCCGAGCCACACGACACCCAGCGCCACGAGCGGCCGCTCGAGCCAGTCCTCCAGCTCCTCGAGCGCCTGCCGGCGCTCGGCGTCCAACCAGCGCTCCTCGCCGGCGGGCGCCGGATCCCCTTCGTGTGCGGCCATGCGGCCCCTCCCGCGTTGGTCGAAGCTGCACCGTACGGCTATACTACCGTCCTTTCAAGCTACGGATCGCCGCGCGAGTCGATGCACCTCCGGCCCCGTGAGACGCAGCGCGCAGAGCCCACCCTCAGTATCCGCCGGCCCGGCCACCCCCTCCACCGGAGACACGGGCGGCGGGGCCGCCCCCCGACCTGTCAACGTGCTCGAGTACGAGGAGCTGGCGCGCGGCCGGATCTCGGCGATGGCCTACGACTACATCGCGGGCGGCGGGGGAGCGGAGGAGACGGTCCGCGCCAACCGCGCGGCGTTCGCACGCTGGCGCTTCCTCCCGCGCGTCCTGGTGGACGTGTCGGCCGTCCGCACCGGGGTCACGTTGCTGGGTACGCCCGTGGCCTTCCCGGTGCTGATCGCACCCACCGCCTTTCACCAGCTGGTTCATCCGGAGGGTGAGGCGGCGACTGCGAGAGCCGCCGCGGCGGCGGCCACGCTGATGGTCGTCAGCACGATCGCGAACCTGCCCGTGGAAGAGGTCGCCGCCGCCTCGGACGCCCCGCTCTGGTTCCAGCTGTACATCCATCGCGACCGGGAGCTGACGCTCGAGCTGGTGCGGCGCGCCGAGGCCGCCGGCTGCCGGGCGCTCGTCCTCACCGTGGACTCGCCTGCCTTCGGGCGCCGCGACCGGGACATGCGCAACGCCTTTCACCTGCCCGACGGGCTCGTGATGGGCAACCTCCGCGACAGCCCGCTCGAGGCGCCCGCCCCCGGCGTCTCGGGACTGTTCGCCTATTCGCACCAGCTGGACCCCTCGCTGGACTGGGGTTCGGTCGAGTGGCTGCGCGCGACGACGCGCCTGCCGGTGCTCCTGAAGGGCGTGCTCGCGCCCGCGGACGCGCGCGAGGCGCTGCGCCGCGGCGCGTCGGGGATCCTGGTGTCGAACCACGGCGGCCGGCAGCTCGAGGGAACGGTGGCGGCGCTCGACGCGCTGCCCGGCGTCGTGGCGGCCGTGGACGGCGCGGTGCCGGTGCTGCTCGACGGTGGGGTGCGGCGTGGCACCGACGTGCTGAAGGCGCTGGCACTCGGAGCCGCGGCCGTGCTCGTGGGACGTCCCGTCCTCTGGGGGCTGGCGGTCGGGGGTCAGGACGGAGTCGAGCACGTGCTTCGGCTCCTGCGGCTGGAGCTGGAGAACGCGCTGCGCCTCGCGGGGCAGACCGACCTCCATCGCCTCGACCCCCGGATCCTCGTGCCGGCGCCGGGGAGCGGCGCGCCGTGCTGAGCCGCGCCCCCGACCTGCGGTCGCTGCGCCTGGACGAGGTGCGGGTGGGAGACCACGCCGCGCTCCACTACGTCGTGGGGGAGGACGACGTCGAGTGCTTCGCGAGGCTCACGGGGGACCGCAGCCCGCTGCACGTCGACGAGGCGTTCGCCCGCTCCTCGCGCTACGGCGCGCGCGTGGCGCACGGGATGCTAGTGGCGGCGCCGG
>JBHENL010000119.1:0-8866 GCA_046262075.1 Gemmatimonadota bacterium
CGGCGGGCTCGCCGTCGCACTCTCCGAGTGCTGCTTCGGCCCCGAGGGGTCCTTCGGACTCGAGGCCGGCGGCTGGGAGTGCCGGACGGACGACCGCTCCGCCGCCGCGGAAGCCGCCCGGCTCTTCGGGGAGGATCCCTCCCGCATCGTGCTCGCCACGGCTCCCGGCGATGCCGCACGGGTGGAGCGGCTCGCGGCGCGCGAGCGGGTGCCGATCCGCCGGGTGGGGACGGTGGGCCCGCGGGGAGCCGCCTTCCGCCTGGGGCGCGGCGTCGAGGTCGCGATCGAGACGCTGCGCGAAGCGTGGCAGGAGGCCATCCCGCGGCTGATGGAGCGCCCGCGATGAGCGGCCCACGCCACGAGTGCGCGATCGTCGGGGCCTTCGGGGTGCCCGGCGCCGCCGAGCTCGCCTACCTGGGCCTCTATGCCCTGCAGCACCGCGGACAAGAGTCGAGCGGGATGGTCACCTTCGCGGGTGGTCGGCCTTACGTCCACAAGGCGATGGGCCTCGTCGCCGACGTCTACACACAGGAGGTCCTCTCCTCGCTGCCGGGCGCCTGCGCGGTGGGCCACAACCGCTACTCCACGATCGGCTCCTCCAACCTGGTCAACGCCCAGCCGATCCTGGCCAACCTCAAAGGCGGTCCGCTGGCGATCTCGCACAACGGCAACCTCGTCAACGCCCGCGAGCTGCGCGAGGAGCTGGAGCAGGCGGGTGCGATCTTCCAGTCCACCGTCGACAGCGAGGTCGTCGTCCACCTGATCGCCCGCTCGCGCGAGCCCACGCTCGACGGACGGCTGCTCGAGTCGCTGCGCCGGCTGCGCGGCGCCTACTCGCTGATCATCCTCGCCGAGGGCGTGCTCTACGGCGCGCGCGACCCGCACGGCTTCCGGCCGCTCGTCCTCGGCCGCCAGCCCGAGGGAGGCACGTTCCTGGCCTCCGAGACCTGCGCCCTCGACATCGTGGGCGCTTCGTTCGTGCGCGAGGTCGAGCCCGGAGAGGTGCTGAAGGTCACGCGCGAGGGGCTCACGTCGCTGCGTCTGGCCGAGGCACGGTCCGAGCACGCCTGCGTCTTCGAGCTGATCTACTTCTCGCGCCCGGACTCGCAGGTCTTCGGCACGTCCACCGACGAGGCGCGCCGCAGCTTCGGCCGCGAGCTGGCGCGCGAGCACCCGGTCGAGGCCGACTGCGTGTTCTCGGTCCCCGACTCGTCGAACTCCGCCGCGCTGGGCTACGCCGAAGCCTCGGGCATCCCGCTCGAGCTGGGGCTCATCCGCAACCACTACGTGGGCCGCACGTTCATCCAGCCGACCCAGTCGATCCGCGACTTCGGCGTGAAGGTGAAGTACAACCCCGTGGCGAGCGTCATCCGCGGGCGGCGCGTGGTCGTGGTGGACGACTCGATCGTGCGTGGCACGACGAGCAAGGCGCTGGTGCAGCTCGTGCGCGACGCCGGCGCCCGAGAGGTGCACCTGCGCGTGAGCTCGCCCCCGCTCCTGCACCCCTGCTACTACGGCGTCGACATTCCGGTGCGCGAGGACCTGATCGCCGCACAGATGTCCATCACCGAGCTGCGCGACTACCTGAACCTGGATTCCCTCGGTTACCTCTCCGAGGACGGAATGTACCGCGCGCTGGGGGATCGCCGGCGCTTCTGCGACGCCTGCTTCACCGGCCGCTATCCCGTGCACGTGGAGGGCAACATGGACGACAAGCTGGTGTTCGAGCGCACGACCGGACAGCTGGGGGCCGTGGAGTGAAGGGGACGCAGCGGGTGTACTCGTTCGGGCAGGGCCGGGCCGAGGGCGACGGCTCGATGCGGGATCTTCTCGGCGGCAAGGGCGCGAACCTGGCCGAGATGACCCGGATGGGGATCCCGGTGCCTCCCGGGTTCACGATCTCGACCGAGGTCTGCACGCACTTCGACCGGACGGGGGGAACCTATCCCGACGGCCTCACCGGCGAGGTCGACGCCGCGCTGCGGCGCATCGAGGAGCGGCTGGGGCGGCGCTTCGGCGACGAGAGCCGGCCGCTGCTGGTCTCCGTGCGCTCCGGAGCGCCGGTTTCGATGCCCGGCATGATGGACACCGTGCTGAACCTCGGCCTGAACGACGACACCGTCGAAGGCCTGGCCCGGGAGTCCGGCAACGCGCGCTTCGCCTTCGACGCATACCGCCGGCTGCTCCAGATGTACGGCGACGTCGTGATGGGCGTGCCCCACGACCGCTTCGAGCGCGCGCTCGAGGCCCGCAAGGCCGCCGCCGGCGCCGAGTCGGACTCGGCACTCGGCGAGTCGGAGCTGCGCACGCTCGTCGGCGAGTTCCTCGAGACGATCCGCCGCTCGGCTGGCCGAGCCTTTCCGCAGGAACCGCGTGAGCAGCTCTGGGGCGCGATCGGCGCGGTGTTCACCTCCTGGGGGAACCGGCGGGCCGTACGCTATCGGCGGCTGCACGGGATCCCCGACACCCTCGGCACCGCAGTCACCGTGCAGGCGATGGTGTTCGGGAACCTGGGCGACGACTCCGCGACCGGCGTCGCCTTCACCCGCGACCCCTCCACCGGGGCGCGCGAGCTCTACGGCGAGTTCCTGGTGAACGCGCAGGGCGAGGACGTCGTGGCCGGGAACCGCACGCCGCACCCGATCCGCAGGAACGGGGACGGCACCTCGCTCGAGGAGCGGATGCCCGACGCCTTCCAGGAGCTCCGGGCCGTGTGCGACCGGCTCGAGTCCCACTACCGGGACATCCAGGACCTCGAGTTCACGATCGAGCGCGGTCACCTCTGGCTGCTGCAGACCCGCGCCGGCAAGCGCACGGCTGCCGCGGCGGTCCGCGCGGCCGTGGAGATGGTCGGCGAGGGTCTGATCGACGAGGCGACGGCCGTGGGGCGCATCGATTCCGGGCAGCTCGAGACGCTGCTCCACCCCTCGATCGACGAGAGCGCGGCCTTCGAGGTGCTGGCGACGGGGCTGGCCGCCTCGCCCGGAGCGGCCTCCGGCCGTGTCGTCTTCTCGGCCGACGAGGCGATGGAGTGGGCCGAGGCGGGCGAGGCCGTGGTCCTCGTGCGGCGCGAGACCTCGCCGGAGGACATCCACGGCATGGCTGCCGCGCAGGCGATCCTCACCGCCCGGGGGGGGACGACGTCGCACGCCGCGGTCGTCGCGCGTGGGATGGGCAAGTGCTGCGTCGCGGGGTGCAAGGAGATCGACATCCTCCCCGACGGCAGCGCGTTCCGCGTGGGCGTCGTCACGGTCGCCAAGGGCGACTGGCTGACTCTCGACGGCTCCACCGGCCGCGTGATCCTGGGCCGCGTCGCGACCCGCCCCGCCGAGCTCCAGGGAGAGTTCCGCACGCTGCTCGAATGGTGCGACCGCTTCCGGCGGCTGGGCGTGCGCGCCAACGCGGACACGCCGCACGACGCGCGCCAGGCGATCGACTTCGGGGCCGAGGGGATCGGCCTCTGCCGGACGGAGCACATGTTCTTCGACGAGGAGCGCATCCTGCTCGTGCGGCGGATGATCTTCGCCACGAGCGAGGCCGCTCGGCGCAGGACGCTCGAGGAGCTCCTGCCGCTGCAGCGCGGGGACTTCGCCGGGATCTTCCGTGCGATGGAGGGCCGGCCCGTGACGATCCGGCTCCTGGACCCGCCGCTGCACGAATTCCTGCCGCACGAGACGGACGACCTGTCGCACGTGGCCGCGGGGCTGGGCCTGGCCGCGGGGGACCTGCGGGCCGAGATCTCCCGGCTGCACGAGGCGAACCCGATGCTGGGCCATCGCGGCTGCCGCCTGGGGATCACCTACCCCGAGATCACGGAGATGCAGGCCCAGGCCATGGCCGAGGCCGCGTGCGAGGTCCTGGCCGAGGGCACGCCGGTCGTCCTCGAGATCATGGTCCCGCTCGTGGGCGTGGCGCGTGAGCTGGCGCTGCAGGCGGAGGTGATCCGGCGCTCCGTGGACGAGGTCCTCGCCGCGCGTGGCGTGGCGCTCCCCTACAGCGTGGGCACGATGATCGAGCTCCCCCGGGCGTGCGTCACCGCCGACGAGATCGCCCGCGAGGCGGAGTTCTTCTCGTTCGGCACGAACGACCTCACGCAGACGGTCTTCGGGCTCTCGCGCGACGACTCGGGCAAGTTCCTGCACCTCTACCTCGACCAGGGCATCTACGCCGCCGATCCCTTCGCGGTGCTGGACACGCGCGGCGTGGGGCGGCTCATCCGCACCGCCGTCGAGCTCGGCCGCGGCGTGCGGCCGGACCTCAAGGTGGGGATCTGCGGTGAGCACGGCGGCGAGCCCTCGTCGGTGGCCTTCTGCCACCACGCCGGATTGGACTACGTGAGCTGCTCCCCCTTCCGCGTTCCCGTCGCGCGGCTCGCCGCCGCCCAGGCGGCCCTCGCGGAGGCGACGCCGGAAGGCCGCAAGGTGGCGGAGGACCGGCTCGCGGCGCGCTGAGCGGCGCAGCTGACCCACGCGGAAGGAGGGCGTTCGTGGTCGACCCGCGCGTCGAGAAGATGGCGGCCGTGCTCGTGGACTACTCGCTGGACGTCCAGCCCGGCCAGCTCATGCTGCTGCAGGCGATGCCCGAAGCCGAGCCGCTCGTGCTGGAGGTCTACCGCCGCGCGCTGCGCCGCGGAGCCCACGTGGACGCGCGCATCAGCCTACCCGGGCTCGCCGAGACCTACCTGCGCAACGCCTCCGACGAGCAGCTGCGCCACGTCTCGCCCACCGACGAGCTGGTCACGGAACGCTACGACGCGTTCCTGCGCATCGGGGCCGACGTGAACACCCGCGCCCTGACGTCCGTGGACCCGGTCAAGCTGGTGACGGCGCAGGCCGCCCGCGATCACCTGACCGCGCGCTTCATGGAGCGCGCCGCCAGGGGCGAGCTGCGCTGGTGCGCGACGATGTTCCCCACACACGCCTATGCCCAGGACGCCGAGATGTCGCTGGCCGAGTACGAGGACTTCCTGTTCACCGCCTGCCGCGTCACCGAGCCCGACCCCGTCGCCGCGTGGCGCGAGCAGCGCGAGTTCCAGGCGCGCCTGATCGAGTGGCTCGCGCCGCGGCGCGAGCTGCGGCTCGTCGGCCCCGACACCGACCTGACGCTCTCCATCGAGGGCCGGACGTTCATCAACGCCTACGGGGACAGCAACTTTCCCGATGGGGAGATCTTCACGGGCCCGGTCGAGGAATCGGCGAACGGGACCGTGCGCTTCGCCTATCCCGCCACGGCCGGCGGGCGCGAGGTCGAGGACATCCGGCTGTGGTTCGAACAGGGCCGGATCGTGAAGGCGACGGCCTCCAAGAACGAGGAGTACCTGCTGAAGATGCTGGACACCGACGCGGGCTCGCGCCGACTCGGCGAGCTCGGGATCGGCACGAACTTCGGGATCACGCGCTTCACCCGCAACACGCTGCTCGACGAGAAGATCGGCGGCACCGTGCACCTGGCCGTGGGCCGCAGCTACCCCGAGACCGGCGGCCGCAACGCCTCGGCCATCCACTGGGACATGGTCTGCGACCTGCGTCGCGGCGGAGAGATCCTCGTGGACGGGCAAGTCTTCGCGAAGGACGGGACGTTCGTGGTCTGAGCCGCCGCCAGCCCGGGCAGGTGGCCAGGCGCCGCCGGTCTCGCCAGCCGCCGCCGGATCAGCTCGCGAGCTCGCTCGTCACGATGTCCGCGACCGCCTTCCACTCGCCGTTTCTCTTCTCCCAGACGACGACGTAGCTGCCGCGGTCCTCCACCTCGCCCTCCTCGCCGTCGAACGTGAGCTGGTAGGTGCCGACCTCGTAGGCCATGTCGCCGGCGGCGGCGACCTCCAGCGCACTCGGCGCGAACGTCAACGAGACGTTCGGCAGGGCGAAGAGCTGCCCCCACGCGCCCACGATGGCCTCGCTCCCGGTGGCGGCCTCCGCTCCCGGGGCCATGAAGCGTGCGTCCTCCGCGTAGGCGTTGCGGATGAAGGCGGTGTCCTTGGCGGCCACGGCGGCCAGCCACCGGCGGCCGATGTCGCGGATCGATTCGGCCTCGGCATCGCGGTCGACGCCCGCCGCAGGCCCCTCGGCAGGCTGCACGGTGTCGGCGTCGGCGGCGTCGCTCTCGGCGGCGTCCTCGGCCGGCGCGCAGGCGACCGTCCCCGCCAGCGCGACCACTCCCAGCAGCGCCGTCAGCCCCGCTCGAAGCCGGGCCCTCGCTCCGCTTCCGCGCTCGTTCATGACACCTTCTCCTCTCCGAGGTTGCCTGGTGTGTGAGCTGCGTTGCCCCTCGCTGGAGCGCCCGCGTCCCGTCGAAGCGGGCTCACAAACACCCTAATAGAAGTAGAACGCCACGCCCAGGATCGCGTACACCGTGAGCAGCTGCGCGCCCTCGAGCCAGTTCGTCTCGCCGTCGAGCGAGATCAGGCTCACGATGCCGACCGCCATCGCGAGCGATACCACCTCGAAGGGCGTGAACACCAGGTCCATGGGCGTGCCCATGCCGAGCGAGAGGAGGACGAGCACCGGTGCGACGAGGAGCGCGACCTGGGTCGAGGAGCCGATCGCGATTCCCATCGCCAGGTCCATCTGGTTCTTCGCCGCCACCCAGATCGCGGTGGCGTGCTCGGCCGCGTTGCCCACGATGGGGATGATCACGAGACCGAGGAAGATCTGGCTCCAGCCGAGGGCCTCGACGGTGGGCTCGATGGCCCCCACCAGGATCTCGCTCTCGAGCCCGATGAGCAGCGCCGAGCCGACGAGAACGCCGAGCGCGAGCTTCATCGGCCAGGCGGCGGTGTGCTCGTGGCTGATCGCGGGGGCCACCATCGAGCGGTGGGTCTTGAAGGTGAAGAACAGCTGGGACAGGTAGATCCCGAGCAGCAGGACCGCCACGATCACGCTGAGGGTCTGCGGCGCCCCGCCCGGGACGTTCGGATGCGTGAGGGCGAACACCGAGGGGATCCCCAATCCCACCAGCGCGAGCGTCAGCATCGACGCGTACACGCCCGCCGCCGTGCGGTTGAACTGCTGCTTCACCCGGGTCGCGCCGCCAGCCAGGAGGCTCGCGCCCAGGATCAGCAGCAGGTTGCCGAGGATCGAGCCGGTGATCGAGGCCTTCACCAGGTCCACGAGGCCCTGGCGCAGTGCGAGGATCGTGATGATCAGCTCGGCGAGGTTGCCGAGCGAGGCGTTGAGGAAGCCGCCCATCGCCGGCCCGGCGTGGATCGCGACCTCCTCGGTGGCCTTGCCGAGCAGCATCGAGAGGGGGACGATGGCGAGGCAGGCGGAGGCGAAGACGACCAGCGGCGAGGCGTGCGCGAGCTCGAGCGCGAGGCTGGCCGGCACGAGGAGCAGGAAGGGAAGCAGGATGCGCACGCGGCCTCCGGCGGATGGGAGAGAAGGGTCGAACGAGAGAGCGGGCGGAGTCGCCTCCGCCCGCTTCGCCGCGATCCCTGCGTGGGGCGCCTAGTTGGCCTCTCCGCCGGCCTCGACGTCCACGTCCGGAGTGGGGACCTCGACGTTGACGTCCGTGTCGGCGTCCCCCGCGGCGGCTCCCCCGCCGAGCGCGCCGCTGAAGTAGAGCACGGCCGCGAGTATCAGGATCACGACGATGATCAGGACGGCGTAGAGGCCGCCCGAGTTCCCGCCTCCGTCGTGGTGATGGTGGACTTCCGTCATCGTCTCCTCCCTCCGAGGGTTGTCTTCGCGACCCCGCCCGGTTCGCGCGGCGGTTCCGGCTCGCGCGCTACGTTAACGTGCAGCCGGGGGCAGGGCCACGCTCTCGCGCCTCCGGATCCCCGCCGGCGCGGTCCCCCGTCAGCCGCCCTTCCGCCCGCGACCGCGTCCACCTCGAGAGCCGCGCCCGCCCCGCGGGGCGCCATCGCGCCCGCCCGCGCGGCCGACCCCCCGCGCCCCTCCGTCCGCCGACCTCGCCCGCGGAGCGCCCCCGTCGGCGACAGCGGTCGCGGGGACACCGGGCGCGGGCGTGTCGGCGCGCGACCTCCGCGGCCCCGTCCGCCGCCGCTCGCCCCGCACCTCGCCCACGAGCAGGAGGTCGATCTGGCGCGCCTCGCGGTTCACGCGCGCGATCTGCACCTCCACCGGGTCGCCGAGCCGGAAGCTGCGCGCGGTGTTCTTCCCCACCAGCGAGTACTGCCGCTCCTCGAACAGATAGTAGTCGTCCTCCAGCGTGTTCACGTGCACGAGGCCTTCCACGAACCAGCGCTGGAGGCGCACGAAGAACCCGAATGCCTGCACGCCGCTGATCGTGCCGGCGAAGGTCTCGCCCAGGTGGCGCTCCATGAACTCGACCTTCTTCAGGTCGATCGAGTCCCGCTCCGCCTCCGTGGCCACGCGCTCCTGGGCCGAGGCGTGCTCCGCGACGCCCGACAGCTCTCGCCGCTCCTCGTCCTTCTCTTCCGCGGGGCGCGCGGCCGCCGCCTCGAGGTCCTTCACGACGCGGTGCACGAGCACGTCCGGGTAGCGGCGGATGGGCGACGTAAAGTGGGTATAGGCTTCCGACGCCAGGCCGAAGTGGCCGATGTTGTCGACGCTGTAACGCGCCTGCTTCATCGAGCGCAGCACGACCGTGTTGAGGACCTTCTCCTCGCGCGTACCCTCCGCCCGCTGGAGCGTGCGCTGGAGCACCCGCGGCGTGACCTGCCCCGGGGGGATCACGTAGCCGAACACGCCGGCGAAGCGCCGGAGGTTCTCGAGCTTCAGCGGGTCGGGCTCCTCGTGCACCCGGTAGACGAACGGGACGCCCCGCTTCTGCGCCCGCTGCGCCACGATCTCGTTGGCGAGCAGCATGAACTCCTCGATGAGCCGGTGGCTCTCGAGCCGGACCGATTCCTGGATGTCGAGCGGGAAGCCCTCGTCGTCGAGCACGA